>JAFVDD010000002.1 GCA_017478725.1 Paludibacteraceae bacterium
CTCGGAGTCTCATACACGCAAGACCAGTTGCAACAGTACTGCACCTTATATGGTATTTCCACTGCCCAAGCACTCATGTGGAAAGATTATTGGCTACATCCTCCGCGGCGATAAAACCTATACCCTGCAAGGACAAGAGGTCAAGTAAGGGTATACCAAGGGTATAGCAACCCTATAGGATTATCGGGCAGCGCCAAACGGCTGTCCGCTTTCCTTAATTATCATCCTCTTTTTCGCTTACCTGCCGCGTTCGAGACAGATACGGGAAAGACACGAGAGGATAGAGTAACAAAATCAGAAGTAAACAAAGCGTCAAATCTTAACAATAGTACATTTTGCAAGAGTTGCTTCGAAGATGCTCGAGAGTTGCTTGAGATATGCTGATTGACCGTCATTATTTGGTCATGTGAGGAACAACTGAAATATTAATAATCGGCAATTTCCGCAAACTAATCCAAGGGATGTGCAAGAGTAGCGCAAGATACGCTGATTAAGAACGCATCCTCCATGTGGAGACAAGATCGTATACGTTGCAAGGGCATGAGGTGAAATAGAATAGATACTCGTTAAGAGGGCGACATCTCGGGGGGGGGCGAAAGTGCCAATACTTTGCAAACGGAGAGAGGCTAAAAGGGCAAGAGAGCGGGATGTTTTGTGCAATACTTTTATTATACTGCATAAAAAAGTGTATTTTTTGTGCAATAAATTTGCATAATTGCATAAAAAGTAGTATCTTTGCAGCGGATTTTAATCGTAGGCAATGAAAACAATTCTTCTTTCGCAACGCAAAGAGCGCGACGATCTGTTAGCGCAGAACTACATCGCTCGTCATACAGCGGTCAACACCAACGACTTATTACAAAGTCATCTTATCAAGTTGATAACCGGCCCGCGGCGTGTCGGCAAATCGACACAAGCCTTGCTTATGTTACGCGACAAAAATTTCGCGTACCTTAACTTTGACAAGCAGGAACTGCGCGACAATTGGAATGCTGACTTGGTAATGCGCCTCTTAGACGAGATTTATCCCAATTATGATTACCTGCTCTTGGATGAAGTTCAAAACTTACCTCATTGGGATGTCTGGGTGACGGAACTCTTCCGTCGCGGAAAGAACCTTGTTATAACCGGAAGCAATGCCAATATGCTATCAAGCGAGATGGCGACTGTGCTAACAGGCAAGTATCTACCACTGGAGATGCTGCCATTCAGTTTGGCGGAGTTCTTTGAATGGCATCATATGAACCTTAATGACATCCTTCCTGAACAGCAAAACGAAGCCATCGTTCTGGCAGAAGACTACCTGCGCAACGGAGGTTATCCTGAAACGATAGCTGCACGATCTTTAGCGGCTACTTACTTGAGCACACTCTTTGACTCCATTATATGGAAAGATATCGTGCGGCGGCATAAGATTCGCAATACCGAAGCGATTAACAACATGGCGCTGTATCTTTTAAGTAACTTCTGCAACCCGCTCAGCGCCAACGATATAACTGATGCGCTTAATCTCAAAAGCGTTAATACCACCCAGAAATTTATGGGATATCTGCACGAACCATTCCTGTTCTATTATCTGCCCCGGTTCAACAACAAACTTAAACTGATGAAAAACGCGCCCAAGAAAATCTATGTGGTTGATAACGGGTTTGTGACAGCGAAAGCCTTCTCTACAAGCGATAATTTTGGGCGCCTTCAGGAAAACCAAGTGTTCGTCAACCTACTGCGAAAAGGGTATAACACGGAGCAGTCTATGTTTTATTATCGCACCCGCAATGATAAGGAAATAGATTTTGTACTTCGAGAACATAATCACGTCAAGCAGTTGGTTCAAGTCAGTTATGAGATGAGCGCAGAGAAAACTATCCGTCGCGAGTGCAGTGCACTCGTCGAGGCAGCAGATGAACTGCATTGTGAAGAGCTGTATGTACTAACCTACAACGAGAAACGCATGCTGGAGTGGAACGGACGTACCATTCAGATAATACCAGCAGCTGAATGGTTCAGGGCATAAAGAAAATTTTCTATTTGCAAAATCTTGCGTATTCCAAATATTTGTTGTACCTTTGCGCAGGATTGCGCAAGAAGACAAGACTAATGGCTCAGAAGATACACTAATGGCTCAAAAGATACACTAACGGAAAAGATACACTAATGTCACAGAAGATACAGAAAACGAATGTGTGCAGGTTGCTCGATGCGGCAGGGATAGCGTACGAGTTGATTGAGTATGCCGTGGATGAGTCTGACCTCAGCGCGACGCATGTGGCGGAGGAGTTGGGTGAGGACATCGACACCGTATTCAAGACCATTGTGCTGGAGGGCGACAAGGTGAGACATTTTGTGTGCGTCGTGCCCGGTGCTTGCGAGGTGGACCTGAAGAAAGCCGCTCGTGCCAGCGGCAACAAGGCGTGCAAGCCTATCCCGCAGAAAGAACTGCTGCCGCTTACCGGTTATATCCGCGGCGGCTGTTGCCCGATAGGGATGAAAAAGCCCTTTCCGTCGTATATCGACGAGACTTGTCTGCTGCACGAAAAGATTTACGTCTCTGCCGGCCAGCGCGGCATGCAGCTCCGCCTTGCCCCGCAAGACCTGATTGACTACGTACCATTGGAAGTGAGCGATTTGATATAATACTAATCTTATGAAACTTAATAAAGTGCATCATATTGCCGTTATTTGCTCGGATTACGAACGCAGCAAGCGGTTCTATTGCGAATTGCTCGGGCTGCGCTTGCTGGCGGAGCACTACCGCGCGGAACGGCAGTCATGGAAGGCGGATCTGGCACTGGGTGACGAATATGTATTGGAACTGTTTTCCTTTCCGTCCCCTCCGGCGCGTCCGTCATACCCGGAGGCGGCAGGCTTGCGCCATTTGGCATTCGAAGTGGACGATATTCAGAAAGCGGAGCAATTTCTTGCTTCGCATAACATCGCCTGTCAGCCTGTCCGCGTGGACGAATACACCGGCAAAAGATTCCTCTTTTTCTCGGACCCGGACAATCTGCCCATTGAGTTGTACGAAAAATAAAATATAGTATAAATGATACCCGATTCACTCCAACAATATATCGAACAGACGATTCTGCCGCAATACGATGCCTTTGACGGCGGACACAGGCGCGACCATGCGCAGACGGTGATAGACGAGAGTCTGAAACTGGCGCGTGAGCATGGAGCCGACGAACAGATGGCGTACACGATTGCCGCGTATCATGACCTCGGGCTGCGATATGACCGCGACACGCATCATATCCATTCGGGCAAGATCCTGTTGGCGGACGAGCGGTTGAGAGAATGGTTTACGGAAGAACAGTTGCTTGTCATGCGTGACGCGGTGGAGGATCACCGCGCCAGTTCCAAGAACCCGCCGCGCACTATTTACGGCGCGATAGTGGCGGAAGCGGATAGGCAGATTGACCCGGAGACGGTGATCCGGCGAACGATGGCATATAGCAAGAAGCTTCTGCCGGAAGCAAGTTTTGAGACGCTTTATCAGCGGAGTTACGAACATCTGCTGGAGAAATACGCCGAAGGCGGATACATGCATCTGTGGCTCAACAGCGAACGCAATGTGCAGGGGCTTAAGAACCTGCGTGCTATCATCCGCGACGAGGCGCGTCTTCGCCAGCTATGCCGAGAGTGGTACGACAAGAATGTGAACAATAATTAATAGTTGCAAAGACCAATGGATTACTTGCCTAAAGACCCAGCGATACTCGTTTCGAGCGTGAACATGCTCCTGCGGGATGAAGAGTTCGACTCGCTCGAAGCGCTTTGTTATGCGTTCAACCAAGAGCCGGAACAGATAAAGGACTACCTCTTCGCGCACGGCTTTGTCTGGAGCCAGGAACAGCAACAATTCCGCCCCATCGGCTACGACGCATGATACCGAAAGAAAGCATAGAGATTGCCTATAGTTTTCTGCACCAGAAGCGGAACGTGTATATTCATTCGTCGCTCGGTTGGCAGCGCGAGGATATTGAGTATGCCGTTGCGTCCTATGCGGATGAAATGAACAGGGAATTGCTGGATGCCCTTTCCGGCGGCAGAGAGGATTTTCTGAAAGCACATTCGCGGTTTGAGGAGGACCTGACCAGCGCCGTGGCGGCACTGGAAAGAATGCTACAAAATGGTTAAACTGAATACTGAGATATGACAAAACGAAAGATTGACATCTGCGAATACGCAGGACAGATTATCAAGGCGATGCGGCCGGGGATCTTACTGACGACCAAAGTGGGCGACAAAGTGAACTCGATGGCTATCGGCTGGGGCACTATTGGCGTGGAATGGGAGAAACCTGTCTTCGTGGCTTATGTGCGCACATGCCGTTTCACACATGAGATGCTGCAGGGCAACGGCGAGTTCACCATCAATGTGCCGGTGGGCGATTTCCCGCGCAAGGCATTGGGTTTGCTCGGCAGCAAGTCCGGCAGAGATATGGATAAGATAGCCGCGTCGGGCGTGACGCTCGTGGAGCCGAATATCATCTCTGTGCCGGGGATCAAGGAGTTTCCGCTGACGCTGGAGTGTCGCGTGCTATACAGCCAGCAACAGGAGGACCAACAGATCGGCGGCGAGATCAAACGCCGTTTCTACACCATGGAAACTGCTAACCACACCGCTTTCTACGCCGAAATAGTGGATGCGTATATTATAGAGGAGTAAACTAATCAACAATCAAATAACAACCAAATTAATACTATCATGAACATTTTTGAAAGACTGACTTCGGGTTACCCGCAAAGCGATGTGAGCCCGCAAGATTTTATTGACCATCTGAGTATCGGTGCCGACGGTTGGGTCGGCGCATGGATCGCTGTCGGCTTGGCAGTTATCTTCGGCATGCTGGTGTACATCATTCCGATTTATCTGACCGAGAAAGAGAAAGTAGGACCGTACCCGCTGTGGCTGCACACGTTCTATTGCGCCGCGGATTTTATGGGTATC
>JAFVDD010000005.1 GCA_017478725.1 Paludibacteraceae bacterium
GGAATGAGCTATTTGTTGGGCAGTTTTGATGAGTTGGCGGTTGGTAACACAGGCGGCTGACCAGGTCTTGGGGAAGTGGTAGGTGTATAGTTCGTGGAGCCCCTGACGGTGGCGTGAGGGGCGTACGACAATCCGTTTTCTGAGTCTGCGTCCGTCGGCGTAAGAGCCTATGGCTTGGCGTACGGTGTTAATGCCCTCGCAGAAGGTCAGATAGCGTACGGTCGGGACATGAGGTGTGGCTGAAGGCGGGAGTGACACAAAAGTGGCACACGAGGCTTCCAAAGCATCGATAATCTTTGTTTTAAGGTGTTTTGGCATAGTTCGTAAATGGTTGTAAATTAACAGGTTGTAGGTTGTTAGAAAAGATAAAGTCTAGGATTGGTCCGAAGTGCCTCTAATGCGCCTCTGATGCAGGGCTGATGTAATGAGGGTGATGATGCCGCATTAATGCGCCATGCGGTGGGTAGGATGGAGGGCAGGACGGTGGGTAGGATGGAGGATAGTAGTGAAGGGCAATAGCGGAGGGCAGGCGAGGGTGAGTGTAGCGGTGGGTGGGACGGGTTTTTGTAAATCGAGTACAAAGATACACAAAAAAAATGGAATATGCAAATATTTTGCAAAAAAAAATGCGCGCGTGCGAGCATATATGTGATTTTTGTTGTATTTTCGGACTTCTGTATGAGCGACCATAGCACCTATCCGCGAGCAAGCTCCCATAGGCAGCCTGTCCCCTTAAACACGCGATATATCGCTACAAAACAAAAAAAGTTGTTCATTTTCTTGCGTATGTGCAATTTTTGTTGTAATTTTGCAGCCGTAATGGTTCACGTCGGGGAGTGCGGGCGGGTGTCTGCTCACCTGAAAAACATAGAGTCTGCCCGCTTATTAAGGCCCTTTCGCGAATCTTTGCAGACATAAAAAAAGGCGTTTATTGACGCTTGTTTTGGTATCACGAAATCCGGAAAATTTCACCAACCCAAAACAAGAGAGTGCAATAGACGTCCTCGGATATGTATATAGCGCCCATAGGGCGAAACTATACATGTCGGCGTGGACGTTATTGCTTATTCTTGGGAAAAAGGTTTACCAGAGCCTCGTAAAAAGGAATAAGCAGCGATAAGGTTCCACGCTTTCTCTTTTTATTTACGGGCTGTTGCGGAACCCGGCTCCCACAAACAATCTTTATTAAAATGAAAAAAGTATTTCTCGTAATCATCAGCGTATTAGCGATGGTAGGTTTTACCAGTTGCAATCAAGCAGTAACCGAAACCAGTATCATCGGTCGTTGGCAATTAGTGTCTATTCAAGAGGGTGGGGTTGTAATTACAGACTCGGACTATGACGACGTGAGCCAGGTATGGGAGTTTACCAAGGATCACAAAGTGCTTGTTTCAATAACCAGAGCAGGAGAAGAACATGCCGGCACTTGGGCCTTGGAAGGCAACCAGTTGACGCTGCAATTTGTCCCTATGCCAATGACAGTTTCTTTGACTTCCACAACTCTCATATTATCTGCGAGTTTAGACGGAGAAACGGTTAAATACACGTTCAAGAAACTTTAACAATAATTGTAATATTCTTAGCCCTAAAGGGCACGATTGATTCTTAGCCCTAAAAGGCACGATTAATTCAATACGATCGATGAAACACAATATTTTAATAATAGGAATCTTACTATCTTTGTTGGTGTCCCCTTTGATGCAAACAGGTTGCTCAACGAATGATCCAGAGTATTCCGGGAGCAGTTCCGGCTCTTCCAGTTCTTCGTATGAATACGTAAAGAGTTCCAGGGCACTTAAATTGACTGTAGTACAAAGCAAAGTGTCCAGACAAGGGACAGAAAGTGTTTCTGTGTACCAGAAAGGGAGTAAGTTGTATATTAAAATAGGTAGTTCGTATTACGGATTACACAATAATTCCAGTTCAAAATTTATGGGCGTAAGTGTGTCGTCCTATAAATACTGGGCGTTGAAGTCCTCCGGTAGTACCAACTATTATTACCTCAATTAGAAATGGAGCAAGCCGAAAATCCGAAAAAGAGTAGGCAAATATTCTAATCATCTACAAAAATGAAAAAGATTAAATTTTTAGGTGTCGTAGTTGTAGCAGCCGTGTTTAGTCTTAACTCCTGTTCTGACAGAATCGGGAACGAAACTCCATCAACGACGACCACTCAATTATGGCCGGCATATAGTTCTTCTGCCGACTTATACGGGTACATCAATAAAAATGGAGAATGGGTCATACCCGCGCAATTTTCCGCTGCTTCTTCTTTTTATTCTTCAGGTTACGCACAAGTGCAAATAGATGGTCGTACAGTCTTTATTGACAAGCAGGGTAAAGTGCAGAATACCGCATCGATAGATAGTTCCAGACCATTTTATTATGGATATGCAGTTGCTTCTTTGAATGGTAACTACGGACTGATTAACACGGATTTTAGTTATGTGATTCCTCCAGTTTACGGCTATTTGTCTGATATGTCAAAGGATGGTTTGGTAGTCTATAGAGCAGCAAGCGGTGTATATGGCTATATGAACACAAAAGGTAATGTATTGACGAAAAACGGCGATCCTGTATATTACGAAGAAGCAAATGAGTTTGTGGACGGGTATGCTGTCGTTTGCTCTGACAAATCTACACTCAATAGACGTATACCTACCTATGCACTGATTGATACCAAGGGCGAAGAGGTGATTGCAGACGGGCGTTATATGTTTATGAAGAATATGGGAAAAGGAATCATTGCAGTTGTTGATTATAGCCAATATGCAGAATCCCCCTATGAGTGGTATTTGTATTCTGTGAAAGATAAAAAAACGCTTTCGGGCAGATACTACAACTCCGTTAATCCATTCTCAAATGACGGTGTAGCAGTAGTAGGCATTTCCGAAAAAACGGGAACTTATACAAGCACATGGTCATACGGCTACATTGATACAGAAGGAGTCCAAGCAATAACTGTCCGCTATGACGGAGCTAATGTGTCTTCAGATGGTTTTGCATGGGTGGTAAGAGATGATGAATATACACTTCTTGATGTAAAAACCGGTTCAAGTGTACTACAACTGCAGTATGCATCAGGCTATGTTGCGGAAGTTCCTTTGTGTGGCGTACATAATGGTCTGACATTGATTCGCAAGCGCAATTACTATACCAACGAAACAGTAGTTAGTTACCGCTGGGTGGATGTGACAGACAATAACAAAATAGTGTTCTCTTGGACAGTTGAAAACGATAAGAACAGAGGCTTCATGAACCCTTCATGGGCTCCTGCTCGGAAACCCCAAAGCGAATCAGAGATAAGTGAATATATTTATCTGCATTAACAAACCTTATTTACATTATTAACCATAATTTTTTTACTCACATGAAAAGATTACCGTTTTTCTTGTGCATCTTGCTTGGTATGAGCTTAGCAAGTTGTACGACGTACCAGTTCACGGCACGTCAAACAGAAATTAACCGTCGTCAGATGGACACGAAGAATCAGCGTGCAGCGTTGCAAATCGACTACAACCACAAGGTGACGGCCACTTCCAATTATCAGATTACACGCAAAGATGCTATTGCGGAAGCTGAGTTTATGTGTATTGAGGCAGAGCAGATAGATGTAGTTGTGGACCCCATCTATAAGATTGAGTTCAACCCGTTCAAGTTTAAAAAGAACTTCCGCGCAACCATCATCGGTTTTGCAGGAAAGTATGAAGAGAAAGAGAATCTGCTGGACGAGTCGAAAAAATACACCATTGAGGACATTGAGAAGTATAAACTGCTGTACGATCCGAGCTTCCTGCCGTATTACTATCAGCAGCCTATCCCCAGCGGCGGCGATGTGTATAATTACTACATCAAATCAGATGTCGGCCCTGCGGCTCCCACAAAAAGTCCGATAGTAAACCGAACCTCTCCGTCGTTGATGCTTCAGAATCAGCCTATAGCTCCCCGTCCGTTCAAACAATATACGCGCGAGGATTTGCGCAAGGCAAAACAATTGCGCGATGGCGGTATAAGCATTAGTGTAATAGGCGCCGTTTTGTGTCTGCCAGTCGGCCTGCCGATGGTATTCTCAGCACGCACTTACGAAGCCGAGATAGCAGGCCTTGTATTTATCGGAGTAGGTGCCGCCACGGCAGCAGCAGGTATTCCTATGGCAAGTGTCGGAGGAGTGCGCTATAACAGAGCGAAAAAAGCACAGAGTATGGATATAACGCTGAATAGTAATCAAAACGGACTGGGTGTTGCCCTCCATTTCTAAATCACAGAGCGTATTATGAAAAAGATTTTAACTATAGCAATCTGCGCAATGCTATTTGCGAGTTGCACCATATATCAATACAGCGGTCGCGACGCGGCTATCAATCGTCGGAACATTCAGGCTACTCCGACCATAGTTGACGTAAAAGCTGATTTTACCAAACGTGTATCTGCTACCTCCGATTGGCATCGGACGAAAGAGGACGCTATGGCTCATGCTCGTTACATGGCAATCACAGAGAACAAAATCGACATTGTGGTTGATCCGATTTATGAAATCCAATATCGCGCGCACAAGGCTCGCAAGAAATATAAAGCTACAATGACCGGTTTTGCAGGTACATACACCAACGCCCGCACGCCATTAGAGGATATTGGAACAATCAAACAATACACTCGCGAAGAGATAGAGAATTACCTTTTATTGCATCAGTCTGATCTAATTCTGCCATATTTGTACCAGCAGTCGACAGGCGATGTAATCAATGTACATTCAGATCATTCTAAAGGCAGTTGCCGAAACGAGAAAAAATGCGAAACTCCTTCGGTTGTAGAACAAACGGTTCCAGCTCCGGCTCCTGTAGCAGAAACGGTTTCTGCTTCAGAAGATACTAACAAACCGACTGCTACAAAGACTGTGAAACAGAAGTCCAAGGGCAAAAACAAGAGCAAGAAAGAATAAAATTATGAGAATCAGGCTCCCGGTAGTAATAAAACTATCGGGGGCGTCTTTTTTTTTGTTTGATCTGTTTAATCTGTGAACAATTTTTTTACAAAATAACAAACACTCTTGTGTATTTCAAAAAAAAGTAGTAATTTTGCAGTCGAAAATGAAAAATCCTATGAAACACACAACGATTTGGTTGGCGGCATTGCTACTGATGACGGCAACCGGCATGAAGGCGCAGGCAAACGAATCGCACGGTCAGTACGTCCGCTGTATAGCGTTTTACAACCTGGAGAACCTGTTTGACACTATTCATGACGAGGGGAAGAACGATTATGAGTATTTGCCTGACGGAGGCATGAAATGGACGTCATACAAATACGAGAACAAGATAAAGAAAATGGCTTATGCCGTTTCGCAGTTGGGTACGGACTACGATCCCCGCGGCGCTGCGTGCATCGGTGTGGCCGAGGTGGAGAACATAGGCTGTCTGTATGACCTCTGTGCCGAGACCAACAGCCAGTACGGACGCCGGTTGAAACCGATTTTGCTGGAAGGCCCTGACCGCCGCGGTGTGGATGTGGGATTTCTGTATGACAGCGTTCTGTTCAAGCCCGCCACGATCAAAGGCTATGAGCTCAAAGCCCATTATGCGGACGGCGGAGTCATCAAGACACGTCTGCAGTTGCTGGTATCGGGCTATCTGATGGGCGACGGCAAGCCGGAGAAGATACACATGATCACCAACCACTGGCCGAGCCGTTACGGAGGCGAGCTGTCCAGCCGTCCCGGCCGCGACACCGCCGCTATGCTGTGCATGCATATCTGCGACTCAATCTACATGAAAGAGCCGAAAGCGAAAATCATCATCATGGGCGACCTGAACGACGATCCGGACAACCATAGTTGCAAAGATGTGCTCAAAGCCCGCAAGAAACCGAAGCAAGTGGGGCCGCAAGGATGGTATAACACCATGTGGATACACCTTTCCAACGGCACCGGCACGTTGTTCTACAACGGCAGCTGGAACCTGTTTGACCAGATCATCATCTCCGAGCCGCTGCTGAATGAAGACAAGAAAAGCGGCAGATGGGCGTTCTGGAAATCGCAGGTGTTCAACAAACCGTTCCTGACGGTGCAGGAAGGCAAGGACAAAGGAGCGCCGCTGCGTACGCACAAAGCCGGCGTATGGCAGAACGGCTACGGCGACCACTTCCCGACGATGATTTATCTGATAAGGGAGAAGTAAAAAGCTATCAGCTTTCAGCTGTCAGCCGTCAGCCGTCAGCCGTCGGAAAACTGAATGCTAAATTCGGAAAGCCAAAATCTATATAATATGACATTACAACTGAACAGAAATACAAGTCCCATCTTGATGCGCAATTACGGACGCATCGTACAGGACATGATCGGATACGCCTGCACGATGGAGGAGCGCAACGAACGCGAGTCGCTGGAGGTGTATATAGCCCAGTGTATGCGCCAGCGCAATCTGGTATGGAACCGCGACCAGGAAGCAGGGATGGGTCGCGTGCGCGAGGATATTATCCGTCTCTCGGGAGGCAGACTGAAATGCGAGTCGGAGCTGTTCCAAAAACTCATGGCGCAGCCCAATATCCAGCTGAACAATCCGCAAAAGAAGAAAAAGGGGAAGTAATGGCTTATTGCATTCAGATATAAGGTACAAAAACAAAATACAATGAAAGAGTGTAACAGTGATCAGTTCAAAGTTTTTGCCGGTTCGAAGGGGGAAGCGTTGGCAAAAGGTATCTGTCAGGAGTTGGGATGCCAGCTCGGCAATATCCATTTAGACCGCTTCTCCGACGGCGAGTTTTGCACGTATTTCGAGGAGTCGGTTCGCGGAAGGTCGGTCTATCTGGTTCAGCCTACCTGCCCTAACAGCGACAATCTGATGGAGCTGCTGCTGATGATTGACGCCGCCAAGCGTGCCAGTGCCTACAAAGTAGTGGCTGTGATTCCTTATTTCGGCTGGGCGCGTCAGGACCGCAAGGACAAACCGCGTGTCTCTATCGGCGCCAAACTGGTGGCAAACATGCTCCAGACAGCCGGAGCCGACCGCGTCATCACAGTCGATCTGCACGCCGACCAGATTCAGGGATTCTTTGATATTCCGGTGGATCATATCTACGGCGCGAACGTCCTGGCGCCGTATGTGGCAAGTCTGAATCTGAAAAAACTGATTGTGGCTTCGCCGGATGTAGGCGGTTCGAAACGTGCCTCCAATTTCGCCAAGAAACTGCACACCTTGACCGATCGCGAGGTACCGATGGTGATATGCTACAAAAACCGTCCGGATTTCAACAAAGTGTCCGAGATCCGGGTTTTAGGTGATATATACGGCAAAGATGTAGTCATTTTTGACGACATAGCCGACACGGCCGGCACGTTGTGCAAGGCCGCCGAGGTGATGCGTGATGGCGGCGCGAAGAGTGTTCGCGCCGTAGTAGCGCATGGCGTGCTGAGCGGCAACGCGTGCGAGAAGATCGAGAACAGCGCGCTGGAGGAGATCGTCTGCACCGACTCGCTGCCCGTGGACCCCAATTGCTGCTCCAAACTGCACATCGAGAGTCTCGCCAAACCGATTGCCGATACCATCCGTGCTATTCAAAACCATACTTCTGTCAGCGAAGCGAACATCCGTTAAAGACGAAAGGTTAAGGACGAATGGCGAAAGGTAAAATCTATATTTTGGGATTAGTGGCAGGCATTGCCTGCCTCTTGTCTGCTTGTTCGGGCAAGAAGCAAACGGGCCCGGAGAGGCCGGCTTTCTCTGCTGATTCGGCGTACAGCTATATCGAGCAACAGATGGCGTTCGGACCGCGTGTACCTAATAGTAGCGCGCATAGCGCGTGCGCGGTATGGCTGATTCAGCAGCTGCGTGCTTTCGGCGCAGAGGTGGAACTGCAGAAAGGCGAAATGCCGGACTACAGCGGACGCAATCAGCAGATATACAATATAATAGGTCATTTCTATACAGTGGAGACGATGAACCGTCCGCGGATCCTGCTCGGCGCGCATTATGACACACGTCCTTGGTGCGACGAAGAAGAGGAGTACACCGACCGTTATTACAACGTGCCCGGTGCCAACGACGGTGCCAGCGGAGTAGGGGTGCTGCTCGAAGTGGCCAGACAAGTGGGGCAACGGTTGAACGATTCAGCGTTGGCAACGCCGGTTGATATCATTTTCTTTGATTGCGAGGATATGGGTACTCCGCAGTTCTACACGGGAACAGAGCGGGAGAACACATGGTGCCTCGGTTCGCAATTATGGGCAACCAACTACAGCCGTCAGAAGCAGGGTGCCAAGTACAAGTTTGGCGTTGTGCTGGATATGGTGGGAGCGCCGGACGCTGTATTCCCCAAAGAGATGTATTCATCGCAGTACGCCGAGAACTACCAGCAGCAAATATGGCACGCGGCAGAGCAGTTGGGCTACGGCGCGCGTTTCAGCAACCAGCAGGCATACCCGATAGTGGACGACCATTATTATGTCAATGTGCTGGCGGGCATTCCGTGCGTGGATATCATCCATTACGAGATACGCAACGCCACAGGTTTTCCCCACTGGTGGCACACACGCGAAGATGATCTGACCAACATCAGCAAACCTACCCTTCAGGCGGTAGGCGAGGTGGTGATGAGCCAGTTGTAAAAGTTTACTTTTATTAAGAAATGAGCAAATTGTTAGAAATAAAAAATCTCCATGCTTCTATTGCCGGCAAGGAGATCCTGAAAGGCGTTGATCTCGTCATCAACGAAGGCGAGGTGCATGCTATCATGGGGCCGAACGGCGCCGGCAAATCGACGCTGAGCGCGGTGCTCACAGGCAATCCGGCGTATGAGGTAACCGAGGGAACGGTGTTGCTGCACGGCAAGGATCTGCTGGCCATGGAACCGGAGGTGCGGGCGCGTGAGGGCGTGTTCCTCAGCTTCCAATATCCCGTAGAGATACCCGGCGTGAGCATGGTCAATTTCATGCGTACCGCGGTGAACGAGAAACGTGCCTACGAAGGCAAAGAACCGCTTTCGGCAAAGGAGTTTCTGGCGCTGATGCGCGAGAAAAAGAAAATGCTGGAGCTGGCGGACAAACTGAACAACCGCTCTGTGAATGAGGGCTTTAGCGGGGGCGAGAAAAAGAAGAACGAGATCTTCCAGATGGCTATGTTGCAGCCCTGTCTGGCTATATTGGATGAGACGGACAGCGGCCTGGATATAGATGCGCTGCGCATTGTGGCGGAAGGCGTGAACAAACTGAAAACGCCGGAGAACGCCTCCATCGTGATTACCCACTACCAGCGCCTGTTGGATTATATAGTGCCGGATTTTGTGCATGTGCTGGCGGATGGCAAAATCGTCAAGACAGGCGACAAAAACCTGGCTCTTGAACTCGAAGAACATGGCTACGATGGTATTGCATAAGGGCGAGCGTTTTGAGCGCGTGTATGTGAACGAACCGGTGGACCTGCACATCGTGCAAGAGGCGGGTTCGCAGGTGAAGATACATGTGGTGAATGTGCCTAAGGACATTAAAGACCCTAAGGACTTTAAGGACCTTAAGGACGTCAGGAATACGATAGTTGTGGAGCAGACGGGTGAAGGATGTGAAACGGAGATTTACGCGCTCGCCTATTTGCATGGCGATGACGCGGTGACGACCGAGACGCATGTGACGCATGCCGTAGGAGGCGGAACATCCAACCAACTCATTAAGTTTGTCTTGAATGATACCTCACGCGGGCATTTTATCGGTGATTTGAAGATTGCGCAAGATGCACAAAAGACTGAGGCGCACCAGACTAACCGCAATCTCCTGCTGAGCGAAGATGCACAGATGCGCACACAGCCGCAGTTGGAGATTTATGCCGACGATGTCAAAGCCACGCATGGCGCATCCACAGGTCAACTCGATGAATCAGCGCTTTTCTATATGCAGCAACGGGGCATTGGCAAACAAAAAGCGCGCCAACTGCTCGTTAACGCGTTTATGAAAGATGTAATAGAAGCTATCAGCCCTCAGAACTCAGCCATCAGAGAACAACTCATTGCTCATATCGACTCTGAAAGCTGACAGCTGAATGCTGATTGCTAACTTACACGATTGATGGCGTAGTCGAGTAGCGCAATCAGGCTCTTTTTCTCCTCTGAGTCACGGAACACCGACAGTGCTTCCGTGGCTTTCTTTTTGCACTCGTTCATGCGCTGCACGGCATAAGCATCTCCATGGTAACGCAGTACAAACGATTTGATTTCCTCCAGCATTCGTTTCTCGTCCGCCGATACTTCACGGTCGCTGTGCGCAGCCAGCAACTCTCCCAACTCACGGATATGCTCCGCCTCTTCGGGGGCAGCCCTGCGCAGCGCTTCAATAAGCGGAAGTGTCACTTTGCCGTCACGCAGATCGCTCATCGTGGGCTTGCCGATATCCTCCAAATCGCTGTAGTCGAAGAGGTCGTCTTTGATTTGGAAACAAAGCCCGAGCATATGTCCGTACTCCCGCAGCGCGGCGCGTTGACGCGGCGTACAGCCCGCACTCTCTGCGCCGGCTTCCGTGCACGACTGAAATAACTGCGCCGTCTTTTGGTTAATGACCCGTATATACCGCTCTTCGTCAATCCACATGGATTGTCCCACATGCAACTGAAGCAATTCTCCGCTACTGAGGCTCTTGCCCAGGTTGGAAACAATCTCTAAAATGCGGATGTTGCGTACCTCCGCTATCAGGCCGATGACTTTGGCCAGCATATAATCGCCGATGAGCACCGCCACTTTGTTGGTCCATTTGACATGCACTGCTGCTACTCCGCGGCGCGTGTCCGAACTATCCACTACATCGTCATGCACCAAACTGGCAGTATGGAGCAACTCCAGCGCAACAGCCGTACGCAAAGTCTTGTCGGTAACGGGATTGCATATTTTCGCCGAGAGTAATGTAATCAACGGACGCAGCTGTTTGCCGCGGCGTGAACCTACGTAACTCAGTACTTCCTGTTGTAGTTTGTTATCCGCACGCAGGCTCTGTTCCATCAAACGCTCATACGCGCGCCAATTTTCCTCTATAGGTTGACGTATTTCCGATAAAATGTCCATAATTCTAATTTCAGGCTACAAAGGTACTGCTTTTTTGCGAAATGTGCAACTTTTTTCGGAATTATTTGCATATGTCAAAAAAAAGCAGTAATTTTGCAGCCGAAAAGAGTTATTAACGTCTAATGATGCACTTTTTTGCAAATAACTGTTGTTGCTGTACCTATCCGCTATTCGGTTGGGCTCAGTAACCATTTCATGACGAGAAGAAAAAATAAGGTTTCCATATATGCCCCGCCGAACGATATCGGAGGGGCATTATTGTAAAAGACAGAATAACGAATCCGATATCTATATATTCACTTATAAAACTTTTTGTAATATGATTTACAGCAAATTGACAGAGTTAGTAGGACGCACTCCCCTCTTGGAGGTTTCCGGTTTGGAAGGACAACAGGCACGTCTGGTATTGAAACTGGAGTATTTTAACCCGGGCGGCAGCGTCAAGGACCGTATCGCATTGGCGATGATTGAAGATGCCGAGCAACGCGGTATTCTGCAAGCCGGCGCTACCATCATCGAACCGACCAGCGGAAACACAGGCGTCGGTCTTGCTTGGGTAGGTGCCTCCAAAGGTTACAAGGTCATTCTGACCATGCCGGAGACGATGAGTATAGAGCGGCGTAATCTGCTCAAAGCGTATGGCGCAACATTGGAACTGACTCCCGGCGCAGAAGGAATGAAAGGCGCAATCGCCAAAGCGGAACAGTTGAAGAACGAGATTCCCGGAGCGGTGATTCTCGGTCAGTTCATCAATCCTGCCAACCCTGCCATACACCGTCGCACCACCGGCGAGGAGATTTGGGCAGATACAGAGGGTGGAGTCGATATTTTTGTTGGCGGTGTAGGAACCGGCGGCACGGTGAATGGAGTCGGACATGCTCTCAAAGCGCATAAACCGTCCGTACAAATCATTGCAGTAGAGCCTGCTTCTTCGCCCGTTCTTTCTACAGGCACACCGGGCAAACACAAGATTCAAGGCATCGGTGCGGGATTCGTGCCTGCTACGTATGATAGTGCAGTGGTAGATAAAATATTGACGATATCGGACGACGAGGCGTACGCCGGCAGCCGAGAACTGGCGAAAACACAAGGCTTGCTGGTAGGCATCTCCTCCGGCGCAGCCTTCCAAGCGGCATGGCAGTTGGCACGCCTGCCGGAGAACAAGGGCAAACTGATTGTGGCGCTGCTGCCCGACACCGGAGAGAGATATTTGTCTGTATTATAAATGATTATACTCATCCTATGAATATTCCTTCGCATACAGAATTGGAAAAGATCATGCGCCTGGTGCGCTCGATTGTCTTTCCTGAGTATTACCCGAACCGCGATTTCTCGGACCAAATCCTGCGCGGATTGCTTTATTCGCAGTTATCCACGGTCATGTGCAAGTCATGCGAAGGCGCTAACCACGAATGTGTCGGCCGGACGGCTGACGCGTTCGTGGCTGCTTTGCCGGAACTGAAGCGGTTGCTGCTGACGGATGTGCAAGCGGCGCTGTATAACGATCCGGCGGTCTCCGATGCAGCAGAGGTCATCCTCTGCTATCCGTTCATCACCGCCATGCTGCATCATCGCACGGCGCACTGTCTGCTGCAACTCGGCGTTCCTCTCTTGCCGCGTATGTTGAGCGAAATGGCGCATAGCGAGACCGGAATCGATATTCATCCAGCGGCTACGATAGGCGAGTATTTCTGCATCGACCACGGCACGGGTGTTGTCATCGGTGCCACTGCTGTTATCGGCAATCATGTGATGTTGTATCAGGGTGTGACGCTCGGGGCACGTAATTTCACGTATGATACCACCGGTATGCCTCTTGACCTGCCCCGCCATCCGATATTGGAAGACCATGTGACGGTGTACTCGAACACCTCCATTCTCGGGCGTGTCACCATCGGGCATGACACAGTGATCGGTGGTAACGTTTGGCTCACGCATGACGTGCCGCCCCATTCGCGTATCCTACAGCAGAAAGCGGTGCAGTCGCCCTTCTTCTCCAACGGCGAGGGAATTTAAACCATTCCACCAAAATAATTACTGATTATAATTGGCATGTGTAAAAAATGTGTCAATTTTTCCACATAGATACGAATATTATTTCGTATCTTTGCAGCGTGAAAATATGCGCAGGCGCATAAGGGCGTGAAATTCAGGGGTAATCGCGCCATTCAGACAGAGAAACACATACATTTAACACTAAATATCTATTCATTATGAAGCAATTCATGGACAAGGATTTCCTGCTGCAGACAGAGACCGCGCAGGAGTTGTATCACAATCATGCGGCGAAAATGCCGATTATCGATTACCACTGTCACCTCATCCCGCAAATGGTAGCGGAGAATAAACGCTTTGAGTCAATCGCGCAGATCTGGCTCATGGGCGACCACTACAAATGGCGCGCTATGCGTTCCAACGGCGTGGACGAGCGTTTCTGCACCGGCAAGGACACCACCGACTGGGAGAAATTCGAGAAATGGGCGGAGACTGTTCCTTACACCTTCCGTAACCCGCTTTACCACTGGACGCATCTGGAGCTCAAGACCGCTTTCGGCATCGAGGAGCGTCTGAACCCCGAGACCGCACGCGCTATCTACGACAAGTGCAACGACCTGATTGCCAACGACCCGAAGTTCTGTCCGCGCGGACTGATGAAGCACTACCATGTAGAGCTCGTCTGCACGACCGATGATCCGGCTGACAGCCTGGAGTGGCA
>JAFVDD010000026.1 GCA_017478725.1 Paludibacteraceae bacterium
ACGGAACTCGCCGTAAGGACCGCTCATGATGACCTTGTCGCCCGGCTTGAGCGACCAGATATACGACGAAGCGATACCCGGGTTGACATCCATGAACTCCGGTCCGTTGGGGCACTGGTCTTTCGGTTTGAAAGGCGGTGTAGCGATACGGACGGTGAGCATGAAGACATTGCCCTCGGCAGGGTAGTTTGCCATCGAGTAAGCACGGATAGTGTCCTCGGGGTTCTTGCAGACAAGGTTGAACATACCGAACTTCTCCCATGCCGGCAGATAGAGGTCGCCGATGAGCGATTTGTCGTAGTCGGCATAGCGGATAGCGTCGAACTTAGGAATACGAATCTGGGCATATGAACCCGGTTCGAAATCCATGTGCGCACCTTCGGGCAGTTGTACCTTGAACTCCTTCATGAAGGTTGCTACGTTGCGGTTGGAGATGACCGTACACTCGTATTCCTTGACGCCGAGGATGGACTCGTCCACCTTCATGGTGATGTCCTCTTTGACCTTGACCTGACAGCCGAGACGCCAGCCCTCTTTCTGCTGCTTGCGCGAGAAATGGACGGTCTCGGTAGGCAGGATCTCACCGCCGCCGCTGAGCACCTGGCATTTGCACTGGCCGCACGAGCCCTTACCGCCGCAGGCAGAGGGCAGGTGAACGCCCGCCTCGCCGAGTTGGTTCAGCAACGAGCCGCCGGCTGCCACGTCATAGACTTTGTCGCCGTTAATCGTCACTTTGACGTTACCAGAAGAAACCAAATAACGTTTGGCGATGAGCAGAATAGCGACGAGCAGGAGAATAACAATGAGGAAAACTCCTACAGCTAAAAGAATTGCATGTAAATCCATAATCTTATCCTCCTTCTTTTAGAACTCCAGGCCGCTGAAGCACATGAACGCCATCGCCATCAGACCGACGGTGATGAACGTGATACCCAGTCCTTGCAGCGGTTTGGGAACGTCGTTATACTCCATTTTCTCACGAATACCTGCGAGGCAGACGATAGCCAAGAACCAACCCAGACCGGAGCCGAGTGCATAGCAGACGGCGTCGCCGAAGTTAGTAATCGCCTTGGCATCCACTGCGGGCAGGCCGATACGCTGCTGCATGAAGAGCGAACCGCCCATGATGGCGCAGTTCACCGCAATCAGCGGCAGGAAGATACCCAGACTCGCGTAGAGCGAGGGGCTGAACTTCTCCACCACCATCTCGACGATCTGCACGATAGCAGCGATGACGGCGATGAAGAGGATGAAACTGAGGTACTCGAGGTGCAGAGGCTCCAGCACTTGGGTCTGCAGCAGGTAGTTAACCGGCAGCGTGACGAGCAGCACAAAAGTGACAGCTACGCCGAGGCCCGCGGAGGTCTTCACATTCTTAGACACCGCCAAGTACGAACACATACCCAAGAAGTATGCGAAAATCATATTGTCCGAGAAAATCGAACGGACCAATAAACTAATAGCGTGTTCCATTATTTGCCCTCCTTGTCATTAATAGCGCGGTGCGCCCAGATGATACAACCTACGAGGATGAGTGCCATAGCGGGCATGAGCATCATACCGTTGTTCTCGTAGCCGGCGGCGTAGAAGGACTCAGGGATGACTTGGAAGCCAAGCAACTGCCCTGCGCCGAGCAACTCGCGCACAACGGCGACAATAACCAGTACGAGCGCATAGCCGAAGCCGTTGCCCAGACCGTCGAGGAACGAATCCCATGCGTTGTTGGTCATGGCGAACGCCTCGAGGCGACCCATCAGAATACAGTTGGTGATGATCAGACCGAGGTAAACGCTCAGCTGCATCGCCACATCGTACGCAAACGCTTTGAGAATCTCGCTCACAAGCGTCACCAGCGCGGCTACTACCACGAGCTGCACGATGATACGCACACGCATCGGGATAGACTTGCGGATGAGCGAAACGATGACGTTCGACATCGCTACGATAATCGTAACGGCAATACCCATAACGAGGGCAGGCTTGAGTTGCACGGTCACAGCCAGCGCCGAGCAGATACCCAGAATCTGCACCACTACAGGGTTATTCACATTAAGAGGACCTAACAATGTGTCCTTTGTTTTTTGACTAAGCATGATTAATCCTCCTCTTTTACAGATTCAACATTCTCTTCTTCTGAAGGCTGATTGCTGACAGCTGACAGCTCGCTGAGGAACTCTGCGTACTCCGCCAGATTGACTTGCAGCATAGTGCTGACGCCGGTGGAGGTGATGGTAGCGCCGGAGATGGCGTCCACTTGCTCCTGACCCTCGGCGTGCTTGCCGGATTTGAGTACGGCTACAGAAACCACTTCGCCTGCGGCGTTGCGGATATGCTTGCCCTCAAACTGCTGACGGAAAGGCAGTTCCACAATCTTCGCACCCAGACCCGGAGTCTCGGACTCATGGTTGAAATTGGTGCCGTAGATGGTGTTCTTGTCCTCGTCGAGCGCGAGGTAACCGCCGATGCCGCCCCATAGACCCTTACCGCTGAGCGGCAGGACGTACTTGACAGCCCCGTTGAGGTTAGCCACATACACTTCGCGGTACTCTTTCGTGCCCGCCTCGCCGTAGCGCAGCGTGTCGTTGACCAGCGCGAGGTATATCTCTGCAGGGTCGCCGGTGGAGTAGTCGATTTTGAGTGCACCGAGGATCTGCTTCTGCTTGTCAAGCAGGATATTCGCCTCCTGACGGGGACGGAGAGCCTGGCTGACAACCGCCAGAAGAACTGCCACGATGATGGTAATCACCACCGAATACACTACGGTATAGACGGTGCCGTTGGTATCTAACTTTTTCATTTCGCAGCCTCCCTCTTTAGACGTTTGTTAATATTGACTTGTACGACGCACCAGTCGATGAGCGGCGCAAAGGCGTTCATCAGCAGGATAGCCAGCATCATTCCCTCAGGGTAACCCGGGTTGAGCACGCGTACCAGCACAGCCACCAGACCGATGAGGAAACCGTAGATCCACTTGCCGCACTCGGTACGGGCGGAGGTGACAGGGTCGGTAGCCATGAAGACAGCACCGAACGCGAAGCCGCCGCTAACAAGGTGCATGTACCACGGGTACTGCGCTGCGAGGTTGTCCGCCGAACCGAATTGGTTGAAGAGCCAAGCGGTGCAAGCGCCTCCGACGAAGACGCTGAGCATGGTCTTCCAGCTGGCAACGCCTGTGCAGAGCAGCAGACATGCGCCGAGCAGGATAGCCCAGAGGCAGGTCTCGCCCACCGAACCCGGAATGAGGCCGTTAGCCATGTCCCAGAAACCCAGCTCGACGGGAGTGCCGGTAGCCATCTGCGTAAGCGGAGTAGCGCCGGAGAAACCGTCCACAGCTGCGCCGCCGTCCCAGCCCCATGTGCTGCCGATACGCACGAAAGGCTCGTCGCCCGTCATGTGCGTCGGGTAAGCAAAGAAGAGGAACGCACGCGTGATAAGCGCTACGTTGAAGATGTTATAACCCGTGCCGCCGAACACCTCTTTGGCGAAGATGACCGCAAAAGCCGTAGCCACAGCCACCATCCATAGCGGGGTGTTAATCGGCACAATCAGCGGAATGAGGAAACCCGTTACGAGGAATCCCTCTGCCACCTCTTCGTGCTTGATCTGCGCTACCGTGAACTCGATGCCCAGACCTACGATATACGAAACGAGGATATACGGCAGCACAGCCAACAGACCGAAGCCGAACGCTTTCCACCACAATGCGGCGGTCAGGCCGGTTGCTAACTGGCCCGTGGCAAGCAAATGCTGGTAACCCACGTTGAACATACCGAACAGCATTGCCGGAACGAGTGCCAGAACGACCAGAATCATCGTACGTTTGCTGTCGCTGCCGTCGTGAATCTGCGCGCCCAGACGTTTCGCCGTCGTGTTCGGGGTGAAGAGGAAGGTATCGAAAGCGTCGTAGAAACTGGACAATTTCGCCAGCTTGCCGCCTTCCTCAAAGTTCTTGCCGAACTTTTTCCAGATATTATATAACCATTCCATCACTCAATCTCCTTTTTTAAGTTGTCCAGCGCTTCGCGAACGATAGCCTGCAGCGGCATCTTGGACGTGCAGACGTACTCGCAGAGCGCAAAATCTTCGGGAGCCACCTCGTACGCACCCAGGGCTTCCATCTTGTCGATGTTGCCCGCAATCATGGCTTTGATGAGGTACTCGGGGTAGATGTCCATCGGGAATACTTTGTCGTACTCGCCGGAGACGATGATAGCACGGCGTCCGCCCTTCAAACGAGCGTCCCACTGGTAGTGCTTCTTGCCGAAGAGCCAGCGGGTGAAGCAGTTGTCGAAGATGATGGCGGGGTCGGTCTTGCCGGCATTGAACGCCGAGAAACGCGGCAGTAGCCAGCCCATGAACTCATGGTTCTCGCTGCCCTCGTCAATGACGGTGAACTGGTTGTCATAGACGCTGATGATAGCGTCCGCGTCAATCTGGTGACCGCTGAGGACGTTACCGGCGATGAAGCGTGCGGGTACGCCTACCTGTACGTTGCTCGTCAGGATAGCGCTCACCGGCATGCCCGGCAGCACGTTGTAGTACTGGCGGCCGTAAGCCAGCGGACCCGTCAGCGCCACTTTCTTCTGCATGTCCACGATACCTTTCTGGAACAGACGGCCGATGAGGGCGAGGTCCTGAATGTTGATCGTGAACACCGTCTCGCCTTTCGCGAGGGGCGCGAGGTTGTTCAGCTGCACGCCTACGTTGCCTGCGGGGTGCGGACCTGCCACCTCATAGAGGGTGCAGTCTTTCAGCTCGCGGAACTCGACGGCTTTGCTGCCTGCTTTCAGTCCGACGAACACCGGAGCCAGTTGGCTCAATGCCGTCACGGCTGCCTGCAGGGTAGGCAACTGACCTTTCAACACATACTCGTAGTCCGGCGCCGCAGGGGCGGAGTCGAAACTCGAGATAAAGATAGCACGCGGGGTCTTGTTCGGCAGCGCAATGCAGTCGTACGGGCGCTGTTTGATTAGCGTCCACAGACCGCTCTTGAGCAAAAGGTCCTTCACGTCCTTAGGGTCTTTAAGGTCCTTAAGGTCGTTGGCAAAGCTCTCGTAAGTGATAGCCGCTTCCGCCTCGATGTCAATCGACATGATCTTGCGACGCTCACCGCGTACGATGGCTTTGACCTTACCGCTCACGGGCGATGTGACGAACAATTCCTCAAACGTCTTGTCGTGAAACAGCGGGCTACCCGCTTTCACGCTGTCGCCTTCGTGTACGTCCAGTTTGGGCGTCAGTCCGGCGAAGTGGTCCGGGACGATATGAAAGACCTCCGGCCTGCGCACGCTCCCCAGCGTCCGCTCCGCAGTTCCCTCAAACGGAATGTCCAAACCACGTTTCAGTTTGATTGTTTGCAGGTTAGTTAGTTATTTATTTGTATATTTTATTGGTGTTTTTTCAAAATCACGGGATATATACGAAGTATATATAGGGTGGGGTATGATACGATATTCACCCGATAAAAGCCCGATGCGCTTCCGATGCGCTTCCGATGCGCTTCCGATGCGCTTCCGATGCGGTATTTGAGTTTATAATCGGCAGGGTCGGGGTTAATAATCGGTCGGGTCGG
Source organism: Paludibacteraceae bacterium (assembly GCA_017478725.1). GTDB lineage: Bacteria > Bacteroidota > Bacteroidia > Bacteroidales > Paludibacteraceae > Colicola. Next base: position 5,573 of record JAFVDD010000026.1, read on the forward strand.
GGTTAATAATCGGCAGGGTCGGGGTTAATAATCGGCAGGGTCGGGGTTAATAATCGGCTGGTGTTGGGGTTTACACAAAAAGCGGGCGCAAAGGTACAAAAAAAAATCCATATATGCAAGCGCGCGTGGAGATTAAGTTACAAAAAAATGCAAAACGCAAAGTGAAGTGTGAAAAACGGAGGAAGATTTTTGGTACATTCAAAAGTTTTTAGTACTTTTGTCCGCAAATAGGAAAAAAGTGGCAATGACAGGATTTTTGGGCTGTATAGCGGCTTTGGTGATGGTGTGGAGTGTTGAGACGAAGACGGCGGTGTCCGGCAGCGGAGATGTGCCTTCGCAGGCTGCAGCCGAATACAGTAACACCTATCAGCGCGGCGACGTGAGAGCAGGCGACAGCGCGGTATTCCGGCTGTCGGGAATCAGCGGCATGACGGCAGAGCGGATAGAGGTGTATGTGAAATCGAACAAGTCGTCCGGCGCCGGCGAAATACGTCTGGCGATAGACGGCAACAGCGTGACTGAGATAAGCGGCACGATGGCAGAATGGACAGGCGCCTATGACAATTCTGCGTCTCATCCCATTGAGTTGCTGGACGGTATATACAGGGTAGGGCAGGAGATTGCCATCGTTGTAAAAGGAACCGCCAATTCGCTGCACATTGAGAAATATGTGCTTCACTACCGCACCGCAGCGCCTTGCACGGTTCGGCTGAAGGCAGGAGAGGATGAATATATGCTGCTGCGCGAATCAGAAGCAGGCGGCGGAGTGGTTCTGCCGAACATGGCAGACAGGAACGGCTGGCGTTTCAGCGGCTGGTCGGAAAGGGATTTCCAGACGATGAGCGTCAGACCGCAGTTATGGACGGCAGGCGAGACCTATTATCCCGGCGAGAACACGGTTCTTTGGGCTGTATGGGAACAGCCGCAGAACGGAGAAAAGCCTGTGTCCGCATTGCAATCCGGCATCTATCTGTATGCCTATCCCGAATATAATGTCGCGCTAAGCGGTTTGCCGGAAGACGGAAAGATGGAAAATGCGCCCGTTCGCCCCTATGACAGCAACCAGTGGTATTGGTTTGAGTTCAACGAGAGGGGGGACAGCGTGACCATCCGGCACGTTGACAGTGACACCTATATCGGTTATACGGGAAGCCGGCTGGTGCGGAAAAAGAGTGTATGGCAAGCGGTGCATGCAGAGGGCAAAACAACCGTTTATATGACTAACCAGGGCAAAAACTATATCTTGTGGCCAAGTATGCCTGATTTTGATGAAGAATATGCAGGTCTATATAATGTATCAAATGTATTTGCCCTAATGAGTCTCATTCCGGTAGAAACGGAAGGAATGGTTTATACCTGCCATCCTGAAACAGCTGATTTGGAGGAAGTTGAGGAAGAGGGAGGAGGTGCGGCAATCGTGGATTTCGGGATATACGAGATTCATATTTCCAAAGGAAAAAAATATTTACGCTTGCGTAATTGAAAAAAAAGTTGTATATTTGCACGATTTTTGCGAACTCCAAACAGAAGAGCATCGAAATTATGAAGTTATTTCTTTTTATAGCAAGCATTCTTCCCGCCATATTATCAGGCGATTATAATCCCAAGACGCTCAGCGCGGCCGAGCAGGACAGCATTTTATCAATCGGCACTCAGCCGTCAGCCGTCAGCCGTCAGGCTCCTGAAATATGTACGCGTTACCGGCTGGAGAAAGAGAATGAGGAGCAGTTGTTCCGCCGTTCGGAGGTAGCCGAATGGTATGTGTATGACACGTTGCGCCATACGCGCAAGCAGCTGGGTGCCGGTCTCGGGCTGGGCAAAGTGCGTGACGCAGTGATGAGCCCTAACGGACGTTATGTGGCGTTTGCCAAGGATAACAACCTATATATCCACAAACTGGATTATGGAACCGAAGTGGCGGTGACCAAAGAGGATAATCCGGATATCATCAGCGGTGTGGCGGACTGGTTGTATGAAGAAGAGTTCGGAATAACGGCTCTGTTCGCTTGGAGTCCTGATTCGAAGCAGCTGGCTTTTGTGCGTCTGGATGAGACGGATGTGCCGACGTTCAAATGGCAAACCTACCTTGGAGAAGTACGAAATGACGATGTACGAAGTACGAAGTATCCGCAATATACGTCGGAGGAGAGTTTGCGGTACCCCAAAGCCGGGTGCGCCAATGCAAAAGCCAGCGTGTGCGTGTATGACGTAGCGACGAAAGGCATTGTGTCCATTCAACTGTCAGCAGCCAGCCATCAGCCGTCGGAGGGTTATATTCCGCGGCTAAAGTGGACGGAGAGCGGCGAGTTGATGGTGCTGCGAGTGAACAGAGACCAGACCAAGATGGAGGTGATAGCCTGCAATGCCAAATCGACCGTTTCCCACCCGTTGTACGAAGAGAGCAGCAAGAAGTATTTCGTGGATTACAGTCTGTTCGATGAATGGGTTTGGCTGAAGGACGGCAGGTTTGTGGTACTGAGCGAAAAAGACGATTGGCGCAGAGCGTATTTGTATTCCGCACAGGGAATAGAGCAGAAAGCGCTGACGCCTGATGGCATGGATGTGACAGCCGTGTATGGCGTGAACGAGAAGACACAGACGCTGTGTTACCAGGCTGCCACCACTCCGGCAACCCGGGATATTTATGCGGTCAGCCTGAAGAAAGGAACCGTCTTGCGTATCACCGAAGGCGACGGAACATACAGCGCACGGTTTGCGAAAGACTGCAACAGTGCTATCATCTGTTTCCAGTCGTTCGACACGCCTAACGAATATTTTTTCTATTCAAAGAATGAGTTTGCCACCCTGCTGCAGAACACGGAGGTTCGCGACGCATGGAAGGCGAACGGTCTGCCTGAGCCGGAGTTGATGAAGATTCCTAACGGGAAAGGGCAAGAGCTGGAGGCGATGCTGTTGAAGCCGTCAGATGTCAGAAATCAGCCGTCAGCTTTGGTGGTGATGCACTATAGCGGTCCGCAGAGCCAGCGGGTGCTGAACAGATGGAGGAAACGGTTTGAGTACGCGTTGGTGGAGGAAGGTTATGCGGTGCTGATAGTGGATACGAGAGGCGGTGACTGCCGCGGTCGCGCATGGCGGAACGAGACTTATATGAATCTTGGAATCAAGGAGGCGGAAGACCTGATTGCCGCCGCGGAATATATAGGCCAGCGTGAGGATATCGATGCCGGGCGCATGGCTATCATGGGCTGGAGCTACGGTGGCTATGAGACGCTGATGACGATGAGCACGAAAGGTCATCCGTTCAAGGCAGGCGTAGCGATAGCACCGGTGACTGACTGGAAGCTGTACGACAGCGCTTATACGGAGCGTTATATGCGCCGTCCTCAGGTGAATGAGTACGGCTACAAGAACGCCTCGCTGATGAACCATGCGGAGGATCTGACGGGCGAAGTGCTCATCATTCACGGTACAGGCGATGACAATGTGCATGTGCAACATACCATGCAATATATTGACGCGCTTGTGCGCGCGGACAAGCAATTTGAGATGCAGCTCTATCCGGATGACAATCATTTCCTGAAAAAGGGCAACAACTATACCCATATGCACCGGCGTGTATTGGGCTTTTTGGCGCGAGTTTTAAAGTAATTAACAATTTAATATTATGGAAACAAAACAAAACAAAAGCAACATTGTGGCTATCATCACGATGTTCTTCATGTTTGCCATGATTTCGTTTGTAACGAACATGGCAGCTCCGTTTGGTAACATCTGGAAGACACACTACGAGTGGTCGGGGATGTTTGGTAACTTAATGAATTTCGCCGCCTATCTGTTTATGGGTATTCCTGCCGGTAAACTGTTGATCAAAATCGGCTACAAAAAGACGGCGTTGATTGCCTTGGTAGTCGGCTTTGTCGGCATCGCTGTGCAGTTCTGCTCCAGCTATCTGCCTATAGGCATGGCGGCATTGGTAGTTTACTTGCTTGGCGCTTTCATTTGCGGTTTCTGCGTTTGTATGTTAAACACAGTGGTAAACCCGATGCTTAATACGCTCGGTGGCGGTGGCAACAAAGGCAATCAACTTATCCAGACGGGTGGCGCTTTGAACTCGCTTGCCGGAACGCTCACTCCGCTTCTTGCCGGAGCAATGATAGGTACCATCACCAAGCAAACGGCTATGGCACAGGTGCGTCCGTTGTTAACTATTGCACTGGTAGTGTTCGCTCTCTCGTTCCTTATCCTCTATCTGGTGGCTATTCCCGAGCCTGCCGCTTCACGTTCCAAGATTGATCCTAACGACAAACACAGTGCCTGGAGTTTTCGTCACCTTGTGTTTGGCGTGGTAGCAATCTTCTTCTATGTGGGTATCGAAGTGGGTATCCCCGGTGAGTTGAATTTCTACCTCTCTTCGCCGGACGCTTCTGGCGCAGGACTGGGCGAAGGAGCCGCAGTCATCGGTGGCGCTATTGCCGCAGTTTATTGGCTGCTGATGTTGGTTGGCCGTCTCACCAGTTCTGCTCTCTCATCCAAGATTTCTCCTAAAGCACAACTGGCTTTCGTGTCTGCGTTGGCTATCGCGTTTATTGCCGTAGCTATCTTCCTGCCTGCTTCTATCCAGGTAAACATGCCGGGCTTCGCTAATGGCCATTTCACGATGATGCAAGTGCCGATGTGTGCGTTGTTCCTTGTGCTTTGCGGTTTGTGTACGTCGCTCATGTGGGGAAGTATCTTCAACCTCGCCGTGGAGGGTCTCGGCAAATATACAGAGCAGGCTTCCGGTATCTTTATGATGATGGTAGTCGGTGGTGGTATCATGCCACTCTTGCAGGATTTCCTGGCACGTCACATTGGCTATATTAACTCTTATTGGCTGGTGATAGGTATGCTCGCTTACATTCTCTGGTACGCTCTTTTCGGTAGCAAGAATGTGAACAAAGACATCAAAGTAGATTAATCTTAAAATCTCTGATATATGAAAAAGTATGCTTTAGGTATCGACTTGGGCGGTACAGGAACCAAGTTCGGCTTGGTAAACGAGGACGGACAAGTGCTCCGCAGTAACTCAATCCCCACACAGCAGTACCCTAATATAGAGGAGTATTGCGATGTGCTCTGCGCGGGATTGAAACGTCTGGTGGAGGACGAGGGAATCCAGTTGAGCGATGTAGTAGGTATAGGCTGCGGTGCCCCCAACGGCAATTTCTATTCGGGCTGTATAGAGTATGCACCCAACCTGCCGTGGAAAGGTGTAGTGCCACTCTCCAAAATGATCAGCGAGCGGATGGGTATCAAATGTACGGTTACCAATGACGCCAACGCAGCGGCTCAGGGCGAGATGATTTACGGCTCTGCTCGAGGCATGAAGAACTTCATTGTGATTACGCTCGGTACGGGCGTAGGTTCGGGCGTTGTAATCGACGGCAAACTGCTGTACGGCCATGACGGCTTTGCAGGTGAGCTGGGTCACTGCAAGGTGGATCACTCCGGCAACGGACGTCTCTGCGGGTGCGGACAAAGAGGATGTATCGAGGCTTATGCTTCGGCTACCGGCGTAGCCCGTACGGCGAAGGAGATTGTCACCTCTACCACCCAATCCACACTTCTGCGCAATGTGCCGGATATCGACCATATAACATCCAAAGATGTATTCGATGCAGCGGAGAAGGGGGATTTGGTAGCCAAGGAGATTTTTGATTACACAGGCCATTTGCTGGGCGAGAAACTGGCAGACTACGTGCATTTCTCCAGCCCGGAGGCGATCATCCTCTTCGGCGGACTGACCAAGGCCGGCCATTGGATCATGGATCCTATCCGCGAAGCGATGGAAGAGAACCTGATGGGTATATGGAAAGGCAAAATACCTGTTTCCGTTTCCGTGCTCAAAGATAGCGACGCGGCTATCTTGGGCGCATCTTCGTTAGCTTGGTAAGATTCCGCGATATATGGCAACGTCTCTACCCGTACGGTGTTTTCCGTACGGGTAGGGCTGTTTATCTAACGTTTGACGACGGCCCGATTCCGGAGGTAACGCCCAAAGTGCTGGCAATATTGGACAGCTATCATGTCAAAGCCACGTTTTTTATGGTAGGCGAGAATATTGACAAGCATCCCGAAGTATATGCACAGGTAGTAAAAGGCGGTCATACCATAGGAAACCACACGTACAATCACATGAAAGGGTGGGGGCGCCGTACCCAAACATACATGGCTAATGTAGCGCAATTTCCCAAAGAGACCAAGCTGTTCAGACCACCGTACGGAAAAGCGACCCTGTTCCAGCGGATGGCATTGGTACGGCAAGGCTATCGCCTGATTTATTGGGATGTGCTGACCCGCGATTACGATGCGTCGGTAACACCCGAAATGATGCTGAGGAAGATCCAACGGATGACCCGGCCGGGCAGTATCATCAATTTTCATGACTCATTGAAATCCAATGAGCGCATGTTGGAAGTGCTGCCGCAGGCTATCGAATGGCTGCAGGGAAAAGGGTATGTGTTGGATGTGTTAAGTTGTTAAACTATTAAATCGTTAAACTGTTAAATTGATAAATTGTCAGGTGGTGAGGCTGCGTAAAACATTCTTGATTCCGGTATTAGCTCTCGTCATGGCGAGTTGTGCCAACCGGGGTGTCGGCCCGCAGGGCGGACCGAAGGATTCTATTCCTCCCGAGCCAGTCAAGTCCGTGCCCGAGAACGGCGCATTGGATTTTCATGGCGATAGGATTGAAGTGACATTCAACGAGTATTTGCAGTTAGACAACGTGTCACAAAACCTGTTGATGTCTCCTCCGCAACAGAAACCTCCTGTAGTCAAAGCCCGCGGAAAACGATTGCTGATACAATTTGAAGAACCGTTGGTGGACAGCACTACCTATACGCTTGATTTTGGAGCAGCAGTATGTGATTTCACGGAGAAAAACCCTGCGTACGGTTATTCCTTCGCGTTCTCAACAGGTCCAGAGATAGACACGCTGGAGATACACGGCGAGGTGGTGAATGCCGAGGATCTTAATCCCCAGAAAGGCATAACAGTAGGAATTCACCGCAACAAGAGCGACAGCGTGTTCACCAAGCAGCCCTTTACACGCATAGCGAAGACGGACTCGACTGGGCATTTCCGCATAGAAAATGTGCATGAAGGCACGTACCGGCTTTATGCGATAGATGATATCAGCCGCGATTATCGTCTCTCTCCCGGCGAAGGAATGGCGTTTGCCGAGGATATGATTACAGCTCCGGACAGCGGAATCGTGCTATGGATATCCAAAGAACAAAAAAGCCGGCTCTATCTGCAGCGTTCATTGCGCGACAAGCAACATATGATTCAGTTGATGATGTCTTCCGCTCCGGACAGTTTGACGCAGTTCGTTGCCATAAGAGGAGGTGATTCGACCGAAGTAAATTATCTAACGACCTATTCCTCGCGCGGAGACACTGCAACCATATGGCTGGTGGACAGTTTATCCATCACACAGGATACAATCATCATAGAAGCGCGCTATAGGCGTACGGATTCGCTATATAACTACGAGTGGTTTACGGACACCCTGCGTGCGATATGGCGAGCACCGAGACTCACCGAGCGTGCACGCGCGGCACAGGAACGCGAAAGGAGGAACCGCAAACTGGAGATCAAATCCAATGCGAGGAAAGGGTTTGAACTATTTGATACCTTGGCTATAACAGCCCCTTCGCCTATCAGCAGAGTAGAGAAAGACTCCATCCGATTGTATGTGAAAGCAGACACAACGCTTCATCCCGTAGCCTTCCAGATACAGCAAACGGAAATGAAAGTGCAGCTAATCACCCGTCTGGAAGAGGGCAAAGAGTATGAATTGGTGGCGGACAGCGGTGCTCTGACCGATATCTACGGAGTAGCGAACCGCAATCAGCGATTCCAATTGCAGATGAAGACAAACGAGGATTATTCCACGCTGAGGGTTCGTGTAAAACCATTTGATGCAAAAGTGCGCGTACAGCTGCTAAACAACAAGGACAAGGTACTACAGGAGCAACCGGCAACTGCAGAGGGTGCGTATTTCCGCCACCTGAAGCCAGACGGCTACTATCTGCGGCTGTATATCGACAAAAACGGAGACAATAAATGGACTCCGGGCAGCTGGGAGGACAAACGCCAGCCGGAAGAGGTGTATTATTATCCGGAGAAAGTGCAGACCAAAGCCAACTGGGATTTTGAAGAAGAGTGGGATTACACCGCCACACCGCGATTGACATCCAAACCCAAAGAACTGATTAATGCCGGAGGAACGAAGAAATAAGATATTTGAGTGGTGTTTTCTCATGCTTGGATTACTCATCCAAGTTCTGACCTATATCATCACCTATACCCATTTGCCTTTGGATCAGCATCTTTCGCCCTTATCCCTCATCAGCGGCTGTTTGGGCGTGTGTTCGGTATGTCTGTGCGCGCAAGGGAGAATCAGTTCGTTTGTGTTCGGTTTCGCACAGGTAATCACCTATACTTATATTTGTTTGCAGGCTCGTCTGTATGGCGAGGTGGCCATCAATATCTACTATTTCTTCACGATGATTTACGGAGTGTATGTATGGCGCAGAAGGCTTAGTCCGGAGCATGAAAACCGTGTCCAGACACGCGGTCTGCCCTTTCGGATATTACTGATCATCGCTATTGGAGTAGCAGCGGCGTCAGCGGGAACAGGTCGGTTGCTTGAGACTTATACCGATGACCCGACTCCATATCTGGATGCTTTTACGACTCTGACCTCTATTGTGGCGCAACTGCTGATGATACAAGCCTACCGCGACCAATGGTATCTTTGGTTCGCGGTAGATATAACATCTGTTGCGATGTGGTTGTATATAGGCGATTATTGCATGACAGCACAATATGCTTTCTGGTGCTGCAACTGTATCTACGGTTATTTCCGCTGGCGTTCGTTAGGCATCTCCAAGGTATAAAGGATAGCCTCTGCCTGCCGGAGCGCATTGCGTTTTTTCTGGCCGCTGGCAAAAAGGAATGTTTCCGCAGTAACGACTTTCCCGTTAACCTGATCCAGACGAGTAAGGCTGACAAACGGTCCTCCCATAGCTTCCCCGTCAATGATTTTCCACAGCCCGCGTGTCTCAACGGCATAAAATCCGCCAATAGTGTCGTTCAAAGCCCGCACCTGACGCGATATCGGCGGGAAATATTTATACTCAGTACCCATATGGCTTCCCTCTACCTGCGCGGAAACCAAGCGACCGAGAACAGCATCCCTCCGGGTGCATATAGCCTCTTGGCTGAACTGCTCTTGTGAGCAATAGGGCGTGCTATAGATAATAATATCCCTCCGCATAGGTCCCTTGGAATTGCAACACCATAGCACATTTACATTCTCGCCATTTGTATTTACGGCAGTGTCCATGAGCAGCATGTAATCCTCCGGTATCAGGCAATCGTATCCCTGTTGTTGCAGTAACGTGCGGGCTTTTTTATTGGTATTGGCCCGGTAGAACCGTATCTGGCGAGCCAGTTCCTCACGCACAAACCATTCGCGTACTTCCTCTCCGTGCTCCAACCAAAAAGCAACAGCCGATTCGTCATCCGGTGCCTGGATCCGATAGACAGCCTGAGGCTTAGACCATTGATCACGAGCGGTCTTAGCCTTGACAGTTGTGTATTTCTCTTTGTTAATATCAAATATCAGAATATTACGAGTAGGCTTGAGGTATGAATCGAATTGCCCCATAGGCACTTGAGTCAGCACAAAATACGGCTCCATCTGTGGCATACACGGCATATCCGCCGCCATCGTGTTCTTGACAAGCCCCCATGTAGTGCTAACGGCCTCCTGATAAGCACTGCCTGTAGCTTTCAAGACTCCGGCCTGCTCGATAGCCGCCCTTGATTCCTCGCTCAAAGGGCGATCCGGCATAACTACCAGACACTCATAAATAGTACCTGTGGCCGATGTGAGCAATCGCTCGCTTTTGCCACAACTAATCAGCAACATTAAAGCCGAGAAATAAATAATCACTTTTTTCATATTTGCATCAAAATTATGCATAAAAGTACTAAAAATGTTTCAAATGTACAAAAAAACCTCTGAAAATTTGTATATTTGCTCACTAGTGTCCCATAAAAATTTGGGACGTTTAAAAATTTATTAATAATTGCCCATTGTGGTCATTTTGATCTTTGACATTTTGTAAATTAGTTTTATCGAGAAGGTCTCGCAGAGGAGAGTTATCGGTGAGAGACATCCC
>JAFVDD010000027.1 GCA_017478725.1 Paludibacteraceae bacterium
CCATGTGGAAAAGAGATTGTTATAGGCTATAAAGTACCCTAAATTGGTCTGGCAATACTGTACGATTTCCTCATCTTGTTCCTCCAGTTGCACCAATTCTTCCGGCTTCATACCGCCCTCGGACAACATGAACGCTTCTTCCTTGTCGGAAAGGTATTTATAGAAGATGAAGCCGAGGATATAATCCTTGTACTCACTGGCTTCGATTTTGGAACGCATCTTATTCGCCGAAGCCCAAATGCGTGCGGCAAGTTGTTGTTTATTCATTGTTTGTGTTGTTTTTCTTAAAGATAATATCTGCTTCTTGCATCTTGGCGTTTACAAATTTTCCAAAATCCTCAAAGTTATATTCTGACATTTTTTTCCATATCTCATGCCAAATGCCAATTAAATCAAGAGAATCATGCATAACGCGAAATAGAGGAGATAATTTAGAATTAACATCCTTTTCGCCATATCCCAATTTAACCATTTTTAAAACATAATTAATCCTATATTGAAGGTGGCTTAGTATATCCATAGAATTTTTCACAATAGTACGAATACTATCGGTATAATCGTTAGAATTATGAATCGCTTCATCTAATCTATGGAGATTCCAATATATAAATTGAGTCCTTTCTATGATATATTCATAATTGTCATTCATTAGAAAATCTCCGTATCTCAGTCCTAAAAGACATATCTCTAACTCAGATAAAACTTTCTTTTCGTCGATTTCATCTTCCTCATATAAAACTCTGTTGATAAGATTATCTAATTTGTTTAATTTGTTAGGTGTAGATATATTGAAGCATCCTGCCAAAAAAACTATTGCAAATAATATAAGCCCTGCTTTTACACTATTCACATCTATAAAATCATGTTCGCGAATAATAAAGATTCCCAATGTGATAATAAGAAAAAGAAAGAATATTGTTCCAATAACGCCTCCGATACGATTGTTTTTCTCAGTCCTCAAAGACGGGATAAAAGAGAGGACAAAGACTGCTATGAGTTCTACCAACAATAAAGTGTTAAGTATTAATGAAACATAATATAAGCAACTTAGTATGCCACCGTCGAAAAAAGTTTTGTAAATAATGAAGAGAAGAAATTGAACCAAGTATATTGCAAAACCAAAGACTAATCCTATTCTATCTGTAAATTCTAACTTCTTCCATGTTGGTCGGTGATTGTTTTTGAAAGCGGTAATAAAACAGCCTACCAACATATATGCATTAAAGAATAGATAAGCAATCGCGATACTATATTTCCATGAAAAGGGGTGTAAGTCAAGAAGAATCCAAATCAATGAAGCAATAGCTCCAATAAGCGCCCAAGTTGTCCACCCAGGTCGCGTGTATATGCTCGTGAGTCTATTTCTCTCAGCATATAGAATATCTAATATATCTTTTTTTGTCATTCCTTTTATTATTCCAGATTTCGCTTCTGCGCGAATTGTTGTTTTTTTTCGAACGCTCTGTTCAAAAACAAAACGTTAGTTGTTCCTAGTGATTCTTAGTGATATTTAATCATTCTCGGGGGCATTCTCTATGCATTTCCTATGCAACACCTATGCGCATCGGAGGAATCTCGTATCATACCCAACCTTATATATACAAAGTATATATCCCGTGATTTTAGAATTTACATTGCTCATCTCTCGGTGGTGACTCGGTGGTGAGTCGGTTGGTTCGCTTATTCAATTATCTCCCAATAGCCACCGTAATCATTACCTCTACGAATAATGATATTTTGGGATTGCAAATACGCTAATTCTCGTTGTATGGTTCGAGGTGAGGTTCCAAGTTGCATGGCTATTGAACGAGCACTTGGAATCTCTACGCCATCCTCTACGACACCCTCTACGACATGGTCTATGACAAAACGACGAATTGTTTTCAGGATAAGCTGCTGTCTTTCAGTCAGTTTGTTTGCATATTTATCTACGACATCCGTACCTGTTTGTGAACCTATTTGACGGCCATCGGTCATCTTTAAATTCACATTATTCCGTTGGAAAGTCACCAAGACCCCACCTTGTTTGGATTCGATGGTAGGTTTGGGGAGCCCTGCCGCTTGGAAACCATCGCAGATCTTCTGCCAGCCACGTCCCCACGACTCAATGAAACCTGCTTTATAAAAAGCAAACGCAAGGTTCTTATTGCGCGGATAGGAAGCATGGTTTGTCTCTATGTTCTCCGGCGTTACTTGTTCCGGCAGTTCGCCATAGTTCCAAATCTCTACATGGTGGTCCCACACACGCATCTGAATCTGCGGACCGAAATAGTCCTTGTGGCAAATAGCATTGTATATGATCTCTCGCAAAGCGTCTTCCGGCACCTCTAATTGTTCAATCCGTTGCAGACCTTCATAATGAATGGGCATAGTGAGGAACTTCTCTTTGAGCATCCATACCACGCGGTCTGCCATCTGAATGATACTGCCCTCAATCATTTCCTGAGATGTGAGGTCGGCTATATTAGAATGGAATCGGCCAATCTTGAACTCCGTGCCCGCAAAATAGCGCCGAGGATTCTTAGAGAATAATAGCAAAGCGGCATTCTTAAGGTGCTCCTGTTCATCCAATAAGCCTAAGTTTTGCAGCACCGTCTTTGTTGGAGCGTTGGCTTCAGACGAATTAATACGCCCGGCCTCAATACCTTTGCGCAAGAAATAGTCAATAGCCTCTCGGTCCAGATCGTCCACAGTGGCATGTTCATTGACCATATCATCCCAAGAGTTACCCATTTTCTTAAGCACGAAGTTTTGCAAACCGGCACCGTTCAGTTCCTGTAACGTACTGCCGGAGCGGACATAATATTTGCCCTTGTAACTAATAGGCACATAGCTTGGTGCAACGGCAATCTCAATGTAGTCTTTGCCATCTTTATTGAGCACATACACATCGGCAACGATACCGAGGAAAGAGACCACCTTGTTAGGGATGTCCTCGGATAACTTGTGGGCATTCTCCACGCCACACACTTCGCCTTTATCGTTGACGCCGATGTACAGTTTGCCGCCTTGCGCATTGGCAAAGCCGCACAGCCATTTGACGTGCTCATCGCGCCAAGATTCTTTGTACTCGATATTTTGATTTTCGTTGTTCATATGCGTTGTGTGTCAGCGTATTGTGAGCACATAGTGGGCATAGAATGCCCCATTATACAATTTCGGGCGCAAAATTACTAAATTTATTTGACACATGCAAATAAAATCAAAGATTTTTATTCGAAGGGATGGGATTGTTTGTATTCGTAGAGCAGGGAGTTGAATTTCCATGCGTGGGCGGTGGGGTAGGTCTTGCCGTTTGGGGCAAGATGAAGGGCAGATTCGTAGTCTGCGTTCATCTGTGCGGTGAGTGCGGGATCGGACTCGATGGCATGAAGTTCGCGGTGGGCATAGGCGAAAGCCGCTGAGTTCCATTTCTGGCGCGGAGACTGGTTCTGCTGGTAGGTCTCTTCGCGGTCGCGATAGAACTGTTTGCCGTTGCGGATGTAGAAATAGCCGGCGTCCGCGCGTTTGAACTTGCCGCGGATGATGTCAACGCCGGAAGACGTTTTAATTTCAGACATAATAGAGGGTGTTTGTGGTTTTTTCGTTCAAGTGACGTTATAGTTGACCGTCGGCTCACCGTCGGCTGACCGTCGGGATAATCCCGAAAATCCAAGCTATTGGCGTCAGGATTGGTAGCGGCGGTTGATTTCCTGCCAGTTGATGAGGGGCCAGAGGGCTTGGAGGTGGGCGGCGCGCCGGTTTTGGTAGTCGAGATAATAGGCATGCTCCCATACATCCATCGTCAGCAGCGGTTTGAAACCTTTGGTAAGCGGATTGCCGGCGTTAGGTTCCTGCATAATGACGAGTTTGCCGTCTGGGTCCGCTGCCAGCCATACCCATCCCGAGCCGAACAGCGTGGCGCCCTTCTGCTCGAACTCCGCTTTGAATGCCTCGAGCGAACCGAAATCGCGAATGACGGCTCTGGTGATTTCCAAGCCGTTAAGTGCAGATTCTTCCGATTTCATCGGCATAAACTGCAAAAAATAGAGGTTATGGTTGAGGATCTGTCCGGCGTTGTTGAAGATGCCGCCTTGGGCTTTGCAAACAATCTCTTCCAGGGGCATTGACTCATACTCGGTTCCGGCAATGAGTTTGTTGAGGTTATCCACGTAGGTCTGCAGGTGCTTGCCGTAGTGAAAACCGATGGTTTCGCGGCTGATAGCCGGCTCCAGCGACTCCGGAGCATAGGGTAAGTTAATCAGTTGAAACATAGGATGATTTATGATTTGAATATTTTGGTCAGGAAGCGGCAGAGGTAGTCCTGCCAGTTGTCCCATGTATGTCCTCCGGCGGACTCGTAATAGGTATATTCGAGGTGGTTAGTCTCCAGCCAGCGGCGGTATTGTACGTTGAAATCGTAGAGAAAATCCTCTTTGCCGATGCCAATCCAGTAGAGCGTAGTGGTCTGAATTTGTTCGCGCACTTCGTTCTCCCAGTTGTAGTACATCTCGTTGGGCGCCGTAGGGAGGATAGCCGCCGAGAACAGTCCCACATAGGCAAACTGTCCGTGCAGATGGTGTGAGACATGCAGGGTATGAAATCCGCCCATCGAGAGGCCTGCAATCGCCCTGAGTGACGGATCATTGCTGATACGGTATTTGGCTTCCGCCTCCGCCATAAACGCCTCAAACCGTCGCTCCCACTCGCCGTTCATAGCGTTCGCCCGTTCCTCATCCGCAGTAGGTCGGTGCGGACAGTTGTCCGGCATAATGACCACCATCTCTTTGACTTGTCCGGCGCGGAGGAGCGAATCCATGATCTCCACTAATCTGCCCTTGGCAGTCCAGTCCTCCTCGATGCCGTACATGCCGTGGTGGAGGTAGAGAACGGGGTATAAGGGCGAATGTTCGGGTGAGGGGTAGTCAGCGGGCAGATAGACGCAGCAAGGGACATCGCAGATCGTGTCACGCACTACCGTTCCTGCGTGCAGAGAGTCCGTGTTTTGAGGTTTGCAGCCGTTCAGTAATCCTGCTGTGAGGATAGCCGCTGTCCAATAAAGAAAGTGTTTCATAGTGATGGAAAATGAATAGTTGGTGCTGTTTATGCCAGTATTGTGATAGCTTTTTTGAGGGCGGCGATGAAAGCGTCGATGTCGGAACGGTCGTTGTACAGACCGAAAGACACACGTACGGTGCCCGGTACGCCGAGTTCGTCAATCAGCGGTTCGGCACAGTGATGCCCCGTGCGGACAGCCACTCCCTGCTGGTCCAGCAGCGCGCCGATATCGAAAGGATGTATTAGTTGCTGCTGATGGCTGATTTCTGATTTCTGATGGCTATATACATTGAAGCTGATGACGCCGGCTTTGGGCAGGGAGGGGGCATAGATACGGACATCTGGAATGGCGGCGAGCTGCTGCTCACAGTAGTCGGTTAAGTCACGCTCATGCGCCTCAATAGCCTCTAAACCAACCGATTGCATGTACTCGATAGCTTTGGATAAAGCATAACTGCCCACAAAATTAGGTGTGCCTGCTTCGAACTTATAGGGCAGGTCGTTGTAGGTTGTGCCTGACCAGCGGACATGGTTGATCATCTCTCCCCCACCCTCGTGCGGCGGCAACCGGTCGAGCCACTCGCGTTTGCCATAGAGCACGCCGATGCCGGTAGGGCCATACATCTTATGTCCCGAGAACGCCAGAAAATCGCAATCCAGCGCCTGTACATCCACCCGCATATGCGGAACCGACTGGGCGCCGTCAATGCATACCGGCACGCCATGGGCATGCGCAATTCGTACGATTTCATCGACAGGATTGATGATTCCCAGCACATTGCTCACCTGTGCCACGGAGACCAGTTTGGTTTTGTCGTTCAGAAGGCTCCTAAACGCCTCTATATCGAGCGTCAGGTCATCGCGCAGGGGAATATGCCGCAGAACGGCTTTTTTGCGCTCACAGAGCATTTGCCACGGCACAATATTGGAATGGTGTTCCACGGCAGAGACGATGATTTCATCGCCCTCATGGATGCACGCTTCGCCGAAACTGAACGCGAGTGCGTTGAGGCTGTCGGTTGTACCTTTGGTAAACACGATTTCATCGGAACTTTTCGCATGGATGAAGTCGGCAACGGTTTGTCGCGCTTCCTCATGGTGGCGCGTAGCCACTTGGCTCAGATGATGCACGCCGCGGTGGATATTGCTGTTCCAGTGAGTATATGCCTCAGTGATAGCGTCCAGGACGGCTTGCGGCTTCTGGCTCGTAGCCGCATTGTCGAGGTACACCAACGGACGTTTATGCACTGTTTCGCTCAATATGGGAAAATCGGATCTGTTCATAAATGATACGGGTTGTATAGGATAGCAGGTTGCTGCAAGGTTATCGTTCGAAGAGACGTAATAGTCTCATTTTCAGGTCGCCGGCTTTGCCGGAGTAGGGATGTTCGCGGAGGGAGAGGTTGAACCAACGGCTGCCGCGGAGGACAGTCTGCGGATGGGTGAACTCGCGGAAACCCCACTCGCCGTGGTAGGCTCCCATGCCCGAGTGGCCGGTGCCGTTGAAAGGCACGCCCTTGACCATCATATGGATGCAGACCTCGTTGATACATCCGCCGCCGAACTGCTGCGTCTGCATGACGCGGTTCGCCCAGCGGATATTGCGGGTGAAGAGGTACATCGCCAGCGGATGTTCGCGGTCGGCGATACCGTCCATGAGTGCATCGACTTCGGCGTCACGGAACGGCACGACCGGCAGCAGCGGACAGAAGAGTTCGTGCTGCACGATTTGTTCGTTGAAATCGACAGGATATATGATTGTCGGGGCATATTTGCAGGCGGCTTTATCCCCCACTCCGCCGAAGATAATCCGGTCACGGTACTCATCTGCCAGACGGGCACATTTGTCGTAGGCGGCAGGGGTGATGAGTTTGGGATATTCGGGGTTCGTCTCGGCATGTTCGCCTATCTGCGCAATGAAAGCGGCTTTGAGTTCGGCGAGGAAGGGTTCAGCCACCTCTTCCGCTACGGCTATCTGATTGATATTGATGCATATCTGCCCGGCGTTGGTGAGCTTGAAGAAGGCAATCTTGCGTGCGGCATCCTTGAGGTCGGCATCGGCGCGTACGACACACCAGTTGCCTGTCTCGCCGCCCAGTTCGAGTGCCACGGGCGTGAGGTTCTTTGCCGCCTCGGCGAGCACATGTTTGCCTACGGCAGGCGAGCCGGTATAGAAAATCTTGTCGAACCGCTGCGCCAGACACATGTCCGCCACATCATGTCCGCCGTCGATGAGCGTGATATACTCCGGCGGAAAGACCTCGGCAAAGAAGCGTTTGAGCACCGCCGTCGAGGCAGCGGACTTGGAGGAGGACTTGATGACGACCGTGTTGCCGCCGCACATAGCCGCCGCGACGACACCGATGGTGAGCAATATAGGAAAATTGAAAGGACTGATGACGAGCGAGACGCCGTAAGGCATCTTATAGACCTTGGTGACAAGGGAGGGGAAGCACATTAGTCCGCTGAAATGGCGTTCGGGACGTGCCCATCTCTTCAACCCCGACAGCATCTCGTTGATCTCAACGATGATAGGTCCGACATCGCACAGATAGGCTTCCAAGGGGCTGCGTCCGAGGTCTTCGGTCAGGGCTTGTACAAACTCGTCCTGATGGTCAATAACCGCCTGTTTGAGGCGCTTGAGTTGGGCGATACGCCAAGAGACGGGCAGGGTAGTGCCGGTACGGAAGAAACGGCGCTGGGCGGCTACGATATCCGCGATACGTTCGGTGGTAAATTCAGGCATAAGGGTATTTACAATTTAGCGATTTACAATAGGGTTATTTGCTCCAGCACATGGCGGATATCCTTGTTGGAGAACGTGACGGGTGCGGAATAATTGATGGAATCGGCGGCAATCATATGAATGAGCGCCTCATGGTCGCACGCCCGAACGGGCGAGGCTATTTGGTCCATGCCCACCTCGTGCATCAGGTCGCGCACGGCTTGCAGGAAATCCTTTACGCCGCAGTAGTCCGCCATCATGGCATACTTGTCCTTGCACGCCTCTTTCTGGAACTCCAGCACCGGCATTAGCATCAGCGAAATCGCTTGTCCGTGCGGCATATGGTACAACGAACCGATGCTATGGGCGAACGCATGGACATAACCGGCGAGTTGGGTATTGATGGCATTGCCGCCGTACATGGCCGCGCGGCACATAGCAAGGCGCGCCTCGGTATTTTCCGGTTCTTTCAGTACTTTCGGCAGGTTCTTCAGAATGAGCTTAACGCCTTCAAGCGACATCTTCATGTTCTCTTCGTCGGGTTTGACATCGCCCAAGACGCCTTCGATACAATGGCTCAGCGCATCCATGCCGCAGGCGGCAGTGACAGTACGGGGTGCGCGGATGGTCAGTTCGCTATCCAGGATGACGTGGGTCACGTTGAGTCCGATGAGAACGGTGGAACCTTTAGCCCCCTTGTCGTTGCTGACGACGGCTCCGACGGTGATCTCTGCACCTGTGCCGGCAGTAGAAGGAACCATGATGAGCGGCAGCGTCTTGCCCGGCACCGGCAGGAACTTAAGCAGCAACGCCTCAACCGGCAGATGCGGCATCTTGACCCCTGCGGCAATCATCTTGCAACTATCCATGACCGAACCGCCACCCAGCGCAATAATAGCTTCTGCGTGCGTATCGAGAGCCTGCCTGCGGCCGGCTTCGATGATAGCCGGATTAGGCTCTGAGTGAATATCGCTGAAGACGGAATATCCTATGCCTGTGGCTTCGAGCGAGGCTGTGACCGCCTGGTCGTAGCCCATCGAGCGGAGCGTAGTATCGGTAACCACCAGCACCTGCTGATAACCGCAGTCGCGGCATATAGTGCCTGCCTCGCGACGCGCACTGTGCCCCTCGCGGACTTCCGGTTCGGGCAGCGGCACGGCATGGATAACCTTGCCCGGCAGGCGGTGGATAGTTTTGCGGAAGATATATGTTTCCATAAGCTCAGGGAGATCAGGGTTTGTAATAACTTTCTTCAAGGATTTTTTGTGCGTCGGGTTCGGCCATGAGCTCTTGCAGCGTGACGGATGGGTTATGTTCCATATAGTTCTCCGCAATCCGCCAACCGAGCCAAATACCAAGTCTTCCGGGCGCGTCTTGGGAAATCTCGGAGGTAAAGGGTCCGTCGTTCAGGTAACTTGTGAGGACAAGGCTCTCTGTTTTGAAGAGGTCGCGTTTATCCATGACGAGATGCCATATAGCCCGTTCGTTGCGGACACACCAGTCCCACTGCTCTTTGGTCCAACCCATCACTTCGTAAGGCGGCAGGTCATCGAAGATTTGTGCGGTGAGATACATGATTTTGCCGCGATAAAGCATCTGGTCCAAGAGCCGGCTTTTGGCGGAGGTGTAGGGTAGGGTGCGGAAGAGGAAAGCGGAGATGACATCCACGGGGATGCACTCGGGCCGCATGGTTTGTTTCTGGTAGTCATAGACGACGCGGTTGTAATACTCATAATCCGAACCGAGGTACATGTCTGCGCCGATACCGATAAGGTCGTCATCGAAGAAAACGGGCGTCTGGAAGCCCGAGATAAAGAGGTAAAGGGTAGGGATGTCCGTCTCGGGATAGAGCCACAGAATACGTGTGAAAGCCTGCGAAAGGGATTTTTCCAGAGGGGTGATGTCCGCAAAGATTTCTTGTTCGCGTGCGTTGGTGGCTTTGAAGCCAAAAACCGTATCATTCAGAAACTGAGGCAGTTGCTGCTCCAGATAGGCTGTGTCGGCGGACGGGATACCGAGTATATCTTCCACCCAAAGGGTCATGAAGACGGGGTACTCGTCGTAGAGAACGCGGATGTCTTGGGCTACAGCAGCCTCGGAGACGTTCATCAGCGCATTGTCGAAACGGATGATTTGCACGTGCTGCGGCTGAAGGTCGCTGTCCTTGGGAAAATAGGAACGGTTGCGGGTGCAGGCGGAGAGAGCGAGCACGCAGGCGATGAACAGGAGTATTCTTTTCATAGGATTTGTCCGTCTTTGATTTCGATGATACGGTCGGAGATAGCCGCCAGTTCTTTGTCGTGGGTGACCAGCAGGATAGTCTGACCGTACTGTTTGCGCAGGTGCAGCAGCAGGTCGGAAAGTTCGCGTTTGTTCTTCTCGTCGAGGCTGCCTGTAGGTTCGTCGGCCAGGATGATAGTGGGATTCATCATCAGCGCCCTGGCTGCGGCTACACGCTGTTTCTCGCCGCCGGAGAGTTGGTTGGGCTTATGGTTCATACGTTCAGCCAGCCCGAGTTCGGTAAGCAGTTTCTCAGCGCGAGGCTTGTAGGTGCTCTCTTTCTCGCGGGCAATCATCGCAGGGATGCAGACGTTCTCCAGCGCTGTGAACTCCGGCAGCAGCTGGTGGAACTGGAAAATAAATCCGATATGACGGTTGCGGAACGACGCCAGCTCGCGATCTTTCATGGCGAACACATCAGTGCCGTCGATAAGCACGCGGCCGGAGGTAGGTCTATCCAGCGTACCGATGATCTGGAGCAGGGTAGTCTTGCCGGCACCGGATTTGCCTATGATAGCGACAATCTCGCCTTTCTTCACGCTGAGATTGACACCCTTCAACACCTCTAACGTGCCGAAAGATTTGCAGATATTTTGTACTTCAATCATAATAGTTAGTATGTGCGCTTATTCGGAGTGCAAAGTTACAACAAAAAATCCGAATATGCAAATTAAATATCACCAGCCCGTGTTGATTTGGCGGATGGCTTCCTCAATGATATCATCCCGGTCGGAGGAAGTGAGTGACACCGGGATATGCGGCGTAATGCCGTTCTCAATATCCTTTTTATCGCGGTCGTACATGCGCACGCTGGAGAAGCGCACCATCCATCCGTTGGGCAGTTCGTAACTCATCGGCATACCTCCTCCGCCTCCGCTTATGCCGCCTGCAATGCGCGCGTTGGGTGCATATTGCATTATATTGACGAACATGTTGGCAGCCGAATAGGTCCGCCGATTGCAAAGAACGACGACGGGTCTCTGCCACTTGGACAGCACCATAGATGCGTCGGCTGTAAGCGGCTCGAAATCAGAGAAATCAGCGTGGTCTGTTCCATTCTTATGGCGCCAGTAACCGATGGTGGTGTTTTCGGAGAAAAAGGGTGAGGAGAGACGGTAGGCGTTGGTGAGATCGCCGCCTCCGTTATTGCGCACATCGATGATGAGTCCCTTGCAGTTCTCAAACGCCCGAAAGACCCAATAGAGGTTGCCGGCAGAGAAAGCATTGGAGAAACTGGAATAATAGATGTAACCTATATTGCCGTTGTCGATCGTGCAATAATAAAGGCCTCCGGCAATGCGGTAGTTGTTCAGATAGCGGGCCTGGAGGCGGGCGTCGTAATCAGACGGAAAAGTGTCGAACCACGCCGTGTTATAGGAGCGGTCGAACGCCGAATAGAGATTGACATGCCCGTCGTGGAGCGAATCGAGCATAGCTGCGCAGAGGTCGAACAAGGCTATCTGGTCGTTCTTGGGAAGTGTTTGTGCACGAGCTATGTACTCGTCGTGAATGGCAGCCCAGTTGCATCCTTTCTCCTCCACATAGCAGTAGCGCGTGTCGATAATCTGCCATAGCGCCTCGATATTATCCACAGGGTCAGTGGAATAACTCATCTCCTCCCTGCCATGACAGGAGAAGAGGGCGAGCGCTAACAGAACGGGCAGCAGGTATTTCGTTTTCATAGGCGTGCGTTGGGATAAAGGCGGTATTTCCAGATACATGCAATAACAAGGCCGACGGTGTTTTGTGAGAAATGCAGGTCAGCCGTTCCATAGTCGTTCAGCAGGTGCGTGGCACCGATGCGCCAAGTGGAGTGGGAAAACTGCATGTCAAGCGTCAGTTCATGCTTAAGGGAATGGTGGTTCCAATGGCCGGAGCAGCGTGCCATGCCCGGTACGCCTTCCGTGATCTCGTAGTATGACTGCCAGTAATGAGGCAGGTAATCAAAACCAAGGAGGTTGGTGCGAACCAGATAGTTGAGCCGGTAGCTGGTTTTGTTTCCATAGAACGACCAACTGATACCGCTCATTGCCATCAGATCAACGGCAATATCAAACGAGAGAGGTTTGTTGACATTGCCATTCAGGTCGCGTGCCGCAAAGCCGGCTTCGAGGTATGGTCCCAAATGCAGTTTGAGGCGGTTGTCCAACCACTGCCAGCAGTAGAAAGCACCCCATCCGGCTGCAATCTGTAAGCCGTAGAAAGAGTTGGAACGGGCTGTGTTGGTATAAGTGGCGGCCGCGATATCCACGCGTCCCACATGTCCCCAGCCAGCCGGTCTGCCGGCCCCGCTGAGTCCGGTTTTAGAACGGAACGACTGCCACCACTCGTTGCCCAGCCCTACCTGCCAGCCATGGAAAGCGAGCGGGCTGAGGTAGGTATCCAGTTGGCGACTGTAGCCTGCGCGCAGTTTGAGCACGTTGGTATGCTCATGGCCATAGGAGGCGGGAGCGTTTTCGTGTATAACCGCTTCCTGTGCGTGGGCCTGTAGTGAGACGGCGATTGCCGAGCAGAGCCAAAGAACAAGTATGTACGTGCGAATCTTCATTAGTATGGTTAGAGGGCATCAGGGCTTCTCTATCGTCAGTTGTCTATCGCCGTTTGGCTCAGGAACGATCTTAACATATACAGTGTCCTCCGGAAGCAAAGCAGCAATCATCTGCGGCCACTCGATGAAACAGTAGTTGCCGGAAAAGAGATAGTCTTCGGCTCCGAAATCAACAGCCTCGCGGATGTCTTTCAGCCGATAGCAGTCGAAATGATAGACTTCGCCGCGATAGGGTTGTTCCACATCATACACATTGACGATGGCGAAAGTAGGCGAGTTGACGACATCGTCGGTACCCATCGCCTCACAGAGTGATTTGATGAAAGTGGTCTTACCAGCCCCCATCTGTCCGTCAAAAGCAAACACCCTATGAGGTTCGCATTCATTTAAAATCTCCAACGGGCTCACTTCTTCGCCTTGCGTGTTCAGAAGGACCAATCGCTCTTCTGCATCATTCTGATGGCTGGCGGCTGAAATGCGACAGTTTTTTGATGCCTTTTTTATCGTATAAATACTCATGGTCGTGACAAATATTCAATTCTCAGGACGTTATTTTTGACTGAAAATGCTCGTAAAGTGCTGATCCTCTGGTATTTCCGAGTAATTCAATCCATTCTTCTTTTTTAGCCGAACCAGCGCGTTTCACAGAGCCGAAATGACGGAGTATTTTCTGCTTTGTAACAGGTCCAACTCCCTGAATATCATCTAATTGGCTATGAATTTGTGCTTTGCTCCGCTTGGATTTATGATAGCTGATGGCAAAACGATGGACTTCATCCTGGATATTCGTCAGCATCCGGAAGACCTCGCTCGTCACCGGCATACTGATCTCTGCCGGAGGAAATCCATACAGCAGTGTCTGTGTGCGGTGCTTGTCGTTTTTCTTCAGTCCGGCAATAGGGATCTGCAAACCCAACTGATCCTCTACAGCCTCGCGGATAGCGTGCATCTGTCCGACACCGCCATCGGCGATGATGAGGTCGGGGAGCTGTGCGCCCTCATCCATGAGATGCTGATACCTTCTCCTTACCACCTCACGCATACTGGCGTAGTCATCTGCTCCTTCAACGGTTTTGATTTCAAACCGCTTGTAATCACTTTTGCTGGGTTTGGCCATCCTATAGACCACGCATCCTGCCACAGCGTTGGTGCCTTGTATATTAGAGTTGTCGAAACAGTCAATCCATCGGGGCAGAGTAGGGAGAGCCATCATTTTTTGCATCTCGGTCAATATCCTCACACCGCGTTGTTCGGGGTTGAGTTTGTCGTCTTGTTTGAGACGGTCCATCTTGTACTGCCGTACGTTCTGCATAGCCAGATCAAGGAGTTTTTTCCGGTCGCCGGAGAGGGCTATATGTACATGCATTGTCTCGTCAAAAACATCCGGTATGAACGGAACAATCACCTCTTTGGTATGACTTTCCAAGCGCTCCCGTAATTCCATCATACCCATCGCCAGCAGTTCCTCTTTCTCCTCATCCATCTTCCTGCGGTACTCTATGGTCTGCCCCTGTACGATGCAGCCGTTGTGCACATGCAGCATGGAGATATACACCCGGTCGTCTTGCTCGTCATAACCAAACACATCTATATCTCCGGCATGTGTATTGGTGATGATGGTTTTGCTTTTGAATTGCTCCAGAAGTTCAATCTTATGCTTGATCTCAGCCGCCTCCTCAAACTTAAGTTCCGCAGATTTCATCGCCATTTCTTCCTCTAACTGCTTTCCTATCTCATGTGCATCACCTTTGATGAGTTTGCGTGCTTGGTCTATCCATTCTGCATAGTGCTCACTGCCAGGACGCATCTCGCAGATGCCGCAACAGTTATGAAGGTGGTATTTGAGACAGACTCGCACTTTGTTTTTCTCGATGGAATCGGGCGTAAGTGGAATATTGCATGTTCGGATAGGGTAAAGTTTGTGGATTAGTTCCAGTACGGTATCTACTGTATAACCGAAGGTGTACGGACCGTAGTATTCCCCTGTACGCTTGTTGATGGTGCGTGTTTTGAAGATGCGCGGATAAGGTTCTCGGGTAATGCAGATAGAGGGATAAGATTTTCCGTCCTTGAGGAGAATGTTGTAGTGCGGCTGGTATTGCTTAATCAGGTTGTTCTCCAGCAGAAAAGCATCCTGCTCGCTATCTACGACTACGTAACGGATATCCGCTATATGAGCAACAAGTTGACGGGTTTTGGAGGATTGATGATCTTTGTTGAAATAGCTATTGACACGCCGATGCAGGTTTTTGGCTTTACCCACATAAATTATCTGCCCGTCCTTGTCAAAGTACTGGTACACTCC
Source organism: Paludibacteraceae bacterium (assembly GCA_017478725.1). GTDB lineage: Bacteria > Bacteroidota > Bacteroidia > Bacteroidales > Paludibacteraceae > Colicola. The sequence goes on from JAFVDD010000027.1 coordinate 14,896, forward strand.
CGGATTCTCGGGAATCCGTTTTAACAGCAATGCTATATGGTCATCCTTTGTTGTCATTCAGCATTTCGTCCTGTTTTCGTCTTCTCCTTTTACTCGTCAACCTCTATACTCAGCAGGCAGTCCAGCCCGTCGGATTCTCCTTTGAGAAGCTCACGTCCGTTTAATCCATCCAATTCAATGATACAGCTGACGTACACTTTTTTTACATGGAGTTTCCTGACCAGTTCGATGGCTGCTTTCATGGATCCGCCGGTAGCCAGAATGTCATCGTGAATGAGAACGATGTCGTTTTCGCTCAATGCGTCCTTGTGAATCTGGATAGTATCGTCTCCGTATTCTTTTTTGTATGTTACCGAGATTGTCTCGGCAGGCAGTTTGTTTTGCTTGCGAATAGGCACGAAGCCTGCGTTTAGTTCAATAGCAAGTGCCGGAGCCAGAATAAAACCTCTGGACTCGATGCCTACCACCTGAGTTATACCTAGATTCTTGTAGCGATTGGCCATCTCGTCTCTCATCCACTTTAAGCACTCTGGTTTTGCCAGTGCGGTAGTGATGTCTTTGAACTGAATACCGGGGAGGGGGAAATCCGGTACGTTTCGGATAGATTGAATAACTTGTTGTGCTGTCATAAACCTATTATATTATTTTTTCTATTAATCATTCACGGATGTTCCACGTGAAACATTACATGTTAGTTTGTTTACAAACTAAATTTGTGTATTTATCTTCCCATGAGTACCAATAATACACTGATATCATTGGGGCTGACTCCCGGAATACGTTGAGCTTCTCCTATTGAACGCGGACGAATGCGTGAGAGTTTCTGCCGGGCTTCGGTGCTCAGGCTTTGAACGCCGTTGTAGTCGAATGTATCAGGTATGCGGATTTGTTCGAGGCGTTGTAGCTTGGCAGCTTCTGTCTGTTCGCGTTTTATATAGCCGACATACTTGATTTGGATCTCGCAACTTTCCACGTATTCATCGGGTATATTTGCCATCTTTGCTTTCAGCTCCGGCAGAGCTTCGGCCAATGTGTGAATGCTCACTTGCGGACGAAGAACCAGATCGCTAATTTTGCAACCCTCATGCAACGGTGTGCTTCCGATAGATTCAAGCCAGCTGTCTATGTCGCCTTTGTGCACAGATGCTTGCTGCATATATCCGATGAAATCGGCGCAAATTGTTTGTTTTTGTTTGAGCAGATTATAGCGAGAGGCATCGGCCAGACCCATTTCATAACTGCGGGCGGTGAGACGTTCGTCGGCATTGTCCTGCCTTAGGAGAATGCGGTATTCGGCACGGGATGTGAACATACGGTACGGTTCGTCCACTCCCTTGTTGACCAAATCATCAATCAGCACACCTATATAACTTTCGTCCCTGCCCATGGTGAACGATGTGCCTCCGTGGATATTGATATGCGCATTGACACCTGCTACAAGTCCTTGTCCCGCTGCCTCCTCATAACCTGTGGTTCCGTTGATTTGTCCCGCAAAGAAGAGGTTCTTGACCAGCTTGGTTTCCAGGGTGTGATGGAGCTGAGTAGGGTCGAAAAAATCATACTCGATGGCATAGCCCGGGCGGTATAACACAACGTCCTCAAGACCTTTGATGGTCTTGAGTCCCGCCCACTGCACATGCCATGGCAGAGAACTAGAGAAACCATTGACGTAATACTCATTGCTATCCACTCCTTCCGGTTCGAGAAATATCTGGTGGGCTTCTTTGTCAGCAAAGGTGACGATTTTGGTTTCTATACTCGGGCAGTAGCGTGGGCCGATGCTCTTGATTTGTCCGTTGAAAAGGGGAGAATCTGCAAGCCCTGCACGTAGTGTTTCGTGGGTTTGAGGGTTGGTATATGTAATCCAGCACGGCATCTGTTTGAGTTCGCGATGCACGGTATCCAGATAGCTGAACTGATGCCAGTCGTTGTCACCATCCTGACGGATAAGTTCGTCGAAGTGTATGGAGTGGGCATCTATGCGTGCGGGAGTACCTGTTTTCATTCTATCAGAGCGGAAACCGAGTGAAACCAGTTGTTCGGTTATGCCATGAGAGGCGGGTTCGGAGGTGCGTCCACCGGGTATTTGCGTCTTGCCGCAGTGCATGAGTCCGTTGAGGAATGTGCCGTTGGTAAGGACTACCGCTTCTGCCTGCATAATGATGCCTAGAGCGGTCTTTACGCCGCAAACCTTATTATCTTTGATAATAAGTGATGTCACTATATCCTGCCATAGATAGAGATTATCCGTATGAGAGAGCACTTTTACCCATTCCTCAATAAACCGCTTGCGGTCGGACTGACTGCGTGGCGACCACATAGCGGGTCCTTTGCTTTGGTTGAGCAAACGGAACTGTATAGCGCTGCGGTCGGTGACGATACCCATCTGTCCTCCGAGCGCATCAAGCTCGCGTACAATCTGTCCCTTGGCAATACCTCCCACGGCCGGATTGCAGCTCATTTGCGCAATCTTGTTCATATCCATCGTGATGAGCAGTGTACGACTTCCCATCCTGGCGGCAGCGCTGGCCGCCTCACATCCGGCATGACCGGCTCCTACTACTATGACATCGTATTTGAATTCCATTCGATGAAATCGACTATATCTGTTGGTTTATTTTTTCTTTCCTATAGTATGATTGCGATGGCTCCATCGCCATTGTCCGGTATAACTGCCGGAGTGAATAGTTCGCAATCGCGGTGTGAATGCATTTTCCAGATGGCAGCGATACGTAATCTCCTGTGTTCCGGGACTGATAAGCAGACCTATGATGTCAAACCGCGGGTTCTTCTCAGTCCTGTGATATTTGATATAAGCATTGGCGGCTGCCACCATACGCTGTCTCTTAGCCTCGTCCACATACTGCTCGGGCATCACTCCGCCATAAGCGGAAGTGCGGGCTTTGACCTCGGTAAAGACTATCTCCTTTCGGTTTTCGGCTATGATATCCACCTCCAAATGCCCCATACGCCAATTGCGGGCGATGATGCGGAAGCCTTTGTCTTCCAGCATCTTAGCAGCCTCCTGCTCTCCTAATATGGCTATCGGGTTGGTAACAAACATCCGTTTTTAGTTCAGTTGTTCTGTGCGGGCTGCATCCAGCCTCAGCAAAATAAACAGTAGCAGTGTGAATCCCCACAGCGAACTCCCCCCATAGCTGAAGAACGGCAGCGGTATGCCGATTACAGGCATCAGCCCCAAGACCATGCCCACATTGATAGTGAGATGGAAAAGGAAGATGCCGGCTACTGCATAGGCGTAGATACGGTTGAAGACACTGCGTTGCCGTTCGGCGATAGTTATCAGGCGCAGGATAAAATACAAATATACCAGCAGCACTGCTACAGAGCCCAGGAATCCCCATTCCTCTCCCACAGTGCAGAAGATGAAATCCGTGTCTTGCTCCGGCACAAACTGCAGTTTGGTTTGCGTACCGCGCAGGTAGCCTTTGCCTAAGAATCGTCCGGAGCCGATGGCTATACGTGCCTGATTGACGTTGTAGCCTGCGCCTGCCGGATCCTCCTTCATGCCGAGAAGAACCTCTATACGGATACGCTGGTGCGGCTGCAGCACTTTCTGAAAGACAAAATCGCAAGCCTGGGTGTAACCGATGCACAGAAGGCAGAAGAGCGCTACGATAATCAATTGGTATTTGCGCCAATAGGCACTCACTATCAGTGCGTAAACCGCCAATGCGATGACTACGCCTATTGATATCCAATTGAATGGCATGGACCATACTATATTAAGCAGCATACAGATGCTATAGACACCCAGCACGCTACTGATGAGTATCAGCACCTGAAAGCGCACGTAGTGTTCTTTGCAGATGAAATATATCTCAATGGCGGTCAGGAGCAGCATGCAACTGAGGATACCTACGCTGCCGGTGCCGAACGGGAGGGGCGTCCCTCCCCAGCGGATACTGGTGACAAAGAGTGCTACGGCTGCCAGTCCTACCCATAATACATAGCCGCTCATGCCTTGGCGATAGAATACAAGCAGGAAGGCTGCAAACACAAGCGCGGAGCCGGTCTCGCGCTGCAGTACCATGATGACAAGTGCCGGTATGCCAATGATGAGAAAAGGTACGATGAGATCGCGCCAAGAGCGCATTCTGTAGTCATATTGCCCCATATATTTGGCTATGGTGAGAGCAACAACACATTTGGCAAACTCAGCGGGTTGCAGACTGACGGGACCGAGCGATATCCAGCTGTAAGAACCCTTGACGTTATGCGCGAGAAACGGTGTGGCCAACAGGAGAAGCAGCATAAGTCCGTAGGCTATATAAGCGAGTGTATCGTAGGTTTTATAATCAATGAGCAAGAGTACTACACCAAGAACGACAGAGCCTATGATCCACGCAAACTGTTTTCCGGCGCGGTTGGAGAAATCAAAGATGCTTGTCTGGTCGGGTGTGTAGCTGGCGCCATAGATGTTCAGCCAACCGAACACCACCAGTATGAGAAACAGACCAATGGTCTGCCAATCGAGATTAGTCCATATGTTACCATTTCTTGACGCTCTCATTGAGTACAGAATCGCTAATTTTTTTCTTTAATCCGGTGCGTTTGATATCGCCAGTGAGGTATTGCTCGAACATGAGGCTTGCCACAGGGCATGCCCAAGTAGCGCCAAAGCCGGCGTTCTCGACCACTACAGCTACCGCTATCTGCGGATTGTTGACAGGCGCAAAACCAATGAAGATGGCGTGGTCTTTGCCGTGCGGGTTTTGCGCCGTACCCGTTTTGCCGGCAGTAGCGATACTATCTATCTGATACCACCGTCCTGTGCCGTACTGCATCACCCGGTGCATGCCTTCTTTGACTACGGCGAAATGTTGTGGGTTGATATCCAGTGTGTGGCGGTGCAGTAGCATAGAGTCGTTACGGTTGAGGTGTGGGGTGATGAAATAACCCTCATTGGCGATAGCAGCAGCCTGATTGGCGAGTTGCAAAGGCGTGACGAGTATTTCGCCTTGGCCTATACTGAGCGAACGGACGGTGATTGCTTTCCACCCACGCTCCCCATAGATGCGGTTGAAGAACTGTGTGCTCGGGATGGTACCTGTGGATTGTTCGCTGAGGTCGGTGTCTGTGAACCTCTGTCCCAGACCAAAGGCCATAACTGCATCACGCCACAAGTCGTATCTTTTCTTAAACGGTTCATTGTCTGTACCATATCCGTCTTTTTGCATCAAGTCACGGAAAGCGCACCAGAAATAGGGGTTGCAGCTCTGTTCGATAGCTTTGTCCAGAGCCACAGGAGAACCGTGATGGTGAGTACATTTGATGGGTTTGCTCTCCGGGCCGGAGCATGGATAGAGAGTGTTGGGTGTGATAGCTTTTTGCTGGAGGCAGACGAGTGCCTGAATGGTTTTGAAAGTAGAGCCGGGAGGATAAGTAGCTTGGGTGGCGCGGTTGTAAAGCGGCTTCGTTTCGTCCTGCTGCAGCATGGTGTAGTTTGTGCTTCTCGCTTTGCCGACCAGCTGCTGCGGATCCCATGTAGGACTGGACGCCAATGCGAGTATTTCGCCGGTCTTTGGTTCAATTGCCACAACGCTGCCAATCTTGCCTGATAACAATTCTTCTGCCAGAAGTTGCAAACGGATGTCTAATGTGGTTTGCAGATCGGTTCCAGCCTGTGCAGGCAGGTCGAGTTCACCGTCATGATAACTGCCCTGGATACGTCCTTTGGAGTCGCGCATTAGCACTTCCACCCCTTTTTTGCCACGCAGTTGCAGTTCGTAGGTACGTTCCAGTCCGTCACGTCCGGAATAATCTCCCCGTGTATAATAGGAATCCCTGTCAATATCGTTCTGGTTGACCTCGCCAACAGATCCGAGGACATGCGCTGCGGCTTTGTAGGTATAGTCGCGCAAGGTCCGTTTGCGTATCTGTACGCCTGGGAAAGAGAAAAGTGATTCCTGCAGGGTGGCGATGTCTTCTTTTTTTAGTTGACTGATAAACACCTGTGGAGTCCAGCGTGAATAGCCGCGGTTCTTACGCTTGTCTTTGATTTCGGAGATTCGTTGATTGAACTCCTCGCGGGTGATATTCAAGCAGTTACAGAAACGAGCTGTATCCCAGTTCTGATCCATCTCGCGCATGACGACAGTTACCTCATAGATAGGCTGGTTGAACACCAAGAGTTCGCCATTACGGTCGTAGATGAGTCCACGGGACGGGTAGATAGTCTGACGGACAAGTGCGTTATTATCCGCCTGGTCTTTAGTGGATTGGTCAATGATCTGCAGGTAGAACAACCGGGTAATATACACCAATACCACTACAACGGCTATACCGCTGATGACAAACCGGCGTCTATAGTATTGGTCGTTAATCATCTATATTTTACAAAGTTATACCCCAGTATCAATGCTATTGAAACCAAACTGCTGACGGCTGTTTCAACCAGTGCGAAACCGATATGTGTCCAACTCCACGAAGCCAGCAGGAACACGGTCATATGATGGATAACCACGAGAAGGGAAGTGTATTTGGCCATTGCGTCTATTCCCAGAGTGTGTGTGCTGATTTCCGCGTTGAGGCGCTCTATGTCGTTCACCATCTGACCGAGCATAAACGGCCGCAACAACATGATGAGAGTACATGCCGCCATATGAATGCCAAGAGAGTTGCAGAACACGTCCATGATGAGTCCTGCAACCGCTCCGAGCAACAGATCCACGCTGTGCGGCAGTGTGGCGGGCATCATCAGCAGGCAGAGGATGTACACATAGGGGTGACAAACACCAGCCAACTGCAAACGGTTGAACAGCAGCACCTGCAAGAACATGACCACTATGTAGCGTCCTATTTGTTTAGTCCAGTCCATGATTCAGTTCCTCTATCTCAGAGCGGTTGTTGTTGCTGATCAGTTCCACATATTTCAATCGGTTGTAATCCGTGCTGAGTTGCACCTGTATCGTGTAATAGGAGTCACCGGGATTACGCTTGCAGTCGGTGATGACACCAACTGGAATACCTTCCGGGAATGCCGGACTGAGTCCGCTGGTAACAATAGTGTCGCCGACAGCCACCTCCACATGCGTAGCTATGTCTGCAAGGCGTGCATACCGATTGTTTTTGCCATCCCATTCCAGAGTACCGATATAGTCGTTTTTTGCAAACCTGCAGCTGAGCCTGCTGGCAGTATTGATGAGAGGCTGCACAATGCTGTAGTGCTCGCCAACAGTGCGTATGATTCCAACAACTCCGTCCGCGTTTCGCACCCCCATTCCATGGTAAACACTGTCGCGAGCACCGCGGTTGACAGTGAGGTAGTTACGCTGCTTGTCGTTTGTCATTTGCACGACCTTGGCAGAATGATAGACAGCGTTGAAACTGCTGTCACCCGCCAACAGGTTTCTGAGTCGGGCATTTTCTTCCGCCAGATGGGCATTTACCTGTCGAAGGGTGATATAACTACCGATTTCATCGGCTGTTTCGTATTCCCATGCCACTAACCTGTTGGCGGTAGATAGCATGCTGCTGCGGGGATAGGGATTGTAGTAAGCAATAAGCAAAAAAGCAACAACTTCCAGGAATAGGAATACCAGGAAGTTGCTGTAACGAGCCAATATCTTGAGCAGCGTTTGCATGCTTGTCTATCCTGATTAGCGAATCAGGAAGCCGAAGTTTTGTACATTCTTGAGAGCCACGCCTGTTCCACGTGCCACAGAGTGGAGCGGATCATCCGCAACATGGAAGGGGATAGTAATCTTGTCGGTCAAGCGCTTAGCCAGTCCGTGGAGCAATGCGCCGCCACCTGTAAGATAGATGCCGCGTTTGACGATATCGGAGTACAACTCAGGCGGAGTAGATTCGAGTGCCTGCAGGATAGCGCCTTCGATCTTAGAAACGCTCTTCTCCAGACAGTGTGCAATCTCCTGATAGGAGATAGGTACCGAAATCGGCAGTGCAGTCACTTTGTTAGGACCCACCACAATGAAATCCTCTGGTGCATCCTCCAGTTCGGGCAGTGCAGAACCTACCTGAATCTTGATACGCTCGGCAGTAGGTTCATCAATACGGAGGTTGTGCATTCTGCCCATATATTCGATGATATCCTGGTTGAAATCATCACCGGCAATTTTGATGGATTTGTTGCTGACGATACCTCCGAGCGAGATAACGGCAATCTCGGTGGTACCGCCACCGATGTCAACAATCATGCAGCCATCCGGGCTCTCGACATCCAAGCCGATACCGATAGCCGCCGCCATCGGTTCGTAAATCATATAGATATCGCGTCCTCCGGCGTGCTCTGAACTGTCGCGCACGGCACGAATCTCTACTTCGGTAGAACCGGAGGGGATACATACGACCATCCGGATAGAGGGCGTGAAGAGCCGTGACTGTTTAGGAATCATCTTGATCATGCCGCGTATCATCATCTCGCAGGCATAGAAATCAGCGATTACACCATCGCGCAAGGGGCGGATAGTGCGAATGAGGCTGCCTCCCTTGCCAATCATCTGTTGCGCTTTGCGTCCAACAGCCACCATCTTGTTGTCCGCCATAGAAATAGCCACTACAGACGGTTCATCCACCACCACTTTGTCATCGCAGATGATGATGGTGTTCGCAGTGCCGAGGTCGATGGCAATCTCCTGAGTAAAAGAAAAAAGTCCCATAAATATATTTACAATTTAGTCATTTACTGAGCCGTTTAGCCACACATAATTTATGCAAATTATGAAAAATTGTGCAAAGATACAACTTTTTTTTTACATATGCAAGCGCGCGCGTAATTTTATAAAGAAAAAAAGCGACGGGTAAAGAAAAAAAAAGAGTGACGATTTTTTGTCGTCACTCTTGCGCTCCCTCTAGGACTTGAACCTAGGACCCCCTGATTAACAGTCAGATGCTCTAACCGACTGAGCTAAGGAAGCGTGTGTTTTTTGCAGTCGAAAAGTAGTTCCTTTTCAAAAGCGGGTGCAAAATTACTGCTTTTTTTTTATATATGCAAGTTTTTTTGAAAAAAAATTCGTATCTTTGCAAAGTTTTTTAATAAATGACCCTATTTTCTGCAAAATTGCAACCAAAATGAAGAAGGTATTAGGTTTAGGAAACGCATTGACGGACATCCTGTTGCAGGTCAGCGAGGATGATTTACGTGAGCTTGGATTCCCAAAGGGCAGTATGAATCTGATTAGCATGAAACAGGCTGAGGCGATTCAATTCCGTTTTGCTTCGGTAAGAAAGCGTATGGTAGCCGGCGGCTCGGCAAGCAACGCCATCAACTGTATAGCTGCGTTGGGCGGCAAAGCAGCGTTTATCGGCAAGATTGGCAACGATGAAGTGGGCGATTTCTACCGCGAAGATTTGATTAAGAATGGCGTGAAGCCGATCCTTTTCCTCTCGCAGACGGCTATGTCAGGGTGCTCGATAGTGCTAATAACACCTGACGGCGAGCGTACGTTTGCTACATATCTGGGTGCAGCTGCCGAGTTGTGCGCCGATGATATCCAGAAAGATGCGTTCACGGGATTTGATATTTTTCACATCGAAGGCTATCTGGTGCAGAACCATGATTTGATAGAGAAAGCTATCCGTCTGGCAAAAGAGGCGGGTTGTATGGTATCGCTGGATCTGGCTTCATACAACGTGGTGAACGAAAACCATGCTTTCCTAAAAGGGTTGATCAAGCAATATGTGGATATCGTGTTTGCCAACGAAGATGAGAGTTTCGCCTATACCCATCTTAATCCCGAGGAGTCGGTACAGACACTGGCCGAGCAGTGCGATATAGCCGTAGTCAAAGTAGGGAAGAACGGATCGTATGTACAGCGTGGCAGCAAACGCCATCATATAGGTGCCATCACTACCAGTTGCACGGACTCGACGGGTGCCGGCGATTTGTTCGCCGGCGGATTTCTGCACGCGTTGAGCGACGGATTTGATTTGCGCCGCTGCGCGGAAATAGGCACGATAGCAGCAGGCCGTGTGGTAGAGATTGTAGGTACCAAACTGAGTGAAGAGACTTGGGAGGAAATCCGCCGAATCTGCGCGTTGTATAGAGGATTCTTGCAGAAATACGATAAAGAGTAATTAAAATTACGCATGACGAATGAAATATATTATTAAACCTTTTTATATTCTGTACCAGTATCTGGTAGCATGGCCGATACTGGTGGTATTGACGATTTTTACAGCCATTTTTACCATATGTTTTGTGCGTTGGCGTAATGCGGAGTTTGTGCATAAAGAGCAGCAGTTCTGGTCGCGTGCGTTCTTTTGGCTGATGCTTTTGCCCGTGTCGGTGGATGGTGCGGAGCACATACAGAAAGGACAGAGTTATGTGTTTGTTGCCAACCATCAATCGATGTTTGATGTATGGCTGGTATATGGTTGGTTGCCGGTGATTTTCAAATGGCTGATGAAAGCGGAGTTGCGCAAAGTGCCGTTTGTAGGTACCGCCTGCAAGGCCGCCGGGCACATATTTGTGGAGCGGCGCAATGCCAAAGCTTCTCTGGAGAGTCTGAAGGAAGTGGAGAAACAACTGTCAAACGGCGTATGCACCGTGATTTTCCCGGAAGGCACACGTAGTCTGAATGGTGAGGTGGGCCGGTTCAAACGCGGTGCGTTCCAAATAGCTTTGGAACTGGGTTTGCCGGTAATACCGCTTTCGCTGGACGGCTGTTTTGAAGTATTGCCAAAAGGCAAACCGTTTGTGAGCTGGCACCCCGTGAGCATGCATATCGGCGAACCGATTGACCTCAAGCAATTTGAGGACCCCAATGAGGCGATTGAAGCTGTGAGAAAGGCAGTTATAGAAGGAAGAAAATAAAATTAACCCATAACCAGTAAATATCATGTATTCCGATCCGAAAGATTGTCTCTATTGCCAAAACAATGAGACCTTACACAATTTGATGATAGAGATTGCGCATCTGCGTGTCTCTCGTGCTTTTGTATTCAAGGAGCAGACTTACCACGGCCGTTGCCTGGTGGCATATGACGGTCATGTAAACGACCTGAACGAGTTGAGCGATGAGCAACGCAATCTGTTTATGGCGGATGTGGCGGATGTGACACGCGCGATGCAAAAACTCTTCAAACCCGAAAAAATCAACTACGGTGCTTATTCCGACAAACTGAGTCACTTGCATTTTCATCTGGCTCCGAAATATGTGGATGGACCGGATTACGGTGGAACGTTCCAGATGAATCCCGGCAAAGTGTATCTGAGCGACGCTGAATACCAAGAGATGGTGGAGTCGATGCGTAAGGAATTAAAAATTAAGAATTAAGAAATACCGATTTGCTTTTTCGTGAGATCATAGGACAAGAAGAGGTCAAGCAACAACTACGGCAGTCTGTGCGTGATGGACGGATTCCCCATGCGCAGTTGTTTACCGGCGTATCAGGAATAGGTAAGTTGCAGTTGGCATTGGCGTACGCGCAGTACATCAATTGTCCCCATCGCACGGCTGAAGACAGTTGTGGCGAGTGCCCGACATGCCGCCAATATCAAAACCTGCAACACCCGGATTTGCATTTTGCTTTTCCTATTGTCAAGACAGATGGAGGAGATACTTGTGATGCGTTTATGGAGCCATGGCGCCGCATCATCCTGGAGCAGAGATATTTTGATTTGGACGACTGGTACAAGACACTTGGAGTAGAGACCAAACAAGGCATGATTTACGAGAAAGAGAGTTCGGAGATACTACGCAAACTTAGTCTCAAACCTTTTGGCGACGGGTTCAAGGTGATGATTATCTGGCAGCCTGAAAAAATGAACACTACGTGCGCTAACAAGTTGCTCAAGATATTGGAGGAACCTCCCGAGCGTACACTCTTTATCATGGTGAGTGAGCATCCCGAGCAGTTGCTTAGTACAATCCAGTCGCGCGTTCAGACTATCCGTATTCCGCGGTTGAAGGATAGGGAGATAGCCGAAGCCTTGGCAGCGCGTCATCGCATAAGCATAGCTGATGCGGAGGATATTGCACGTATAGCCAATGGCAGTTATCTGCAAGCACTGAAAAAATCCGATGAAACCGAGGAAAACAAGCAGGAGCTGCGCGATTTCATAGCTCTATTCAGAGATGCGTACACAGTCGGAGTACTGAAAGATCCGAAAATGAAATTCGAGTCGCTGAAGCGTCTGCGTCAGTGGAGTATGGATATGGCGGACAGCAAAGTAGGCAGGGAGAAACAGAAACATTTTCTGCAGTACGCCCAGAATCAGGTACGTGAGAACTATATTCGCAATTTAGGTCATAATGAATTGAACTACCAGATGTCCGACGAGCGTGATTTTTCCGTCAAGTTCGCGCCTTTTATCCACAACGGTAACGTGGAACAGATTATGCTTGAGCTGGAGAAAGCCGAGCGGCAGATAGAGCAGAACGGCAACGCCAAAGTGATATTCTTCGACCTGTGTCTGCAAATGATAATATTGATAAAAAAACCGAAAGAATGAAAAAATATACAATAGGAAATCTGCATGAGCAATTGGGAGCATCGGCTACCAAGCGCAATTCGGCGCATATGTTGCCTGTGAGTGACTGGCTCAGCGATCTGCCGGAAAATACACAATTGACCGACCTGATAGAGGTTCAGTTCAAACAGACCCGCAAAGGTTATTTCCACAACAGTCAGCATCTGGCTTTGGAAAAAGGTGTCAAGGTGGTAGTGGAAGCCACAACTGGTCAGGATTTGGGAGAGGTGGTACTGACCGGTAAACTTGTGGAACTTCAGATGAAAAAGAACAAGATTGACACCTCGCGCTACGAGGTACGCAATGTGATGCGGATTGCCACCGAGGAAGATTTGAATCGTGCTGCGCAAGCTCATGCACGCGAGCAGGAGACGATGATTAAGGCACGTCAGTTGGCCAAATCGCTCGGGTTGGAAATGAAGATAGGGGATGTGGAGTATCAGGGAGACGGTACCAAAGCTATTTTCTATTACATTGCCGACGGTCGTGTAGATTTCCGTCAGCTGATCAAAGTATATGCAGAGACATTCCGTATCCGTGTGGAAATGAAGCAGATAGGTGCGCGTCAAGAGGCAGGTCGTATAGGTGGTACGGGTCCATGTGGCCGCGAGTTGTGCTGCTCGACATGGATGATCAATTTCTCGTCGGTAGGAACAGGGGCCGCCCGCATTCAGAATATATCTCCCAATCCGCAGAAACTGGCAGGCATGTGCGCCAAGTTGAAATGTTGTTTGAATTACGAGGTGCCGGTTTATGAGGATGCATCCAAGCATCTGCCATCGCGCAATACGCAGTTGGAAACCAAGGATGCAACGTGGTTCCTTTTTTCTACTGATCCGTTGGCCGGCAAAGTGACCTATTCGTCAGACCAGCACATGGCAGCCAATCTGCAGACTATTTCGGTCCACCGTGCACATGAAATCATTGCAATGAACAGTCGCGGTGAAAAACCGGCGGCTCTGGATTCCACGGAGGTACAGGCTGCTATCGGCTACGAGACAGGCCATGGCGATGTCACGCGTTTTGACCGGAAAAAGAAGCACTATCATTCCAATAAAAGATGAAAAGAGTACTCTATCTGATCTCGGTAATCCTCTCGGCAACCATCTTCACGGCTTGCAGTCATAACACCGTATATAGCGAGTTTATTCCGATTCCATCGGGAGAATGGGGCGAAAATGCTTTGCAGCACTTCGATTTTACGGTCATGGATAAAGAGGCGGGATATGATATCTTGCTCTATATTCGTCACACGGAGCGCTATCCGTATCAGAACATGTGGCTGTTTGTTCGTGGCAACCCGCTGCATTATAGTGACACGATTGAGTTCTACCTCGCTGATGACAGGGGACGATGGCTGGGAGACAAACACCACGGTTTTATAGAAATGCCCGTCTTACTGGAGTCCGATTATCATTTTCCGGATACAGGAAAGTATTATTTCGCAGTACAGCATGGAATGCGTGACTCGCTTCTCCGCGGTGTGACGGATGTAGGAATAGAGATCAAACGCAATGGGAAAGAATAAACTCAAGAAATTTGCCGAAATGGAGACATTCAGCAATGTCTTTCAATGCGGAGCACGTGATATGAACCGTATGCAGACAGCTCAAGCTGACGGTTCGCCTGTGAAGCATGAGATGGCAGGCTGCTGGGGTGAGCGGTATTTCAAGAACACCAATCCAATCGTGCTGGAACTTGGCTGTGGCAGAGGAGAATACACGGTAGGCTTGGCAATGCGTTACCCGCACAAGAATTTCATCGGCGTGGATATCAAAGGAGCGCGTATGTGGGCAGGAGCGAAGGAGGCCGAACTGAAAGGGCTGAGGAATGTGGCTTTTCTGCGCACCAATATAGAGGTAATCACTTCGTTTTTTGCTGCAGGAGAGGTAGATGAGATTTGGATCACGTTCTGCGATCCACAGATGAAAAAAGCCACCAAACGACTGACAAGTACATGGTTTATGCAGCGCTACCAACAGATCATGAAACCGATAGGGGTTATTCATCTGAAAACCGATAGTCCATTCCTCTACCGTTACACCACGGAAATGCTGCGGCTAAATCCTTATCCGCTGTTGTGCAGCACTGCGGATTTGTACGGTGAAACCGAAGAAAACGAGCGATTGCAGGACGCTCGTGCCTTGCAGACGCATTATGAAAAACAATGGCTTGACCGTGGTTTGACTATCAAATATTTGGAATGGCAGCTCACACCGCTAAGTCAATTGGAAGAGCCGACTATAGAAATAGAGAAAGATACTTATCGTAGTTACGGACGCAATTACAACAGTCCGCAATAAAAAAGCGCCGACGGCGCTTTTTTATTTATCCCACATTGAACTGAGAACCTCCGATAAACTCGCGCAGAAGCGATGTGCGGGGAACCAAATCGGTCTCCAGCGGTTCAAAGAATTTGAGGAAGAACTGCAATTGTTTTGCCATTTCATATTCGGGAGCTGTGGCGGGAACTGTTTGCAGGGCACGCTCTACATTCACTTTGATTGCCGGCAGTTCATACACCATACTGGTGTCGAATTGGGCATTTGCTTCTTGGCGGAAAGGTTCGATCCATTTTGTTTCGCCAGCGCGCACCGATGGCCAGAGTGCGATGGTGTCCAATGGCGAGTGTCCGCGAGTGCGCAGGTCGCGGCTTATACGGCGTAGCAATCGGTTGACTGAAGTAGGAATCCATCGCTCTCCGTCCAGCGAGATCGGACTCATCGGCGCTGCAAAAACCTTATATTTCCCCTCTGCAGGAATATGCTCCGTCAGTAGCGGGTTGAGTGCATGAATCCCCTCTATGACCAGGATATTTGTCTGCTTTAATTGTAGTTGTTCACCGTTATATTCGCGTTTGGAGGTCAAAAAATTAAATGTGGGAAGATCTACTTGTTTGCCGGTAATCAGTCCTTGCAAGTCATTGTTCAAGAGTTCCAGATCCAAAGCATACACACTCTCGTAATCGGGTTTGCCGTTTTCGTCCAACGGCGTACGACCGGACTCTACAAACCAGTTGTCCAGCGATAGCGCCACCGGTTGCCGACCACAATCCAAAAGCTGCAGGCACAGGCGATGCGATGTGCTGGTTTTCCCGCTGGAGGAAGGTCCTGCCAATAGTACTATGCGTATTTCCGGTCGGGCGCAGATGTCTGTTGCAATACGCTTCAACTGTTCGTCGTGCCATGCTTCGCCATTGGCTACCAATTGTGCTCCGTGTCCGGATTCAATCTGCTCGTTGATATACGCCACAGTATGCCGCAAACGCGCGGTTTCATCGGGATAATTAAAAGTAATATATGGTTTTGTCATAACTATGTTCGTTAACAATTAGATAGGGTCAACATCTATTATAATTTGTACTCCTTTGGCGTCTTTGTGGGAATATGTGTAATCCACGGCCTCCCTAAGGCGTTGTTTGGCGCCATTGAGACTGGCTCCTTGCTCGATACGGAGGATAATATGGCGTATATGGTAGGCTTGTAGTCTGGCAACGGACGGCACAACTACTGCAGAAACACGGTTGCCGAAGATGAGTGTCAGGCGTTGTTGCAGGACTTGCGCTGCTGCTTCCACGCGAAGGGTATCGTGATGCCGTAGCTGGATGCATATCAGCCTGTGAAAAGGGGGATAACTGAACAGCCTGCGTTCACCTAATTGCGAGCGATAGAGTTGTTCGTAATCATGTGTTTGTACCAGACTATAGAGCCTGTTGGCGGCATCGAAGGTTTGTATCAGCACTTTGCCTTGTTTGCCGCTACGGCCACTCCGCCCTGCCACCTGTTCTAACATCTGGTAGGCTCGTTCATATGCCCGAAAATCCGGTTGGTTCAGTAGTGGGTCGGCGTTCACAACTCCCACCAGTTGTACGTCATCAAAATGGAGTCCTTTGGTTACCATTTGGGTCCCGATGAGGATGTCGCACTCGTGTTTGGCAAAGGCATTGATGATGTCCTGGTAGGCAGTTTTATTGCGCGTGGTATCCAGATCCATCCGCAGAATCCGTGCTTCAGGAAAGAGTTGTTGCACCTCGTCCTCAATACGCTCGGTACCTACTCCCTGTACTCTCAGCTCGCTTCCGCAATGAGGGCATACAGTAGGGACTACTGTCCGATAGCCGCAATAATGACACCGCAGTTCATGCGCTTGCATATGCAGAGTGAGAGGTACATCGCATTGGATGCACCGTGGTACTTGGCCGCATTGCGAACATTGCAACATAGGGGCATAGCCACGTCGATTCTGAAAAAGGATAACCTGTTTTCCCTCAGTCAGAGTCCGCCGGATGGAATCAACAAGCGGGTCGCTCAGATGTCCGTACATCTCTTTGCGTTTGTATTGCTGTTTGAGGTCAATGAGCTGTACATCAGGCAGTTGTATACCTGCATAGCGTTCGCTTAACCGGGTTAGGCCATAGACACCTTTCTCTGCCATATAATAGCTTTCAATGGATGGAGTGGCACTACCTAATACCACATGAGAGTCGTGTATTTTTGCCAGCATCAGTGCAGCCGTGCGTGCGTGGTATCGCGGTGCCGGCTCTGTTTGCTTGTAGCTTGTCTCATGTTCCTCATCCACAATCACCAGACCTAACTGCGGTATGGGAAGGAATATCGCACTTCTGACTCCGATAACTACATGTGGTTCATTCTTCGCGGCTGCGTGGTATAATTCCTCGCGTTCGGCATCGGTGAAACGGCTGTGATAGACGATAAGTTTATTGCCGAAGATGCGTTGCAGGCGACTGGTCAGTTGGGTGGTAAGGGCTATTTCTGGAACCAGATATAACACATTTTGTCCTGCTTGCAGCTGTTTCTCAATCAGTTGGATATAGATTTCTGTTTTGCCGCTGCTCGTGACACCGTGCAGCAGTACAATGGGTTTGCCGGAAATCCATAATCCCTCGGTTTCATCGATACATTTTTGTTGTGCCGCTGTCAATGGGTGTTGCGGTTCAATAGGACCTTGATAGGGATCCGGATGCACGCGTTTGCGTTTGGGAGGATTGAGGAGTCGTTTGTCCAAACCGTTAGGCAGCGCCGCACTCATCACCTCGCCCAGCGTACACATATAATAGTTGCTCATCCATTCCCATAAGGCCAGTTGTTGCAGGCCCACTATCGGTGCATCGTTGATAACAGACAAAATAGGCCGTATTCTTGCTTGCCATTCCGGATCTACCGCTTCGCTATGCTCGCGTAACACCACGCCGCGTACCTCTTTTTTCATCACCGGTACTACCACCCGTGTACCGGGGGCCGGCATAGCCAAATCATCCGGGAGGCTATAGGTGTAGCAATCCCGGATGGCGAGAGGTAATATGACGTCTATATATCGCAAATTACTCTTTGGTTGCTTCGGCTGCAAGTGCTTTGTTGTAGCAAGCACGGCAGAGAGGTTCATAACTTTCCGTCTCGCCCAGCAGCACTCGTTTTTCGCTTTGTACCAGGCGGTGGCTCACATATGCCAAATCGCCGCAATGAACACATATGGCATGTGTCTTGTACACATCGTCGGCAATGGCCATCAGCGCTGGGATAGGACCAAAAGGCACACCCCGGAAATCCATATCCAGACCGGCTACGATGACGCGGATCCCACGGTTGGCCAGTTGTTGGCATACATCTACGATGCCCATATCGAAAAACTGAGCTTCGTCAATACCTACCACATCAATATCATTAGCCAGCAGCAGGATATTCTGACTGCTGTCCACAGGGGTGGATTGAATAACATTGCGGTCGTGACTTACGACATCCGCCTCGCTGTAGCGCACATCAATAGCGGGTTTGAAAATCTCTACGCGCAGCTTGGCAAACTTGGCGCGTTTCATGCGGCGGATGAGTTCTTCGGTTTTGCCGGAGAACATGGAGCCGCATACTACTTCGATGGAGCCTCGACGCAGGCTCGGACCTTTGGTGTCACGTTCGGAAAACATATCTTGGAATCTTTAGTTATTCAGTTTGATATCCTGTGCATTCATTTGAAGAGTGCTTTTGCCGCGGAAAACATTTTCCTCCAGATAGAAACAAATATCCACGCTCTTGCCGTTCTGCAGATGCCCGGCTTTATCTCCCTCGCCGAAAGCCACGCCGTCTATAGCCGCCACACGGTCGGTGACGTCCAGATGCAGATGACGTCCGTTGCTCACGGCTCGTGTGTTCCGGTTGTTGATGAGGTTGCGGCTCATGAACAGGGGACGCTCGTTACCGGGACCGAATGGTTCCAGGCACTGCAAAATCTTATACAGCTTCCAGTTCATGTCGCTCAGTTCCACCTCGGCGTCAATCTCCAGTGTCGGCATCATTTGTTCGGGAGTGATATGTGCTGCCACATAGGCTTCAAAACGCTCTTTGAACTCCGGCAGATCGCTCAGGTGCATGCTCAAGCCTGCAGCAAACTTGTGTCCGCCGAAGTTGGTCAGCAGGTCGCGGCAGGAGTCGATAGCCGTGTAGATATCAAAATCACTTACGCTTCGGGCACTACCGCTTATGATATCGTCATCGCCTTTGGTGAGCACTATAGTGGGGCGGTACCAACTCTCCGTCAGCCGGCTGGCTGCAATCCCCACCACACCTTTGTGCCAGTCGGGGGAATAGACCACAGTTGTATGTTTCTCTGCATTCATAGGGTCAGCCGCCAACTGCTCCAGGGCTTCGTCTGTCGTCTGTGTGTCTTTTTCGCGGCGATCCTGGTTGTAGGCATTGATATCTTGGGCAAACTGTTGTGCCTCCGCCTCGTCGTCGGTAATCAGCAGCCGCACGGCTTCGGCGCCGCTTTTGATGCGTCCGGCGGCATTGATACGAGGACCGATTTTATATACCAGATCGCTGATGGTTACCGGTTTTTCTCCCATTCCGGCAACCTGCATGATAGCTTTTACACCTACAGACGGATAGGCATTCAGCGCCCTTAGGCCGTAAAAAGCCAATACACGGTTTTCGCCTGTAACAGGGACAATATCGCTGGCGATACTCATGGCCAGTAGCGGCAGCAAACGGTATATCTCTTGTTTGTCGATATTTTTGCGTTGGGCATAGGCTTGCACCAGTTTGAATCCTACGCCGCAACCGCTCAGCTCTTTGTATGGATAAGGACAGTCGTTGCGTTTCATATTCAGAACCGCAACAGCCTTGGGGATTTCTTCTCCCGGTGTATGATGGTCGCAAATGATAAAATCTATATCAAGGCTGTTGGCGTAGGCTATCTTATCTACGGCTTTGATGCCGCAATCCAGTGCAATAACCAGCCCGCATCCCTCGCGTTTGGCGGTGTCAATACCTTCTTTGGAGATGCCATAACCTTCCCGGTAGCGATCGGGAATATAATAGATCAGGTTGTCAGTACGGGTGCGCAGAAACGAATACATCAAAGCCACAGCCGTTGTTCCGTCCACGTCGTAATCGCCATATACCATGATCCGCTCATGACGGTCAATAGCTTGCTCCAGACGGTTGACAGCGGCACTCATGTCACGCATGAGGAACGGATCGTGCAGGCTGTCCAGCGTAGGGCGGATATACGCCCGTGCTTCAGTGGCTGTGCGGATACCGCGGCTTGCCAATATACGTCCGGCAAGCGGACTGATATCCAGATCGCCTGACAAACGTTCTGCAGCCGACTGCTCGTCAGCTGTCAATTGTTTTATTTTCCAAACACTCTCCACGTAATTCTTATCTCGCGTTCGCTCGAACGATTATTGCCGCGCAATTTTCTTAATTCGTAATTTCATAATCATCCGCATCCTGCCATTGAGGTAGCACCTCGCGGAAATGCCATAACTTCTCCAGCGGAAAATCTACGATACGTGTTCCTTCCTCGCCGTCGGAAAAACCTGCCAGATCATTGAGCCATGTGTCATAGGCGGCCGAATGACCGTTGTACGCTATCTGCAGACCGTCGGTGCCTACCAGATTGACACCTACCGCATAGCAGTGGTTTTCCGCGCCGCGGGCTGCCAGCATGGTGTCCCAGTATTTGATGCGCGCCGTAGGCCAGCAGCCTACTACAACCAGAATGTCATACAGGTTGTTTTTATCCTGCCTGAGCCAGACAGGGAAGCGCAAATCATAGCATATGGCCAGCCTTATTTTCGCGCCGCGGAACTCCCATACTTCGCGTTGGTTGCCCGGAGAAAGGAACTCCGCTTCTCCGCCGTGTTTGTATAAATGGCGCTTGTCTATAAAGAGCGGCTCCGCGTGGGGGCGGAACATAAACCCGCGGTTGCGCAGTTCCCTCGTCCCTTGTTCTGTTGCAGATGGTTCGTTCTCCTGTTGTAGGTTTACAATCAGGCTGCCCATGATAGCCAGATCGTATTCGTCCGCCATGCGCTGCAGCGACTGGCATGTCTCGCCACCCCATGGCTCTGCTAAATCCGGACGGTCGGTGCAAAAACCTGTGCTGAACATCTCCGGTACAACGGCTATGTCCGCCTTGCCGCGGATGGCGCGCAAACGTTCGTCCAGCAGGAGGGTATTAGCCTGCGGGTCTGCCCATACAACGGGGTATTGCAACAATGCTATTCTCACTTCTTTTTCTTCTCCCCTCCGCTGGCTATCTGCTCGCGCATTTGTGTGTCAGCCTGGATATTTTGCATTTTGTAGTAATCCATAATGCCCAGATTGCCGTTGCGGAAGGCCTCTGCCATGGCTTGAGGAACCAGTGCCTCTGCCTCAATCACTTTCGCACGGGCTTCCTGTGCCTTCGCTTTCATCTCCTGCTCGCTGGCAATGGCCATAGCGCGACGCTCTTCGGCTTTCGCCTGGGCAATGTTTTTGTCTGCGTTGGCCTGATCCATCTGCAGTTGGGCTCCGATGTTCTTGCCTACGTCAATATCCGCGATATCAATACTCAGAATCTCAAACGCCGTACCGTCGTCCAGACCTTTGGAAAGCACCAGTTTGCTGATAGAATCAGGGTTTTCGAGCACCTGTTTGTGGCTCTCGGCGCTACCGATGGAGCTGACGATACCCTCGCCTACACGTGCCAATATGGTGTCCTCTCCGGCGCCGCCCACCAGTTGTTTGATGTTTGCGCGTACGGTCACACGGGCCTTGGCAATCAACTGAATACCGTCTTTGGCTACTGCCGTTACCGGAGGCGTGTCAATTACTTTCGGATTGACGCTCATCTGAACGGCTTCAAATACGTCGCGTCCTGCCAGGTCGATGGCGGTAGCCATCTGGAAGGGCAGTGTGATACCTGCTTTGCTGGCAGAAACCAGAGCATGTACAACGCGCTCGATATGACCGCCGGCCAGGTAGTGCGCCTCCAAACCATCGCGTTTGACATCGGTCAGACCGGCCTTGTGGGCCTCAATCATGCAATTGACAATCTTGGTGGGAGGTACTTTGCGGATACGCATCAGAAAGAGTTGCACCAGACTGATACGAACGCCACTCACTGCGGCGTTGATCCACAGCATAAACGGCACATAGTAGAAAAAAATACAGAGCGCGATAAAAATCAGCGTTCCAAGCACAATCATAATAGGATCCATAATAGCATTGTTTTTGAGTAAATATTGAGTAAATGATTTTTCGACCCAAGAGTAGGTGATTAGTGCGTTATGACGCCTACATCATACGGACTAAGCACCGGCTTCTTCTTCCTTTTCCTCTTTTTTGAGTTTGTTGTTGGCAAGTTCCACTTTGCCGTCAATCTTGGTGTCCAACGCCATCTTGTCCAGCGTACGGCTGCGCAAAAATGCCCAGACAGCGAGTACACTGAGCAACACGGAGGCGCCCAGCACGATGCGGCCGGCAACCAGACTGATTTTCAAATAAGCCACCAGTACTGCCCCGATCAGGCAGCCCATACCGCTCACGCCTGCTATGCCGAAACCCGGCAATAGAAACAACTCCGCTACTAATAGCGCGACGCCCGCGAGCACTAATAATACGACTAAAAAAATGTTCATGCAAGCCCTTTCGATAAAAAAATTACAAATATTTTTTTCAATTCGGGTGCAAAGATAATAAATATCTTTGATATATGCAAGTAAATAAAAAAAATTTGCACAAATAATTTTTTTATACTACTTTTGCGGCAGTTTTTTGAGACGTACACCTTATTATATAGTACAATGAGCAAAAATTTAGTGATAGTTGAGTCTCCGGCCAAAGCCAAGACAATCGAGAAGTTTCTCGGTAGCGATTACCATGTGTTGAGCAGCCAGGGGCATATACGCGACATCGAACCGCTGGGGAAGAACTCAATGGGTATTGATTTCGAGCATGGATACAAACCCAATTATGTAGTGGATCCGCACAAGGAGCATTTGGTGGAGCAATTGCAAAAAGAAGTCAAGAAATCCGACACAGTGTGGCTCGCGTCTGATGAAGACCGCGAGGGAGAAGCTATAGCATGGCATCTGAAGGAAGTATTGCACCTCAACTCCGACAATACCAAACGCATTGTGTTTCATGAGATTACCAAACCGGCTATCCAGCAGGCTATTCTGGAGCCGCGCGATATAGATTATAATCTGGTGAATGCCCAGCAGGCGCGCCGCGTCCTGGATAGAATTGTGGGATTTGAGCTGTCACCGGTGCTCTGGCGCAAAGTGACAACCGGTCTGTCGGCGGGACGGGTGCAGTCGGTGGCTGTGCGACTGATTGTAGAGAAAGAGCGGGAAATAGAATCATTCCGAACAAGTTCGCAATATCGTATTTTTGCCGATTTCATCGGTACAAATCCCGGTGATGCGTCCGTTCTGCGTTGCGAACTGAACCATCGTTTTGCACACAAGAACGATGCGCAGGATTTTCTCCTTGCAATCAACAATGCGCGTTTTCACGTCAGCAGCGTGGAGCGTAAGCCGCTCAAACACATGCCGGCTCCTCCCTTCACTACCTCCACGCTCCAGCAGGAAGCTGCGCGCAAACTGCATTTCACGGTTTCCAAAACAATGCGTCTGGCGCAATCGCTCTACGAGAGCGGACGAATCACGTACATGCGTACCGACAGCGTCAATCTCTCGTCGCTTGCGATTGGAACCGCCAAAAAAGTGATAGCAGAGCAGTTTGGCGAAAACTATGTCCGCACACGCCAGTTCCATACTTCCACCAAAGGGGCACAGGAGGCGCACGAAGCTATCCGGCCTACTTATATCGAGACGGAGCACGCGGGTGCCAACCGCGACGAGCAGCGTCTGTACGAACTCATTTGGAAACGTACGGTTGCCAGCCAGATGGCAGAGGCGGAAGTAGAGAAAACCCAGGTAGAAGTGGGAATTACCGGTACGCCTTACCGTTTTGTGGCAACCGGTGAGGTGATTACTTTTGACGGCTTCACACGCGTCTATGTGCAATCTACGGATGATCAGGAGGAAGAGAACCGTATTTTGCCGTCTATGTCTATCCGCGAAGCGCTCAAACTGCAAGAAGCGCAGGCTATCCAGACATACAACAAACCGCCTTATCGTTTCAATGAGGCGACGTTGGTCAAACGGATGGAGGAACTCGGCATCGGACGTCCTTCCACGTATGCAACAATCATTGAGACCATCCAGCATGTCAAATATGTGGAGCGGGGATCGGTAGCCGGCATTAAACGTGACACGGCTATACTGACCTTGAAAAACGGACAAATCAGCGAGCGTAAGAAACAGGAATTGTACGGAGCGGAAACACAGCGTCTGCTGCCTACCGACCTCGGACGCATAACGAATGATTTTCTGGTAGCCCATTTCCCCAATATCCTCAGTTATGATTTCACAGCTCATGAGGAGCAGCAGTTTGACCGGATAGCTGAAGGGAAAGCCGACTGGGTGGAGACTGTAGATGCCTTCTATAAAGAGTTCCACCCGTCAATCTCCTCGATTCCAACGGGAAAAGTGGAAGGAAGATTGCTGGGCAATGATCCGGAAACAGGATTGCCAGTGATTGCCAAAATCAGCAAAATAGGTCCTTGTGTGCAGATGGGCGATGCTACAGTAGAGAAACCTAAGTTCGCGAGTCTGAAAAAGGAACAATCGATTTTCTCCATTACACTGGACGAGGCATTGGAACTGTTCAAGACTTCCTTGCCTTATACATTAGGCGTGCATGAGGGCAAAGAAATCGTAGTAGGGGAAGGCAAGTTCGGGCCTTATGTGCGCTACGACGGCGCATTTGTCTCTATCCCTCGTACGATTGACCCGTTAGCGATTACGATGGCTCAGGCGATTGAACTCATACAAGCCAAACAGCAATCGGCTACACCGATACATGATTTTGGGGAGATTAAAGTCATCAACGGCCGCTACGGAGTGTATATCCAAGCCCCGAACGGCAACTACCGTATTCCTAAATCAGTAGATGCCGCCTTGTTGACAGAAGAAGGTGTAAAAGAAATCATGGCGCATAGCGAGCCTATGGTTTCTGCCAAGACATTCAAGCATAGCAAGCGCGGGTAAACAAATAATAGCATAGAGTGCGTGTCAGGCATTCAGCTCGTTTTCAAGTGCAGTGATTTCTGCTTTGCACTCTTTGAGCAAACCGGCAGCTTCGGCTGCCAGTTTTTTGTATTCATCCATACTAATAGCCTCCGCCTGTTCCAGCCTGCTGACAATCGCTTCAACCCGTGCGATGTTCTCGTCGTATTTATTTGCCTTTGCCATCCAGAATAACACCTATCGTAAAGAATAGAATTTTCAAATCCAGAAGCAGGCTCATGTTTTCTACATAAACGATGTCACTATTGAGCCGTTCTATCATTTTCTCCATGGTGTCGGTATAGCCTACGCGGATAGGTCCCCAGCTGGTCAAACCCGGGCGGACTTTGTATAGCAGGCAGTAATACGGCGCTTCCGCCATAATCTGTTCGATGAAATACGGCCGTTCGGGGCGCGGACCGACGATAGACATGTCCCCGCGGAGGATATTCCATAATTGCGGCAGTTCGTCCAGACGGTATTTGCGCAGCCAATGACCGACAGGCGTGATACGAGGGTCGTGGTCGGCTGTTATTTGAGGAATGCCGTCTGCTTCGGCTTGGTTAATCATTGTGCGGAACTTGTAGATTTGGAACGGCCGTCCGTACAAGCCGATACGCTCCTGGCTATATATTGCCGGACCTTTGGACGAACACCATACCATAATAGCTATTGCGAGCAGGAGGGGCGATAGCAGAATAAGTCCCACGAAGGAGAGAACGATGTCGCTGGCACGCTTGATACACACCTCCGAATCGGTCATGTGCTGCTCGGTAATACGGATGAGTGAAGGGCGGTCGATAAATCCGATACGTGCGGCACCGGTGAGCATATCGTACACGCGGGGCACCATGCTTATCTCGCAGGATAAAGGATAGAGCTGGGCTATCAGCTCATATAGCTTACGGTCGGAGTAATCGCCGGGCAAGTCCAGAATGACTTCGTCCTGTTCACCGGCGCGGAGACGCAGGGCTTCTTCTTGTGAGTGCACCACTTGTGTCCTTACTATGCCTAATTTGCGCGAGAGTAACGTGATGGTCAGACGAGGAATATAACTCAGCGTGAACTGCAATGAGAACAATGCTGCCAGCGAAACCATGTAGCGTTGGTAGGTGGTGGAATCAGAGACAGGGTCGTCAATGATGATGGCAAAGAAGAAGATGAGTGAGATGATTATTGCAGAGGCAAGTGTACGCAGAAACTCCCGCCATAGCGGTTTCTGGAAAGGCCTCAGATAGTAGCCTGAGAGATAGTATATGGATAAACACACCAGAGGATATACAATCAGCGGCAGCCAGAAACTGAACGCCGGAACCAGCACGTCTTCCAGCAACGCAACATGCCCCTCGTAAACCATCCAGCGGAAGCCTAAGAAACACAGCCAAACCAGCTCACTGCTGATGAGGTCGGCTGTCAAGTATGTCAGTTGTTGCTTTCTTCTCAGGGTCATGGCATTTACCGTTTAGTCATTTACCATTTAGTCATTTATTGGCGGATGATGACGAAAGTGTCATTGCTGTTCACTTTGATAATACTGCTTGGTTCGTGAGGCGTCTCATCCTCCCTGCGGAAACGGCAGACGTAGTCCACACCTTCCAAGATAGCAGGTTCTATCTCGTGAAAAAACCGTGCGGTAGGGTGTCCGCTGATATTGGCAGAGGTGGATACCAGCGGTCGTTTCAGTTGGGCGCAAAGAGCCTGACTAAACGGTTCGTCGGTTATCCGGATACCGATACTGCTATCCTCTGCAATCAGGTTCGGCGCCAAATGCCGCGCATTGGGATAGATGATGGTCAGCGGCTTTCCGGACTCCTCTGAATGCTGACGGCGGACATCTAACGGCTGAATGCCCAACAGCATCTCCGCAGTAGGAGGCACATCTGCATAGTAATTCAGTTTGGCGGCTGAGTCCAGCAGAACGAGCATGGATTTGCTGTCCGCGCGTTGCTTGAGGGCATATATCTTGCTGACAGCCTCCGCATTGGTGGCGTCGCAGCCGATTCCCCACACCGTATCGGTAGGGTAGGCTATGATTCCTCCTTCGCGCAACACAGCCAGAGCTGCCTGCAAATCTTGTTTTTCGTATCGGTTATCCACGTTCAATTTCAAATTGCGGCCGCAAAGGTAGTAAAAAAAGCCGACTTTGCCAAATGGATTTCACAAATTTAAGAATTTTTCTTAAAAAAAGCACCTCTCATTTGCGTAATTGCAAATTTTGTAGTAATTTTGTACTCGATTTATTAGCGGTACGCCGCTGAAACGACATCCAACAACGTCAAACTAATTCAAACAAAATAAACAACATGAAAGCATTAGATCTTACCAAGTATGGTATCCAGGGCGCAACCGTTATCGCCCACAACCCTTCCTACGAGTATCTGTTCGCAGAGGAGACCAAGCCCGAACTGACCGGCTATGACAAAGGCCAGCTGACCGAGCTCGGCGCAGTAAATGTAATGACCGGTATCTACACCGGCCGTTCGCCTAAGGACAAATACATCGTGGATGACGCACAGAGCCATGACAACGTATGGTGGACCACCGAGGGCTACAAGAACGACAACCACCCCATGAGCGAAGAAGTATGGGCCAAGGTGAAAGAGCTGGCTATCAAAGAGCTGAGCAACAAGAACCTCTACGTAGTGGACGCTTTCTGCGGCGCTAACAAAGAGACCCGTCTGGCTGTACGCTTCATCGTAGAGGTAGCATGGCAGGCACACTTCGTTAAGAACATGTTCATCCAGCCGACCGAGGAGGAGCTGAAAGACTTTGAGCCGAACTTCGTGATCTACAACGCTTCGAAAGCCAAAGTGGAGAACTACAAAGAGCTGGGTCTGAACAGCGAGACCTGCGTGGCATTCAACACCACCAGCCGCGAGCAGGTGATCATCAACACCTGGTATGGCGGCGAGATGAAGAAAGGTATGTTCTCGATGCAGAACTACTATCTGCCGCTCCGCGGCATCGCTTCGATGCACTGCTCCGCCAACACCGACATGGAGGGCAAGAACACCGCTATCTTCTTCGGTCTCTCCGGTACCGGCAAGACTACTCTTTCTACCGACCCGAAACGTCTGCTGATCGGCGATGACGAGCACGGATGGGATGACAAGGGTGTGTTCAACCTGGAGGGCGGCTGCTATGCCAAGGTGATCAACCTCGACAAAGAGTCCGAGCCCGATATCTACAACGCTATCCGTCGCGACGCACTGCTGGAGAACGTAACCGTTGACGAGAACGGCAAGATTGATTTCGCTGACAAGAGCGTGACTGAGAACACCCACGTCAGCTATCCGATCAACCATATCGAGAAGATCGTTAAACCGATCAGCGCCGGTCCGGCTGCCAAGAACGTCATCTTCCTCTCCGCTGACGCCTTCGGCGTACTGCCTCCTGTATCTATTCTGACTCCGGAGCAGACGAAGTACTACTTCCTGAGCGGCTTCACCGCAAAACTCGCAGGTACAGAGCGCGGCATCACCGAGCCGACTCCGACCTTCTCGGCTTGCTTCGGACAGGCGTTCCTTGAGTTGCACCCGACCAAATATGCTGAGGAGCTGGTGAAGAAAATGGAGAAATCCGGCGCGAAGGCATACCTCGTCAACACCGGCTGGAACGGTACGGGCAAACGTATCTCTATCCGCGACACCCGTGGTATCATCGATGCTATCCTCGGCGGTGACATCCTGACTGCACCGACCAAGAAGATCCCGTACTTCAACTTTGAGGTTCCGACAGCTCTGCCGGGCGTAGATCCCGCTATCCTCGATCCGCGCGACACCTACAAAGATGCCGCAGAATGGGAGGTTAAGGCCAAAGACCTGGCTGCACGCTTTATCAAGAACTTCGACAAGTACACCACCAACGAGGCAGGCAAAGCACTGGTTGCTGCCGGCCCGCAACTCTAAGTCGTATCAGTCAGCTGTCGGTTAAATACCGGATTCAGCTGCCATAAAAGTGCCCGCATATTCCGTGCGGGCACTTTCTTTTTTTCTTCAGCCATCAGACTTTCGTCATGCCGCCATGTCGCGCTTGTTCGTCATTTCCATAATCATCTTGTTTTCATTGGTTTATAAATAGGTTATCGGGGTAATATCGAGTGAATCTCGGACGCACATCGGAGGCAACTCGGATAAAAACATTCGCCTTTCACCTTTACCTTTCACCTTTACCTTTCACCTTTCACTTTTCACCTTTTACCTTTCACCTTTCAAAAACCGCCAGCCAGCCACTTTCCGCTTTGCCTATATCTGCCTAAATCTGCCTATTTCTGCCTGATTAGGCCTATATAATATATACTATGCAGCCAGTGGCAGGCTTTCTTTATATAGTTTTTTTTCTTTTTGCTTCTTTTTCTTTTATGCCCTTTTCTTTCATGCGTCTTTCAGGCACATAAGCGCCAGCTGATGCAGTCCTCGCCTTTGTAGCAGCGGGCGAAATCTCGCTGTTGTGTAAAGAAGTCAAAGATTAAAATGTACAAAAGCAACAAATAGATTTGCGTATGTCGTTTTTTTTTTGTAATTTTGCAGCGAAAATAGATTGGCGTACTATGGCTGAACAAGACGAACTGAATAACAATGCCGTTTCATACGGCGATGAGAACATTATCCACCTTGATGATATGGAACACATCCGGCGTCGTCCGGGTATGTATATCGGCAAACTGGGTGACGGCAGTCACTCGGACGACGGAATCTATGTGCTCATCAAAGAGAGCATCGACAACTCGATTGACGAGTTCCGAATGGGTGAAGGCAAAGTGATAGAGGTAGAGATCAGCAGTCAGCCAAGTCAGACCTGCGTCAGCGGTCAGGAAGCAGAAGCCGGTCATCAGATGGTACGCGTGCGTGACTACGGACGCGGTATTCCGTTGGGCAAGTTGGTGGATGTAGTGTCGATGCTCAACACAGGCGGCAAGTACGACAGCAAAGCCTTCAAGAAATCCGTGGGTTTGAATGGTGTGGGAACGAAAGCCGTGAACGCCTTGTCGAGCTATTTCTCCGTACAATCATTCCGCGAAGGCAAAATGCGCAAAGCGGAGTTCGCCCAAGGCAAACTGACGTCCGACACGGGTATTCAAGACTACAATGGCACCGAACGCCGAGGCACGATTATCGAGTTTGTGCCGGACAACAGCAAAGGTCTGTTTGAGAACTATCATTTCCGCGATGACTATATCGAAGAACTGTTACGCAACTACGCCTATCTCAACACCGGTCTGACGCTGGTATATACAAGCCATCAGAATTCAGCCGTCAGAAGTCAGAAATTTGTCAGCAAAAACGGTCTCTTGGACCTGCTGACGGAGAATATGACCGTGGAGCCGCTTTATCCGATTATTCATCTGAAAGGCGAGGATATCGAGATAGCCCTGACCCATACCGACCAGAACAGTGACGAGTATTTCTCCTTTGTCAACGGTCAGCATACCATACAGGGCGGTACGCACCAGACGGCTTACCGTGAGGCGATAGGCCGCACTATCAAAGAGTTCTTCAACAAGAATCAAGACTTGGCGGACATCCGTAACGGCGTCGTCGGCGCCATTGCCATCAATGTGGAGGAGCCTGTGTTCGAGAGCCAGACAAAGGTCAAACTCGGATCGAAAGACATGAGTCCGACTGGCGGCGTGAGCGTCAACAAGTTCGTCAATGATTTCGTGAAGCAACAGCTGGACAACTACCTGCACAAACACCCCGAGATCACCGAGGTGATGCTGCAGAAGATACAGGACAGCGAGAAAGAGCGCAAAGCCATAGCCGGTGTGACCAAAGCGGCACGCGAGAGGGCGAAAAAGAACCTGGTGAACAACCCCAAGCTCCGCGATTGCCAGATTCACCTCAATGACCCCAAACCGGTCAAGTCCGCCAAAGATGCAGACGACGATTTGCGGCTGGAGAGCAGTATCTTTATTACGGAGGGTTTGTCGGCATCGGGAAGTATCACCAAGAGCCGCGACGTTAGGACACAGGCGGTGTTCTCGCTACGAGGCAAACCGCTCAACAGCTACGGGCTCAGCAAATCCGTGGTGTATGAGAACGAGGAATTCAATTGCCTGCAGTCGGCACTCAATATAGAGGATGGGCTGGATGAGCTCAGGTACAACAAAGTAATCATTGCCACCGATGCGGATGTCGATGGTATGCATATACGTCTGCTGATGCTCACTTTCTTCCTGCAGTTCTTCCCCGATCTGGTGAAGAAAGGGCATGTATATATTCTGCAGACGCCGTTGTTCCGTGTGAAGGACAAGACCCAGACGCGCTATTGCTACAGCGAAGAGGAACGGCTGGCGGCTATCGAGGCTATCAAGACCCCGGAGATCACCCGATTCAAAGGATTGGGCGAGATATCGCCCGACGAGTTCAAGGGCTTTATAGGTGACGGTATTCGTCTGGATCAGGTCAAACTGCGCAAAGAGGACAGCGTGAACGAGTTGCTGGCTTTCTATATGGGCAAGAACACCAACGAGCGTCAGAATTTCATCATTGACAATCTGGTGATAGAGGAAGACGCCGTGGAGGAGTAATGGCGAAAGGCGCATGTTACCGCTGATTTTATTCATAGTATTAGGCGTTGTAGTGCTGGTGCTGACGGAAATCCGTGAGCGCCGGAAAAAGGGCGCAGCACCGCTACTGAGCCGGCCTGAGGGGTGCTGCGGCGAGCATCTGGTATGTGAACGTGAGACGCTGTTGCAGACTAATGCCGAGCCGGAGTATTACGACGACGAAGAACTGGATGCCCTGGCTGGTATCGCCCCTGAGGCATATACCGGAAGCCAGCACGACGCTATTGCGCAGGTATTCAACTCGCTGCAAGAGAGCGATGTACCGGGGTGGTGCCGTAGTTTGCAACTGCGGCATATAGAGTTGCCTGCTGATATCAGGGAGGAGGCATTACTGATTGTAAGAGAGCGGCGCGCCAATCAAGCACCTATACCCCAAACCCTTAGCCATTAACCATTAACCATTATAATCGTGTATCCCCAACAAATCATAGATGCATTGCGCCATGTGCGCTATCCGGGCACAGGCAGCGACCTGATAGAGAGCGGTATGCTGGAAGACGATATCCGCATATCGGGTTTCGAGGTGTCGTTTTCGCTCATTTTCCCCAAAGAGAATGACCCGTTCATGAAATCGGTAATGAAAGCAGCCGAGGTGGCGTTGCAAACCTACGTTGATCCGAATATAGTTGCGAAGATTCATGTGAAGTTTGTCAAACAGCCGTCAGCTGTCAGCAAGGTCAGATCTGCGTCAGTTATCCATGCCAAGCATATGATAGCGATACACAGCGGCAAGGGCGGAGTAGGCAAATCGACCGTGACCGCCAATTTGGCGGTGGCTTTGGCGGAGAAAGGCTATCGGGTAGGTTTGCTGGACGCAGATATACACGGCCCGTCTATCCCCAAGATGTTTCATTGCGAGGATGCTCGTCCGTATTCGGTAGAGGAAGACGGTCGCACGTTGATTGAGCCGATTGAGCAATACGGAGTCAAGATATTGTCAATAGGCTTTTTCGTCAATCCCGAGAGCGCGGTGATATGGCGGGGAGGCATGGCCGGCAATGCGCTCAAACAGCTGATAGAAGATGCTCATTGGGGAGAGTTGGATTATTTCCTGATTGACCTGCCTCCCGGCACGAGCGATATTCATCTGACATTGATAGCCGAGCTGCAGTTGACGGGTGCGATAGTGGTTACTACTCCGCAACCGGTGGCATTGGCAGACGCGCGCAAGGGGGTGGAGATGTTCCGCAACGAGAAAGTGAATGTACCTATTCTCGGGTTGGTGGAGAATATGGCATGGTTTACGCCTGCGGAGTTGCCTCAGAACAAGTATTATATCTTTGGCAAGGACGGCGGCAAAGCGCTGGCAGAGGAACTGAATATCCCCTTGCTGGGACAGATTCCGCTGGTGCAATCCATCCGCGAGGGCGGCGACGAAGGCGTGCCTGTCGCGTTGCAGGCCGGACACCCTGCGGCCTTGGCGTTTGAGAAGATAGCCGGGCTGTTAATGAACTCGCCTACTAGTCAACTAGCTAACTAGCCAACTAGTTAATAAAACAATGAATGCTACCACCGAACTGGGAACTGCTCCGGTGCACCATCTGCTCTGGAAGTACGCGTTGCCCGCCATCATCGCGATGACGGCCAGTTCGCTGTATAATATAGTGGATAGTATCTATATCGGCCACGGAGTAGGCGCATTGGCGTTAGGTGCGCTGACGGTAGCCAAACCGTTTATGGATATCTGTGCCGCGTTCGGCAGCCTGGTAGGCGTAGGTGCTTCATCGCTGCTGGCGATCTATTTGGGTGAACGCGATTATGAGAAAGCCAATCGTGTACTGGGCAATGTGATCGTGCTCAATATTATCCTGTCGGCTATCGTGATGATGGTGGGGCTGGTATGGATAGAGCCTATTCTGTATGCGTTCGGCGCAAGCGAGGCTACTATTGTCTATGCGCGTGAGTATATGGAAATAATATTGTACGGCAATATCCTGACTCATATTTATTTCGGCTTGAACAGTATGCTTCGCTCAGCCGGTCATCCGCGGTTCTCGATGACGGCAACGATAGTGGCAGTAGGTATCAATATTGTGCTGGATCCGATCTTCATTTTCGGTTTCGGTATGGGAGTTCGCGGAGCGGCATTGGCTACGGTGATCAGCCAGGCCGTAGCTGTAGTATGGCAGCTGACTCGATTCATGGACAAGAGCGAATTAGTCCGATTCCATCGGGGAATTTGGGTGCTGGATAGGAATATCACCAAGCGTGCATTGGCTATTGGCATGGCGCCGTTTTTATACAATATTGCCCATTGTTTTGTAGTAATCATCATCAACAACCAATTGAAGCGGTACGGCGGCGATTTAGCGATAGCGTCGTATGGTGTGATCAACCGTATGACGTTTGTGTTTGCCATGATGGTAATGGGCTTGAATCAGGGCATGCAGCCGATAGCGGGTTTCAACTACGGCGCCAAGCAGTACCACCGGATGCTCAGGTCGTTTTATCTGACCAGTCTGTATGCCACTATCGTGATGGGAATGGTGTTTGTGTTAGGCGAGTGTATTCCCGAGCAGGTGACGAGGCTGTTCACGCATGACCCGGACTTGATAGCCGGTACGGTTACGCCGATGCGAATTATTTGCAGTTCGATGCTGGTAGTGGGATTTCAGATGGTGACGGGCAACCTGTTCACCTCGATCGGAATGGCGGGCAAATCGATTTTTCTGAGCCTTACGAGGCAAGTGCTGTATCTGATACCTCTTCTGCTGGTTATCCCCTCGCTGTTTGCGGAGCCGTTGGACGGCGTATGGTGGTCGATACCCATCAGCGATCTGATGGCTGCGGTGACAGCAGCAGTGATGTTGTGGATTCAGATCGGTCAGTTCCACCGCTTGATAAAAGAACAGGAGGCGTGGATCACCTCCACACCTCCCGAGCCGGACTGATGACCGTTCAGCCGTCACTTTCGGGCGCGCATGAACACAACACCGCCAATAGTATAGACACTGCCGTCAAGCGATATGCAGAGTTGCCCGTTCCGGATAAATTTGATAGCTTTCGGGCTATTGGTTTCCGCTTTGATTTCCGTTTCCGCGATAGCTGTCTCCGAATCGTTGCACCGGCCGGAGCCATACACTTCCAATTCGTAGAGCGATGAGCCGTAGTTGGTTACTCTTTTGTGGCAAACCAACCGGACGTAGCGGGCACTATGATCAGCAAGGGGTATCACCACCTTGCCTCCGTTGCCGGTAGTGGTGGCATAGACAGACTCATACGTTTCTGCATCCGAACTAAGCAGTACTTCATAGGCGGTAGCATAAGCAGCCTCCCAATAGATACGCATCGAGTCCAATAGATAACATTGCGCCAAGTCCACTTCCAGCCACTCATCATCCTGGAACCTGCTCGACCAACGTGTATCCATGTCGCCATCTACTGCTTTGGCGGCGGTTGTGCCATCGTTTTCGCTACCCGAAGCCGTGGCCGCTTTGCCCAGCGCCAGATTGACGTCGCTATAAGCCTTGACATGAGCCACTGCTGTAGCCGTCTGCGCGTAGCAATCGAAGGTGAGCGTGGTGTCGCCTACCTGTGTTGCGCGAAAATCAAAACGGCAGGTGTCGGTGGCTGTTCCGAACTGGTTGATCGGGCATACCACAAACAGCTGGGTGTCGCCGACAGGTATGGTCACTTCGGCCGGATAGACTACTACGGAATCCACTTGCTCGGTTTCCAATACAACAAAAGTAAGCGAAGCCGAACAGTCGCCTACTGTCCGCGTCTCGGTAAAAAGACCATAGTCGGGATAGGTAAGCCGCTCGTTGGTAGCAGAGAGCACTTCGCCATTGTAGTTATACGCAGTAGTGGTCAGGATGGTCGATTGCCCCTGATAGAGCACGGTATCGGATGCCGAAAGAGCCACTGCGAACACATGGGCAGGATCACCGGAAACAGGGCGGCCGTAGGCTTCCAGTTCGTAAAGCGAAGTGCCGTAAGCAGTAGCACGCTGCATACCTGTGAGACGGATATACCGGGCTCTTGTATTGGAGATTTGTGATTGGTAATGGGTAATTGGAACTTGCTCTACGCCCCCCGCAGAGGAGAGGGTGAGGGTACGCCAAGTGACCTTGTCATCACTCAACGCCAGTTCGTACTCAGACGCATAAGCTGTTTCCCAACGTAGTACAAGATGGTCGATATAGCATACCTGCTGCAAATCTACCGTCACATATTCGCCGTCCTTGTGCGCCGAGCCCCAGCGGGTAGCAACATCGCCGTCGGTGAGATTAGAAGCTAAGCATCCTGCGTTCTCTTCTGAGGAGGCTGTCACCGGTTTATGGAGCGCCAGATTCGGGTACGGCAGATCCCACGCCAGCGGGTCTTTTTCTATCTCTTGTTGCTCGTCCTCGATAGTAGTTACCGTTTGCGTCCGGGTTGAGCCTATCAGCGTCAGTCCGTGCGGCACACTGACTGTCGTATCCACGGCACCGAAAAAATGCACCTTCAACGCCCCTGTACCTACGTTATACACCGCATAGGTGTTCCGGCCGTTGACGGTGTCCGTATAAGCGCATGCCAGAGGATAGTTGGCATACACATCATACCGTTTTTCACCCAATGCTTTATGCGAATGGATAAGCCAATAGGTGATACCACCCGTGTCAGGGTTCTTCGCCAATGGTTTGCCCATGGCGTCCATTCTATCCCATACACGTGCAGCCGAGTCGGCGTCAAAGAGCGCCAGATACGACAAGCACACATTGCCCAAGCCCGATTCGTCGCCCAATCCTCCGGTGGCTGCTTCGTAATTGCCCACCTCCTTGGACGCATACATCTGTGTATAATCCCATCGCGTGAAGGAGAGGTCTTCGCAGAAATGGTTGGTGAGGATAGGTGAGATAGGCAACCATTGGATAGAGTGCATCCACACAGGATCACCGCTGAACCAAGTCCACCAGCCTACGCCTTGCATGGTCAGGTTGCAGCAATAAGGGTGTTGGTATTTGGTGTAGTCAATATTCCGCCTTTTGCGGTCAAACCAGTACTCCGCTGCGGCGCGTGTCTCCAGCGTATAGCCCATGATTCCCGCTTCCAGCATCTCTTGGTCCTGTAGCGCCGCGCCTAACATCCATACGCCGCCCCAGCCTTGAATGGCTTCCGAGGTGGACTCTTGCCCGTTGCCGTTTCCTTCATTACCCAAACCGCCTGCGAACGAATGACCACAATAGGGATCGAGTGTTCTGAACCACGGCTCATCCGCTGAACGCTCCCAGTTAGCATAATCGCGTGCTACCTCACGCGCCATCTGACCGTATTGTGCCCGAAAATCATCGTCTAAGAGACAAAGAATAGCCGAGGCATAAACGAAATAGCCGTAATGGAAATGATGGTCATTGAAGGTATCGGAGTCGTACGAAGTGTCAAAACCGATGAGTGCACCCCATCGCGGATAGCGGGCAAAATAGAACCGCTCTTCACCGGGGGTATAGGTGTACCAGTTGACGAGTGTCTCTTTCAGCCGTTGCTTCGCCATGCGGAAGGTAGCCGTGTCGCCCATCTGCAGTGCAAACGTCATGTAATGCGCCATCTGCGTCAGACCCTTGCCGCCCCAGTAGGTATCGCCGCCGAATGTGCCGCGTTTGGCATAGTCAGCGTTCAGTTCGGCCATGCGTTCCGCTGAGAACCCGTCCGCCCACTCCACCGGAGCCGGGAAGAAAGGCAGAAAACCATGCACGGGATAGGTGAAGGTTACATCCTGACATTCCCAAACACGCATCTGCCCGCGCGGAGTCATATAGGTAGGAAGATTCTGAGGCAATAGGGCTTCGCCTCTATATTCCGCATCGTAATAATGATGCGGCAGAAAACCCATCAGCACGGCTTGATCCACATGAAACGTAGTAGCGAGCGAAGAGGTGTTCGCATCGTAGTGATAATCCATCCGTGTCTTGCGCGGGATGCGGAAAGCGTACGGAGTAACAGCCTCAGCCTCCAAACCCTCTGTAAGCAAAGCGATGCTCATTTGAGAGGTATTGGAGAAGACTGCATATTTGGTTGCATCGGGATTGGAAGCATTCATCGTGATTCCCTGTGCCTCGATCCATACGAGAGGCGAGCCGTGCATACAAGTCACACGCACCCATGCTTCACCATCCTGCATGATAAACGACATGGCGAAATCCGACCAACTATCTATCAGCGTTTCGCGGAAGTCGGCTTTCTTGCCGGTAGCCGTGTTGGTAAAAGTGACCGTAAGCGGTGTATCCCATTTCATCTCGCAGCCCGTAGGT
This sequence comes from Paludibacteraceae bacterium, assembly GCA_017478725.1. Classification (GTDB taxonomy): domain Bacteria; phylum Bacteroidota; class Bacteroidia; order Bacteroidales; family Paludibacteraceae; genus Colicola. The sequence continues at coordinate 52,569 of JAFVDD010000027.1, forward strand.
TCCCAATAAGTAGGATATCCTATGTTCAGTTCGCCGTCTTTGGCTTCCGCCCATCCAGGATAAAACCATATCTTGCCCGTCCATGTGTTCACCAATCCGTAAGTCCACCAGTCGTTGGTAGGCAAAGCCAACGTACCTTGTTTCGAACCATTGGCAGTCCCTAAACGCGTTAATAATGAATCGGGTAAGTAGAGCCGGCGATGCTCCATCTGGTAAGCTTGGCTGCCCCAGTGCTCGGAGGTACGGCTCGCACTCAAAGGTGCGAACGAGGCATACGATCCTGCACCTACAGCCACAGGCTGCTGTGCGCACAAAAGAGTACTGACCGCTATCGCGGACAGAGTACAGACTACAGACCGAAGATGCATAGTGTTATAGTTTTACGATTATTGTTTCTATGCTGTTGGCCGGCATTTTCACTGTAGCCGCATACTCGCCTATCTGCAATGGAAACTCCGTCGCTTCGCCGGTATTGAGTATGTTGACTGCTATCTCACCTTTCGCATTCTGCGTAGCGCAGAGGTGTATCTGATCGCTGACGCAGGTCTGACCTGGCTGATTGCTGACACCTAACACTACATCACCGGGACGCATCGAGCGGCTGAACTGCTTGAGCACGTGGTAATAGGGTGTGAAATAGAGTATATCGTTGCGATAATCGACCATGAGCATGGCACCGCAGTGATTAAACACGTGGGTTGGTCCGCCGATAGAGTCGAGCACAGCGTTCCAGTCGATATAGCCGGTGAGCCAGTGGTTGAGTCCGTCGATGATATAGGAGGCATAGCGGTGGGTGACGGCATACTTGGGATGCCACTCGGGCCACCAGGGCGTGGAGTAAGCCCAGTCGGTAGCGTTGGGTTGCCACCAGAAGTTGTCGTTATTGAACCAGCAGCACTCTTTGTAGCCCTCGTAGTCGCTTACACCCGGCCATCCGTCTCGTCCCAGATTGTCCACACATCCCTCGGTATGGAGGAGGCGTTTGTCAGGGTGCGCAGCGTGCAAGGAGTCCAGCACATCAGGGAAACAACTGACGGAGCTGCCGTACCAGTGCAGAGCCGTTCCGGCCGTGTAGGCGTTCGCCTGCTCATCGCCATAGACAGCGGCGGTATAAGGCGCAGCCTCAAAGGTGTTCTGGTCGAAACAGAGTATCTTGACGTCGCCGAAGCCGTTGGCCGCCATTTGCGGGCCAAGGTATTGCCCGATGATCTCAGCTTCCTGCGCCGGCGAGACGTGCATGGACTCCCAGCTGCCGTCATTACCCATTGGTTCATTCTCCGGCGTGACAGCCCAGAACTCGATGCCTGCGTCGCGATAGGCCTGCAGGTACTTGATGTAGTATCGCGCAAAAGCGTCATAGTATTCCGGCAGCAAAGCTCCGCCGTAACGTTTTTTCTTGTCAAAGAACTGCTTGTTGTCCTTCATCCACGCCGGCGCCGTCCAAGGCGATGCTACTATTCGCCATTCCTTGTCGTTCTGCGAAGCTTTGACAGCCGCTATCTCGTGGATGCACTGCCACACATCAAACGTCTCGTCTTTGATTTGCGGATACTCGTCTTTGCTAAAACCGTCCTGATGCACCGCCATCGAGAAATGCTCCAATGCGTCATCGCCTGCCACATCATCATAGGAATAGTGCCCCTTGACTGTAAAATCGCTCGACCCCACTACCGTGCGGCTCGCTGAGAAATTGGCACCGTTTTCGCCGTACATCTCCGTGAGTACCGCATGGCGTTGTTCGGGCGTGAGGCATGCCAGCACAAAGACCGAACTCTCGGTGATGGAGTTGCCGAAGCCGTCAATCGTCTGGCGTCGGTCGTTGAGGTCAACGACATAGGCTGCATCTGACAGCTGACGGCTGGCACAGGTCTGACCTTTCTGGAATACGACAGCTTCTTTCTCGGCGCACTTGTCGCCTGCCTCGGAGGTGAGCCATACATGCGTGGAGGGCACTTTGGCGGTGCATGAACAAATGAGTACGCAACTCAGGATACTGATGACTGACTTTTTCATTATAGTTCTACGATTATTTGTTTGACCTCGCCGTCACGGGCGAAAATATGTTGACTTTGCTCTTTGCTCAGCGTTAAAGCTGACGCAGGTCTGACCTTGCTGAGGGCTGACTTCTTATACACTACCTCCGTGCCGCAATAGGTGAATCGCAACTCGCCGTCGCGGAAATCGCCGTCTGTCAGCATCGTCGGGCAGAAACAGATCTGTCCGTCCTTCACGCTCACGCCCAACTCGAACCAGCGGTTCAATATATCTTCCTTCACCTGTCCGGTCATACCCGGCTGCTGTACGCCGGCCATGGACGGTGTATGTGAATAGGGGTCGAAGGGGAACGAGCCATACTCGTTCGGCTGTTTGTGGCTGCCAAGTCCCTCGCGGATGGCAAAATAGTGTTCGTGCAAACGATGCAAGGCTGACGACTGACAGCTGACAGCGGAATGCTCTATCACTTCTCCTACAGCCAGCAGCAGTTTGCTTACCATGTGCCAGTAGATGCAGCCGAGTCCTTCGTATTTGTAGAACGTGCCGCTGCGGCCGGTGAAAGCATGGTGGTGGAAAACGGACTCATAGATATCCGCCAACTCGTCCGGCAGACCGGCTGCATTGCGGTACCGGGCGTTGAAATGATAGCCTCCTTGGTCGTCGCGCGTGAGGTAGCCTTCTTTCACCCATTCCTCCCCTTTTTCCGCTATCGCCGGGCAGTCGGGTATATTGTTCATCTCCAGGAAAGCGGCTCTCCGTCTGTTGGGGTAGAGCATATAGCTGCGCTGGTCGTCGCGGTAGAGCGCCGATGCGCGCATAGCGTCCAGCAAACCGACGGCTTCTTCGGCACTCAGCAGTCCCGAACTGAGCACTGCCACTTGACCCTCAAGCATCTCATACAGGTGCGATACCTCGATACCGTTCTGCGTGAAGCGTATCAGGTTGTATGCCTCATAGAGCCCGTCCTCGCGTTTGTTCATACGAATCGTCTCGTCTATCTTGTGCAGCGTAGCTGACAGGAAATCCTGCAGTTCCGCTATCTCCAGCGTCTCTGTGTTGCCGCTCAGTCCGGCATAGACTTTGGTGCGGTAGCGTTCGCCTATAGTGCCTACTATGTTCATGAACTGCCGCGGGTTGCCGTTGGTATAGGCATTGCGGATGCCCCGCAGCATCTCAAAGGTCTCCTCGCCGATAGTTACATCGGTGGTGATCAGCTGTTGCAAGAAGGCTACATAACGGCGCATATAGCACAGCGTCACCATGGACGCGCCGTAGCCTACCAGCGCATTGTTGGCATCGTTCCATTCGGGACGCAGCGTGTTCATCCATATACCTGCTCCTGGGATGAAATTGCTCAGTTTGGCGAGCAGGGTGATCAGCAGCTTGTCCGCCATCGTGGTGTGCAGCACTTGGCCGTTTTGATCCAGCACCAGTTTGCCGTCTGCGCCCATCTCTTTCACCAGCTCCATCGCACGCTTGTGCGCCTCGTCGTCAAACCGGATACTGTTCTTCGGGTCGGCTACTATCTCCTGATAACTCTTTATCCGGTAAGGCACGTTCGCAAACGCAAAAACACGCCGGTTGAGCAATGTTTTCAGCGCCTCGGGTGCATGGTTGTAACTCAGTTCCAACAGTTTCAGCAGGTAGATAATCTGATGGTCACCCCAATATCCGATATTACTCCACGGGTTCTCAGGCTCTATCACCTCCCAGTCGATACCCTTGTCGGTGATGCGGTAGGGGTTGTAGCCGTCAGCCGTCGTGGCATTGAGGAACTTGGCGATAATATGGTTGATATACAGCGGATAGGAGAAGGACAGTGCTTCCCAGTTCTGGAAGATGTCCCGCCAGTTGCCTTGATAAGCTACCACGGGCTTGCCCTCTTCGTCCTGCACGCGGATGTCAAACAGGTTCCACGGCCGCGAAGGATCGCCGTGGCGGCGACCGAACGTCAGCGGCAGGTACTCCATCTGATGTCTGATGTCATCCGCCTTCGTACATTGTACATCGTCCCTTCGTATTTCCTTCGGCGGGTACTCCAGATAATATCCTCCACGCATGGTATTGAACAGCACATTGGCAAAATGGCGTGCGTCATTGGCCTCATCACCCGTGTGTTGCACGCCGTCGTTCTGCGCCACGATAGCCCGTAGCGTTTCGGTGGACTGGCGCATGGCCGCCTCTATCTGCTCTACTGCATCCGCTTGCCCCATAAACTGCATCAACCGGCGCACCTGTACGGCGTCCTGACTCACATCCGCTACGTTGTACCATGTACGCGAACTGCGAACCGCCAAATGCAGACGGGCATGTGCCAGAAAGGCACCGCGCACACCCTTCGATTCGCTTTGCGCCGCCAACTGATTGCCTTTGGCAAACGCGCTCAGCACCTGCGAGGAAACAAAGAACTGCGTTTCCTCAGGCAACCCGAGGGCATACACCGTATTGCATCTCAGCGACTCGCTCGGCTCGGCACGATCCACCAGAATAGCTTCCATCCGGAACAACGCCAAGCCGTTTCCTGCCAGCTCCGTCTTCTTGTAGCCGTCCACCAAGGTGGAAAATTCGTTCTGTGTCTTGCGCTCCACGCCTGCCGGCAGCACATTCTGCAATCCGTCCAAAACCTCTACATCTGTCTCGAAATTGCCTAAATTCTCCAATGTCGCCCTGCGTACCCAGCCGTGCTTGCCTGCCGGTGCCCAGATATAGGAGAAACGCAGTTTGAGCGTGTGGTTCTCCTCGCAGAAGACGATGCGGTTGCCTACGGTCGATTTGGCTATCCGGCGCGAGATCACAAAACTGTCCTGCTGTTGCTCCGAGAAAGGTCTCCATAGCAACTCACCGTTCACCTGAAACGGCTCGCCCTTGACGCGGATGATTGTTTTCGGCCCTGTCGTCTCATAGTTCTCTGTGATCTTGTCGTCCGTGTAATAGGGAAAAAGTGCTTCGCCGGGGCTTCTGCGGCCTGCCGTCAGACCGCCCGTTGAACTCAGATACATCCATAAATCCGTGTCCGATGCCAGCGAGATGAAAAACGGCTGCATCTCATCATAGTTGGCGATCTCATAGAAACGCTCACCATTTATCGTGATAAATTGTCCTTGTACCATATATGATTGCTTTCTACTTTCGTCCTTTTTCGAACAATATGTTCAAATATAAAACGTTAGTTGTTCTTAGTGATTCTTAGTGATTTTTAGTGATTGTCAGGGGCATCATGAGATAATCTCAGACTCCCTTCGAGCTTCCAACTCAGTCTTCATTTGTTCCATTGTGGTCTTATCCAGATTATAGAACGCCAGGAAGATAGCGCACGAAGCGTACAGCGCGCCCGGAACAATACCGAACATCCAATGGAAAGTGTTCATAATAAGCGGTGTATGCTGGATCTGGTCTATGGTCAGCACGTCGGCGTTATAACCGATATACGACATCACAGCGCCAAAGAGCGCGGCACCGATTGACCAGCCTATCTTCTGCGCAAACACCGCCGCCGAGAGGCACAAACCAGTCGTTCTGCGTTGGAACTTCCACTCGCCGTAATCCGCTGCATCGGCTAACATCGTCCATAGCAGCGAGATAGCCGGCGCATAAGAGATCTTGCCCAAGCAGTTGAACACGTTGATGAGCACGAAATTGGTTCCCGCGAAATACAGCAGGCAGAAGAAGAAACCGGACAACAGGGAGCAGACGATATAGAGTTGCTTCGCCCCGAACTTCTTCACCAGCGGTTTGGTCATCGGTATCGCAATAATGAGGGCTACCGTTCCGAGTATATTGAATATCTGGCTCTTGGACTCCGCGCCCAGGAAATACTTGAAATAATAAGTAGCCGATATATTCTGAATGGCAAACATGATGAACGAGACAATACCTACCAGCGTCAACACCACCCACGGGCGGTTCTTGAAGAGGTATTTGAAGTCGCGTCCCAGATGTGCGTCCTGCCGTTTCGGCGGCGCAACACGTTCCTTTGTGGACGCAAATGCAATCAGGAACAAAATCACTCCGATACATCCGAAGATAGCTACCAGATAGCGGAAACCGATGGTATATGACGAACGGACAAGCGCACTGTTCGTTGCCGCCTCTTCCATGAAGGTCTTACGCGCAGCATCGTCGCTCATGATCGAATAATCCATGCCTGTTGCGTGCGAACCGAGGTAATAGACAATATAGAGCGCAAAGCCCGATACAATCAACTGACCGATATTCGCTGCCACGAAACGGTAGGAATTAAGCCCTGCGCGTTCGATCGAATCATCTGTCATCACCGCTCCTAACGAAGAATACGGGATATTCACAATCGCATACACGATACGCAGACCGATGAACATCGGCAGGATATAGGCGATGAGCGCATTGCCTTGCAGCTCCGGACCGAAGAACGCCAGGAAGGCGAACAGCGCAAACGGCACGCAGCCGAACAGCAGGAACGGGCGGAACTTGCCCCAGCGGGTGTTGGTCCTGTCTGCCCAGATACCTACGATCGGATCCATCACAGCATCCATGATTGTGCCTAAGATAGCAATCGCCGTGGACCATGCAGGGCTGATACCCAGCACATCGGTATAATAGAAAATCAACCAGAAGTTGACCAGATCCCACACAAAGTGCGATGCGGTATCTCCCAAACTATACCCTAATTTCTCTCTAAAACTTAGTTTCATATATTGTCTTTGGTATTTGGTCTATTGGAGCTAAAAATGTTTTTTATGTTGTATATTTAAAATATTAGTAGTATCTTTGCACTCGATTTACATCTAAGGAATGGATTAAGGCCGATTTTTATGTGGTGCCAGACACCGTCATAAACGTTTTGTCCCCATTTCTTATACATCTAAAA
>JAFVDD010000028.1 GCA_017478725.1 Paludibacteraceae bacterium
CAACTGACGTCCCGGAACAATCGTGTTCACTCGTGCTTCCACCAACCGCTTCATGTTGTACGGCTTCACTTCCGGCAACACCACAGCAGCATGCATCTCCAACGCCCTTTCCACAATCGCGCAATGCTTCTTCAGCTGCATCGGTGTAGCATCCGCATCCTTGCAAACCATCAGACACACCTCGGCGCCCAGCAACTGACATTGCAGCAACTGATAGGCATTCGTAATAAGAATCGGTAGTGCTTGTTTTTTTGCCTTATCCAATGGATAGATCTGCACTTCAGTACCCGTCATCTTCTCTATGTATTCGCTGATATTTCGCACGTTAACATTCATTTTGCTATTTATCATACATTAATTATAAATTGCAAATCCGCTGCAAAGGTACACATTTTTTTTGACATGTGCAAGTTTTTTCTCTTGTCATTTATATCTTGCTGACTTGCCCTGTTATTTCTCAATTATCTCCCAGTGACCGGCACTGGTGTTTCCCACACGAACCAAAACACCCTTCTTTTGTAGGTCGGCAAGGTGGCGTTTTATCGTTCTCTCAACTAGTGACAAAACTAGTGACATTTCTTTTACGGAGACGCGCGAATTCTTTCTTATCAATTCAAGTATATCCTTTTGTTTATCAGTCAGTTGCACTGGTGACAAACTGGTGACAGAACTAGTGACATCACTTGCGACATTATTACCGACAGCACTACCGACACGGGTCATCTTTATGAAGTTGGTTCGCTCAATGGTCACCCGAACACCCCCGCAGAAATTCTCCACTTTAGGCATGGGGATTCCTTCAGTCTCGAAACCATCACGAATTTTCTGGAAACCTCGTCCCCATGTATCAATAAAGCCTGCCTTAAAGAAGACATTTGCAATCTTGAGGTTGCGCGGTTTAGATGAATGCCGGGCGAAAAGAGTTTCCTGCGTATAGCCCTTTGGCAACTCGCCTTCATTCCAAATCTCTACGCTATCATCATAGATGTGCATCTGAATATGTGCGCCGGTATAATCCTTATGCGCTATGGCATTATATAGTATCTCACGCAGTGCTTCTTTGGGCATTTCCAACTTTTCGTAGCGTTGCATACCCTCGAAACGAACCGGCGAAATCAGATATTTGGCTTTGAGCACATCCATCACGCGGTCGGCCATTTGTAGGATATTACCCTCGATAACATCTTGAAACCTCAGGTCGGCATCATCTATACCAAAACGACCTATCTTGAATACAGCACTTGGATAATAGCGTTGAGGGTTCTTGCCAAACAGCAGAACCGCAGCATTCATCAGCCCTCCGTTCTCGTCAATCAAACCAAGGCTCGTTAGTATTTCTTCCGTAGACGCTTTGCGGAGATCATCGGGAACACGCTCGGCTTCAATTCCTTTACGGATAAAGTAATCAATTGCCTCACGGTCAATATCATTGAGCGTTGCACGGTCGTTCGTCACCTCATCCCATGAACGCCCCATCTTACGGAGGACAAAGTTTTGGAGGGCAGCTCCATTTAATTCCTGCAATGTGCTGCCGGAACGGACATAGTACTTGCCTTTAAAACTGATAGGAACATCGCTTGATGGAACGGCAATCTCAATGTAATTTTTCCCGTCCTTGCTGAGAAGGTTCACATCAGCTATAATACCTAGGAAAGAAACTACTTTGTTCGGTATATCTTCAGACAGTCTATGCGCATTCTCGACACCACAAACATCTCCTTTGTCGTTGATTCCAATGTAGAGTGTTCCACCTTGCGCATTGGCAAAGCCGCATAGCCATTTGACATACTCATCACGCCAAGATTCTTTGTACTCTATATTTTGATTCTCGTTGTTCATTCTTGTCTTTTCTTATCTGGCATTTTGTCTCGCACGCAATTTTGCGTGCAAAATTACTAAATATTTCGGACATGTGCAAGTTTTTTTGTCGGAAATAGGCAGGAAGATGCCACTTTATGCAGATTTAGGCAGGGAAAGGTGACAAAGAATCATCGGGATCAAATCCCAAATAATAAACAAACGCATAGCGGCTATCATTCTTTCACCTGTTCGAAGAGCCAGTCGCGGACGGGTGTCAGGCGGTAGGCATAGTCGAACGAAGCCATGTGCTCCATGTTGCCTCCGTTCTCCAAGACTGAACCTTTGGTGAAGGTGATGAAGTTGATGGTGTTATGCTGCGCCAACAAGGCTTCGACCTTGGCGTTCTGCTCGTCTTCCGGCAGCGTGGCAGACCATGTATCTTCGGCAGGTGTGATGCCCTGCGAGAGCAAGAGTGTGCGCAGTTCGTTCATGCCTGCGGAGGCTTTGGTGTCGCCACCGGCTACGACATAGAAAAATCGTTTTTGCCCGAAGTCCGACAGTTCGTCTATGTTCCATTGGCATCCGACGAAGAGCGATGCCGTCAGCAGGTCGGGATAGTGGGCATTTTGCACGAAAAATCAAACGAGCCGAAGCCCGTCTGATTTGAACTATCCGATGTTTGTAGTAAGTTCGTTCAAGTGACGTTATAGTTGACTGTCGGCTCACCGTCGGCTGACCGTCGGGGAACAATCGAAAAACCACCAAAAAACCACCGAAAAGCCACCAAAAAACTGCCAAAAAGCATCAGCCCTTCATTAAGTCCTGAATGAGTGCGAGGTCGGCGGGCAGCCAACGGACGGAATTGAGGTCGTGCGGAGCGAGCCATCCGGCGTCCTCGTGCTCCAGGAGGGTGAAGGGCAGGGAGTTAATGGCGAGTGTGCAGCGGAAACAATGCATGGTGAGATGGAAAGCGGGATAGTCGTAGTCGATTGTGCGGATGAGTTCGCCCACCTCAATGTCAGCAGCCAGTTCTTCGCGTATCTCACGGCGCAGAGCCTGCCGGGGCGTCTCGCCGGCCTCAATCTTACCACCCGGAAACTCCCACCAGTCTTTCCATTCGCCATAACCCCGCTGCGTGGCAAAAATCCGTCCTTGTGCGTCAAAAATAACGGCTGCCACCACTTCAATCGTCTTTCGAACTGTCTGCTCCATGTCCATGTGAAATCTGCCTGCAAAGGTACAATAAAAATTGCACATATGCAAAAAAAAGTGCCGTTTTGGGCACTTTTTTGCTCATAGCCGTCAGCCATCAGCCGTCAGAAGTTAGACATGACGAGATGCGAGGGGCAGCCATTACAGCCACGGGCTCAGAAGTCAGCTGAAGGCTGATGCAGGCCTGACCCGGCTGATAGCAAATATATCACTGATGTGCGCATAAATGCAACATTTGTGGCAGGTGTGTTGCTACAGTTCGTTAGCGCGCGGAGAGCGAAGCGTACGAAGGCTAAGCACTCGACATGGCGACATGACGACAGGACGACAGGATGAATGTTGTAAAAAAGACGCTTTCGGGCGTCTTTTTTCGAGTCTTGAGCACTTTTTTGCTTTTTTATTTGCATATGTCAAAAAAATGTTGTACCTTTGTAGCCGAATTTCGTGTGCGCTCGAACGCGCGCGCGTAATAGAATTAGGAATATATAAAATCATAATACAAATCTAATGGAAGAAAAAGAGAAGTATGACGGTTCGAGTATTCAAGTGCTCGAAGGATTAGAGGCGGTGCGCAAACGCCCCGCGATGTATATCGGCGATATCTCGCAGAAAGGTTTGCACCATTTGGTATATGAGGTAGTCGATAACTCGATTGACGAGGCTCTCGCAGGTTTTTGCAACGAGATAGCCGTGCATATCAATGAGGACAACTCCATTACCGTGCAGGACAACGGGCGCGGTATTCCTGTAGATATGCACCCCAAGGAGCATAAATCGGCGCTGGAAGTGGTAATGACCGTGCTGCACGCGGGCGGTAAGTTCAACAAGGACAGCTACAAAGTGTCCGGCGGTCTGCATGGCGTGGGTGTGAGCTGCGTGAACGCGCTCTCGACGAAGATGCACGTGGAGGTGTACCGCGACGGACAGATTCACAGTCAGGATTACGCCAAGGGCAAGCCTCTGGCGCCGGTGCATGTGATCACCGAGGCGGAGGCTACAGGCAACTGGGAGCAGCGCAAGACAGGTACGTTCGTGCAGTTCTGGCCGGACGATACCATCTTCACGGAGACGGTTTATCAATGGGATATCCTCGCCAACCGTATGCGCGAACTGGCGTTCCTCAACGCAGGCATCTCTATTGTCCTCAAGGACAAACGCGTGAAGGTCGAGACCGTGCTGGAGGACGGCACCAAGGTGGTGGGCGACAAAAAGGAGCGCTTCTATTCGGAGAAAGGCCTGAGCGAGTTCGTCCGGTATATTGACGGCACGCGTACGCCGCTTATCAGCGAGGTTATTCACCTCAATACCGACAAATACGGTACGCCGGTCGAGGTAGCTATGATATACAACACCGATTTCAACGAGAACGTACACTCCTATGTCAATAATATCAATACTATCGAAGGCGGTACCCACGTAGCCGGATTCCGCGCTGCGCTCACGCGTGTGATGAAGAAATACGCCGAGGAAAGCAAGATGCTGGAGAAAGCCAAGCTCAAAGACAAAGACGGCAACTCGACGATTGATCCGAATGATTTCCGGGAGGGTTTGACAGCTGTCATCTCCGTCAAGGTAGCCGAGCCGCAGTTTGAGGGGCAGACCAAGACCAAACTCGGCAACTCCGAGGTGGCGGGTATGGTTTCTTCCGCCGTAGCCGAGGCGTTGCAGAACTACCTGGAGGAGCATCCCGATGACGCGAAGAAGATTGTGGAGAAAGTGATCCTTGCCGCCCAGGCGCGTATCGCTGCACGCAATGCACGCCAGTCGGTTCTCCGCAAGAGTCCGCTCTCGGGCGGAGGACTGCCGGGCAAACTGGCAGACTGCGTGTCGAAGGACGCTGCCGAATGCGAGCTCTTCCTCGTCGAGGGTGACTCTGCGGGCGGTACAGCCAAGACCGGGCGTGACCGTATCCACCAAGCTATCCTGCCGCTGCGCGGTAAGATCCTCAACGTGGAGAAAGCTATGGAACACAAGGTGTTTGAGTCCGAGGAAGTGCGAAATATCTTCACCGCCCTGGGCATCACTTTCGGTACCGAAGAAGACCCCAAGGCACTCAACCTCAGCAAGATACGTTATCATAAAGTGATTATCATGGCGGATGCCGATGTCGATGGTGCGCACATCGCTACGCTGATCATGACACTCTTCTTCCGTCATATGAAAGAGGTCATCGAGCAAGGCCACCTCTATATAGCCATGGCTCCGCTGTACAAGTGCTCGAAAGGCAATTACAGCGAGTATTGCTGGAACGACCAGCAGCGTACGGCGTTTATCCAGAACTACGGCAACGGCGATGAGAAACAGATCAAGACTCAGCGCTACAAAGGTCTGGGTGAGATGTCCGACGAACAGCTCTGGGAGACCACCATGGATCCGGCGCGCCGTCTTCTGAAACAGGTGACCATCGAGAACGCCGCTGAGGCTGACCGTACGATAGCCATGCTGATGGGCGATGATGTCGCTCCGCGCCGCGAGTTTATCGAGGAGAACGCCACCTACGCTAACATCGACGCATAATGAAAATAGCAGTTTATTGTTCGGCGAAAGATGCCATTCCTGAAGACTATCTGGCCTTAGGCGATGCACTGGGGCAATGGATAGGCGAACAGGCTCATACGCTGGTTTACGGCGGCGCTACGGGCGGACTGATGTCCCGCACCAGTAATGCCGCCAAAGCGGCGGGTGCTACGGTGATAGGCGTCATACCTCCGCGTATCAAAGCAGCCGGACGGCTGGCGGATAACTGCGATGAATTGTACTACGTAATGGGTATGGCCGAGCGCAAGCAGGTAATGCGACATCTGGCTGACGTAGTGGTTTGTCTGCCGGGTAGTTATGGCACGCTGGACGAAATGATGGATGTGACAGCCAGCGGAACGGTAGGCGAGCACCATAAACCGCTTTTCGTGGTCAATTACAAGGGATTCTACAACCCTTTGATTGTGCAGATAGAACAAATGCGTGAGTTGCACTTTATCCCGGAGCAGGAGGCGTACAAGCCCGTTTTCGTGGACTCGCTGGAAGAACTGTTCGAGCTGCTTTCCTCCAAGGCAGATAAATGATTAAATGGTAAATGTTTAAATAGAAAAATGATATTATGAACTTATTCACAGCCCGACTGACCGGAAAAATGCTCTCTACGGAGCAGTTCGAAAAAACGATGCGCGACATGCAGGAGCGTGTCAAACGCTGGCGTGAGATAGAGAAATCGCCTGAATTGGCGGAGTATCTCAAACTGAAAAAGGAAATAGAAGACCCTGCTTTCCAGGCTCGCAAAACCGAACTGAAAGAGACCCGGTACAAGAATACCGAGGAAGGGAAGAAAATGAGCCGTTTGGACAAGTTGTCCTCTTCGCTGCCGATGAAAGGGTACAAAACGGCGCTGGAGAATCCTACATTCCAGGCTTTTCTGGAATTCCGTAACAGTGAGGAGTTTCAGAAAATAGGCAGCCTGAAGGAGCGTCTGAAATCATCCGAACTGCGGATGTACAACGTTATTTACCGTTCGCAGTTCTACAAAAACTATCTGCGTGTGCTCAACTCGGAGGAACTCAAAGAGTTGACGGCACTGGAACAGGAAACCTCAACCGAGGAGTTCCGGAAACGCAACGCTTTCTGGGCGGATGCCAAACGCTGGGAGCACTCGGTTGACTATCAGCGCGAACAGCGCCTTGAGGAACTGGCCAAATCGGATGATATCAAGTTCTATTTTGCGCAGCGCGAGGAGCGTATTGACTGGGCGGAACTCTTCCGGCCGGCATTTGAGGACGACATGTCTTCGCCCAAGAACTGGAAACCCGGTTTCGGCTACGCCAATCCGGCGCTGAAGGACGGACATTCGCGTACCAATGAACTGCAAGCCTACAACGGAGGCAAGAATACGTTCTTTGCCGATGGACACATGGATATAGAAACGCGTGAGGAGTCCAAGAAAGCGCTGGCTTGGGATGAGAAGAAAGGTTTCATCGAACAGGTGTTCCCTTATACATCGGATGCGATGAACACCCGAGAGGCTTTCAGCCAGAAGGAGGGAATGTTTATGGCTAAAGTGCGCTGCCATGGAGCGGGACATACCTTCTTCGGCTTGAGCTCCGGCGACCCCAAGAAGGCGATGGCTGCACTCTATTTCTACAACGGTAAAAATCTGCAAGTAGGTCTCGTGGACGGCAAAAAAACACAGCTGGCTCCGCTGACAGGTGTACTTCGCTCGATATATCATGTCTATACCCTGCGTTGGAACAAGAAAGAACTCATCTGGTATGTCAATGACATGGAACTGCTGCGCGTGCCGAACACGCTGCCGCATGAGAAAATGTTCTATCTGGCACAGTCCTTCCTGCCTGCCACCGAGAAAGGCGGCGAAGGCAAACTGAAAGTTCAGTGGGCCCGTGCATACCGGTCAGTAGAATAATCGCCATTATAGTATGTTCCTTATCGCCGGCCCGTGTGCCATTGAAAATAGAGACATCGTCATGACGACGGCTGAGACGCTCAAGCGCCTCTGTGAGGATCTGGGCATCCGGCTGTTCTTCAAATCATCATACGACAAAGCCAACCGTACCTCCTCTTCGCCTCGCGGCGTAGGAATGGACGAAGGACTGCGTATCCTGGAGGAAGTAAAGACGCAGTTCTCGCTGCCCGTTCTGACAGATGTGCATGAGAGCTGGCAATGCAGCCCGGTAGCCGAAGTGGCGGATGTGTTGCAGATACCCGCTTTCCTCAGCCGCCAGACGGACTTGCTGCAGGCCGCTGCGCGTACAGGCAGGATAGTCAACGTGAAAAAAGGGCAGTTCATGGCGCCGTGGGATATGGGCGGGGCGATAGCGAAAATCAACGAGGTCTCGCCGTCAGCCTCTCAGTCGGGCAGAGTATGGCTGACCGAACGCGGCTCGTCGTTCGGCTACGGAAGGCTGGTGGCAGATATGACCTCGCTGGTGGAGATGCGGCGTTTCGGATGTCCGGTTGTCTTTGATGCCACGCACGCGGTACAGCAGCCTTCTGCGCAAACGGGTGTCACCGGAGGCAACCGCGAAATGGTGCCCTATCTGATGAGGGCTGCACTGGCGGTTGGAGTGGACGGACTCTTCATCGAGACTCACCCCGATCCTGACAATGCCATCTCTGACGCCGCCAACCAGGTACGCCTGAGCGATATGGCATCATTATTGCAGCAGGCTTTGCAAATAGATCAATTAGCTCACCAATAACCAATCAACCAACCTATGGAGCCGACCATCACTATTTATTGCAAGAACACGCACAGTTATCATGAGGTACCCCGTGGCATTTCGCTCATCGAACTAAAAGAGCGGATGGGAATCCAATTGCCTTACCCTGTCATAGCTGCGCATGTCAATTACAAAGTGGAGAACCTGGATTTTCTGCTATATAAACCGAAAGATGTCGAGTTTCTGGACGCCAGTTCGCCCAGTGGCATGCGTGCGTATGTGCGGACATTGAATATGGTGCTGGCATGTGCTATCAGCGAACTATACCCGCGTGCGGATTTGCGTATCGAGCATCCAATCAGCAAGGGGTATTACTGTACCCTGCAGTGGCATCCCGCGCACAAGGACGGGGAGGTGGAAGCACCTATCTTGACGCCTGAGATGATAAGCGCAATCAAACAACGGATGCTGATGATTGTGGCGGAGGACAGACCTATTTATGAAGAGGAGAAGCAAACCAAAGAGGTGATCAGGATGTTCGCCAACCGGCATAAGAACGAAAGCACCATCTTTGAAACACTCGGCAATCCCTATTGCCGCTATTTCCGGATGGGCGATTTCATCGATTATTACACCAATGTGCTGTTGCCCAGTTCCGGTTATATCAAAGTGTTCGATCTTGAGCCTTTCCAGGACGGAATGCTGCTGCGTATTCCCAATCGCAAGAATCCCACGGAACTGGAGGAATCCATACCGCAAGAGAAAATGTTCTCGATTTTCCGAGAATACAACCGCTGGAACAAACTGCTGCGAATCAATAATGTCACCGATTTCAACCTTGCATGCACAGCCAAGAAATCCTTTGAGATGATTCGTTTGGCGGAGGCTCTGCATGAGAAGAAAGTGGCGCAGATAGCTGATGCCATAGCGGAAAAGCGGCCTAAGTTCGTGTTTATCAGCGGTCCCTCCTCCAGTGGCAAGACTACCTTCTCCAAGCGTTTGCAAATTCAGTTGCTGGTTGACGGTATCCGGCCGCAGGTGGTGTGTATGGATGATTATTTCGTCAACCGCGTGGACACTCCGCGTGACGAGAATGGCGAATGGGATTTTGAGAATGTGAATGCAGTAGATCTGCCTTTCTTCCGCCAGCAGATGCATGATTTGTTGGACGGCAAAGAGGTAGAACTGCCTACGTATGATTTTACCAAAGGAGAACGTGTTTTTGACGGACGCAAACTGCAGTTACACAAAGATTCGGTGCTGATTATCGAAGGACTGCATGCGCTTAATCCGTGTGTGCTGCCGGATGTGGATCACAGCCTGACATTCAAGATTTATGTCTCCGCGCTGACTACCATCAATATTGACAACCACAACTGGATTCCTACCACTGATATCCGTTTGCTCCGCCGCATTGTGCGCGACTATAAATATCGCAATTTCTCTGCACGCGAGACTATTGCCCGCCTTCCGAGCGTTATCCGCGGAGAGATGAAATGGGTGTATCCCTTCCAGGAAGAGGCTGATGTGATGTTCAATTCGGCGCTAATCTTCGAATTCGCCGTACTCAAACGCCATGCCGAACCGATCCTGCAAGAGGTACCCAAGTTTTGTGAGGAATATACCGAGGCACACCGTTTGCTGAAGTTTTTGCAGTATTTCATTCCTATCCCCGAACGCGAGATTCCGCCTACATCCTTGCTGCGTGAGTTCGTCGGAGGTAGTTCGTTCAGATACTAAAAATATGTATATGAAAAGATTGTTGATATTAATCTCAGTTGTATTTGCATTGCCTGTTCTGCATGCAGAGGATACACTGATGGCCGCTGTGGATACTACAAGCATACAGACCGATACGCTGGCAAAAGATTCTGTTTTGCCACGGGTGATACCCAATCTATTGGACTCAATGCCCGGAGTAGAGGTACTGCAGGATTCTGCTGTGGCGCGCTTGCTCCAGGCAGCAGTCGAAGGGGGCGAGGAGTGGATTGAGATAACAGGTTATCGTGTGCAGGTCTATTCCAGCAACCAGCAGCAAAAGGCTAAAGCCGAGGCGCTCCGTCTGGAGGAGAGATTGAAAGACCAACTGAGTCAAACGGTTTATGTACAATACGTCCCACCGTTTTGGAAGGTGCGTATCGGTGATTTCCGCACGTACGACGAAGCCCGGATATATAAGAAAGAGGTGGTCAATTTGTTCCCTTCCCTGTTGGGAGATACGTATATTGTCCGCGATCAAATCAAAGTTTTGAAATGAATCTACAGGAATTTCATAGCCGTCCCGAGGTGACGGATGCTATAGCACGGTCAGTAGAAACAACGCTCTGTCAGATAGGCGAAGACCCGCAGCGGGAAGGGCTGAAGAAAACACCGCACCGTGTAGGCGAAGCTCTACAGTTTCTCTGCAAGGGGTATAACGAGGACCCGGAGGCTATTTTGCGCTCGGCATTGTTTGAGGAAGACTATCGCCAGATGGTGGTGGTCAAAGATATTGATTTCTACTCGCTTTGCGAGCACCATATGCTGCCTTTCTTCGGCAAAGTACATGTGGCGTATATCCCCAATGGACGCATTACAGGCTTAAGTAAAATCGCCCGTGTGGTAGATGTTTATGCCCGCCGCCTGCAAGTCCAAGAGCGCCTGACAACGCAGATCAAGGATTGTATCCAGAATACCCTCAATCCTCTTGGTGTGATGGTTGTCATCGAAGCCGAACACCTCTGCATGCAAATGCGTGGTGTCCAGAAACAGCACGCCATGACCGTCACCTCCGATTTCACCGGAGTCTTCAACCAGGCCAAAACCCGCGAAGAGTTCATGACCCTGATCAGAGGGTAGTAACGCGCTTACCGGCTAATAAAGGTAAATAACGTGTAACAAAAAAAGAACGCCGGCAAACATACCAGATAAACCAGAGGTTTTATATTTGCGGCAAGACTCGTATGGTTCAGTACAACGGCCATGATAGAGAAAGCCTTCATACTATCTGCCCATGCTATGCGTGTCTTCTGAGATGTCATTCTGTCTAAAGATATTCATTGTAGCACAATCACCTTCTGCCTCTATACCGGCTGCATACAAAAGAGAATAGAACACATAATCGGTATGATATCGCTTGTTTCTGTTCGCAATCAACGCATTCACTTTGTCAGGATAAGCGGCAGCGAAGGCATCTGAATACCAGACTATACATGCGGGATGTTTAACCTCTTCCATATCAATACCGTGCAGATAAGCGCCCTCTTCTCCCAATGCTTCTCCATGATCGGATTGGTACACGACGAGAGCAATCGAATTTTCCAGAGATGCGATCACCTTGTCTACAAAATAATCCATATAGCGGATGGAATTGTCATACGAGTTGATTATTTGCTCTAAGGAATTGGCGGTGATTACCCGATTGGTCGTAATCGGTTGGAAATAATACATACAGGGAGGGACATGATTATTGTAGTACCAGTGGCTTCCGATGGTATGCAGTACAAACAGAGCGCGAGGATGATGCGCCGCCTTACGAATGGAATACATTATCGGGAGCAATTCTTTATCCATCCATGGCGAGTAAACAAAATCTGTCTTGCCGGCGTTAGCAAAGACCACAGTATCGCTCTCTGACGGGAAATGAGCGAACGTATTTCCCAAATCCTGATTGGACAGCCACGCCGTGCGGTAATCGTTTTGTCGGAATAATGTAATAAACGAACGCTCGGAATACTGGTATTGCTCATGCGTGCTGTCCGCACGAGTAAGAATATAGGGCATACAGGCCAGCGTATGTGTCTGCTCGGAATATATATGGGGGAACGACACTATATTGCTTCGTTTGGACAATAGCGGGTTGGTCTCGCGCTCATACCCGTTCAGTTGCAAATGGTCAGCACGGGCGGATTCGCCGATTATAAAAACTATTGTTAGTGAATCCGGCTGTTCCGTGATGGTAAACGGAGGAGTGGATCGATCCTGTTCTATAGACTGCTGCATAGCAACGTAAGCTTTTATTGTGGTAGGCACCGAATAAGGGAAACGCTGGCATAGGCTGTTTTGCAAACGGGCATTACATGTAAAATAGAGAGTGCCTGCTACCATCGCTATAATAGCATGTATCCATGAGTAGGTCAACCCTATCTTCCTCCAGCGCCACACTAACAACAAAAACACACATAGCAGATTGAATACTACCCAGATGACCAATTGCCAGGATACGACTCCCATCGCCTCCTCGATATTCGTATGTAGCGTCACATCTAATATAATCGGAGTGAAGGTCGTATGAAAACCGATACGGTAGAATGACAAGACAGAACCCAAAATGGACCATATGGGTAATAGAAAAGCACCTACGTACTTATTCGTCCCTATTATATACAAAAGGAAGAAAGAACCTATCCCGCAGGCAGTAATATATGCGGCCACCAATAGTTGCCCATACCACCCGTCTGTTGGATTGTCCATGAAATCAGGAACAATAAAACAGATTGTAGTCCATAATGTGACTACAAGCACCCAACTGGCATAGTCAAATATCTGTTTCATCTCTGTGTGCGTTTCAAAAAATGTTTTTCCATTAGATGCCACGACGCTAATCCTGTTAGAATGACACATACGATGTAAACGGCAGCGGCAGGCCATACACCTGTCTGCGTAAACAGCCCGATGGTCAACAGGATTTTCAGGATAGGCCCATGGTAGATGTATATGCCGTAAGATACATCTCCGTATTTGGCAAAATTATTCAATGCAGGTAGTGACCATGCACACCAAAGAACAATAATTCCCCATGCCAAAGGAGTAAGTACCTCCATAGCCCAAAGGTGTTCGATAATAAAAATAAGGACAGCTGGTATAATCATGTGTTTTTTATACTGCATAAAATTATTTTTATACATATATCCACACATACCTACAGCAAAATAACTCATAAATCCTGGTAATTGGCGGGAGACAAAGGCGATAAAGGGCTTGTCCCATTGTTCGGCCAAATGTTCTAATCCTAATTTATAGACGACCGCCAGCACATAAATAATGATCAGCCATAGCCATGGACGTTTACTTTTGCGCAATCCCCACAGAATGACGGGAACACATAGATAGAAACCGACCTCGATTTTCAATGTCCAGAGGGCTGGGTTGACGCTTGTGTCGCTGATTAGCGGATGGTCGAATACCCCAGGCAGAGATGGGTGTAGAAAATTCAGGAAACATAAATTCGCGCCGATATATTCCCACAAGTCTTTCGAAGTAAAATATTCGCCGATAGGTAATGAACTGAGACTGGCTAACCCGAAAGCACAGCCGAGAACTACCAGCAAGTATGCTGGCAGCAAGCGGCGCGCCCGTTTGATGAAATAGGATTTCAATGAACTGCTGCGTTCATAACTCTGAGCAATGAGAAAACCGGAAATAACAAAAAAGCCGGTTACAGATAGATAAGTGTTGAATATCCCTTTAAGTGGTTCAAATTCGGGGATTAATGCAATAGCAAACAAATGCCCCAATACTACATTGAGGGCAAATGTAAATCTCAGGAAATCAAAACAATTATCGCGCCCCATTGATGATCAGTATTTTGCATACGCTGTGCTTGGTTGCAGCATTACATAGAGCTGTGTATATCCCCGGGGTAACGCGTTGACCGTAGGCGTTACGTCCGTCCCAGATGGCTGTTCCTCCATTGCTGCGTGTTTTGCAAACCAGATTTCCTCCTGCGTCAATGATGTTAACTACGGTATTATCCATCAAACCGGATATGGAGATATACCCGCTGTAATGGCTGGAAACAGGATTGGGGTATGCGTAGATATCATCAAAATCCTCATGGGCTTTATTGGCATCGCTTTGATATGACATTAGTCCGATACTGGTGCCAATATAAACTTCTCCGGTTTTGGGATTGATCGCTAAAGCGTATATGGCGTTGGATGCCAATGGAGAATCATTTTCAGTAAAGTGCTCAATGGTTTCCAAACCATCCTCTGAAACCAAGTACAATCCGGAATTGGCTGTGCCAATCCATTTGCGTCCTGCGGCATCTTCTGCAATGGCATATATGGCTTCATCGCCGAGCAAATAATCTCCCAGACCTGTGCCGTCATTCCTCGGGATAATGATGCGTCTGCAACTATTGCTGCCGTTCAACATTGTGCGAATGTCGGGCAGAACGATTATACCTTTTTCTGTACCAACCCATATGGAGCCGTCAGCCATTTGACAGATGGAGTAGATATAGTCGGGAGTAACTTTGCGCTTGTTCTGATCAACAAATGATGAGAAGAATATGGCTTTGTCGTCTCCTGTGTTTTCTATTGTTCCTTTATCGTCAAACACTCCTACTCCGGCACCCTCGCGTGCGCAGGTCGTAATCTTAATGTTAGGATTCTGATTCCATATTAGCAAATCTTTTGATCTGTTCAAATCTTTGGTCGCCGCATTGCTAATACGTACCCATTTCCCATTTTTGAGCAGAACTTTAACTCCGCTCTGAGAAGTGTTCAGCATCCATACATTGCCATCCTCATCAAGTGCCAAACCATCTACCCATGTATAACCGTTTTCATTCTCTAATACAGATTCCAAGCCATTGATGGTATTGGATGGCATATAGTGCTTGTAAAATTCATTGTTGCGGAACTCGAATAGCCCATATCCAAAGCTGGCAATATAAAAATGAGATAAATCATCAGGATCCATGGCAGCATCGCAGAGCTCATAAGCGATTCTGCCTATATGCTGACGAATCTGGCGATAGGTGTAGTTGGTCCATGTCTTTTGGTTGGTGCTCTCCTCCATCATCATTATGTTTCCGTAGCGGTTGTAGAATCCTGCAAAATAACCACCGGGTAGCATGATTAGTTTATTGCCTGTGATACGGATGCGGTAGGCAAGGTTCTCATATGGACTGCTGATTTCGAATTTCTGAACGCCTGTCTGGGAATTCCATCGTATCATACCTTCTTCGGGTAATGCTATCCAATAGTCATTGCCGCTACGGAGAATATCGTTTGGAGAGTAGGAGTTGGTCAGTAAATCTCCTGTACTTTTTGTGATTTCATATAAACCGCTGTTGGTTAAACCGATTAGTGTGTTATGATGGGAATAGACTGTTTTCCAAGTCTTGTTGGACAGGACCGGAGTCCATTTCCCTTGGCTGTAATGATGTAGTTTGGAACTGATATGCAGATAGATTCCATCACCTGTGCACCCGAAATTCTTGATTTCTCCTGTAGAGGGGAGAGTCATCTTTTTCCAATGGGTATAATCTACCAGATTCTCATTCAATGAGGCTGATAAGACCTGCGTTTCAGTTGCTGCATATATACTGTCTCCATATATACATACCCGACGAGCAATCACATCTTTGTTGTTATCTTGTAGCGCATATGTCTCAGCAATCTCATTACGTTTCATGTCAACGCAGATGATACCTAACTGGGAGCATATATATACGTTGTTATTATAGCTGTAGGTACTGTAAAATTCGCTTGGAGTCATCCGTATCTTTAAGAATAAATCAGGCATGTTGTAGATTTCGCCGTTGTCTGTTCTTATATCAATCAATCCGTCCTGGTAGAGCAGTAACGTCTTTTTGTTCTGCTTATTATAGGAGGCTGCTACAACACTTGACCCGTTTAATCCTGTGAGTTTGGATTGCGGTTCAATACTCTCGGATGACTTGTTGATAATAGCCATAGCTCCGTCGGCTATGCAGTAAATAGAGTTCTCGGATTCTTCAATACCCGAAATATTATTGTATGAGAAATAGGTCGTCCAACCCTTCATGCTGCCATAGGTGATGTCTTTGCCTTCGTTCTCGCGATCGGTATAGATGCCGCCTTCTGTATCGCTGTCCCTATAGGTCATCAGGCCGGATCCTGTACCGATATACAGAATCTTTTCATTGGCACTATAGGCTAATGATTGTACATTCTCACTTAATATAGGAGAATTGCTGCTCGTGTAGTGGTGAATGACTTGTGACATGTCCGCTGACAGGCAATACAGTCCCTCTGTCTCTGTGCCAATCCATATATTATGGTTGCTGTCTTCTTCTATGCTTCGGATGGATTGGTCGCCGAATACATCGGAAATGCCTTCGGAGGGTAACGAAACTTTGATGGCTGTAGTAATATAACTGTCGTCCAATATGGCTGTGGGATCAGCAATCCGGTATAAGCCGTGGTTCGAACCTATCCACAATGCGCCGTCTTCTGTTTGCTGGATTGTCCAAATACGGTCTACAACAATATATTCTCCCCGTGCATCTTTAAAAGCTGTTAAATAAACGGCACGGTCATCTGATTGGTCAGCAATAGTGCCGTTGTCATCCATTACGCCCAGACCTGTATTCAGACACGATACAATCTTGATGTTGGGATTCCGGTTGGAAATGAGTAAATCTTGGGCTCTGGTTAAATGTTTACAAGCCTCATTGTTGATATTAACCCAAATACTGTCATGCATCAGAACTTTAATCCCGTTATTGGAAATATTGGTCATCCATAGATTTCCTTCGGCATCGTATATCAAACCGTCCACCCAGATGTATTTCGCTCCGGCTCCGTCCCATACTCCTTCTATGGCGCTGTTGGATGGTAAATGCTGTTTGTAGAACTCGTTCTTGCGGAACTCAATCAAACCGTATCCAAATGAGGCTACAAAAAAATGTGAATTATCTGCCGGGTCAAAGGCTATGTCGCTGTAGTCGTATGTATTTCCGCCTATATGCGATTTCATATAGGCTGAACTGTAATTTTTCCATTGACCATCTTTCCGGGTCATTACAAATCCTACGCGGTCGCCGAATTCTACCTCGTATTTGCCGGGGACAATACCAATATTCTCGCCTGACAAACGTATTCGGTAGCAATAATTGCTTATGGGGCTGTTGGGAAGATACTTGGTGCGCTGACCTAAAAGGTCTGTTCTAACCACTCCCTCGCTACCGCTTGCTTGCCATACGATGCCGTTGTTGTCTTTGATATTTACTCCTTTGTCAGTGTCCCAAGCAGGAGGAGTGGCGGTGACATGCCAATAATTGTAGTCCGGAATGTAGTCTTTCACATGTGCCGCGTAAACCGCACTGGATGTCTTTGCGTAGATACTGTCACCGGAAAAAGTAATATCTTTGACACTGATTTCGCTGGCATTCTCTCCTATATAGCAGCAGTCAAACGAGTTGCTGCGTATGTCGTAAATCACAACGCCGAACTCTGTGGACAGATAGGCTTTCCCTTCGCGGAATGTGATGTTGTTTACGTGTTTGTCCGATGTGATGTCTTTGCTGAAATAGTCGGTCACGGCTTTTATTCCGGCTGACGTAATAATATCTATGCGCCCCAACTGGTAGATAATCAGCAGCGACTGAGTCTCCTCATCATATCCTATTTGTTCTATTTGGGAGAAATGCAATCCGCTTTTGCGGTCATAGACGGTCAGAGTTTCGTATATGCGATCAATGCTGAACATATTTCCGTTCGACACGGCATACACCTTGTCGGGAGTGACGGCAATCTGTTTGACTTCATCAAACGCCAATATCGATGTCCACTCTTGTGCTTGGGCTGCAAGCCCGGCCAGCAGCAATAATATACTTGCTATTTTTCTCATAATTGCTCTACTAACTTTGCCAGCGCACGGGCGCGATGGCTGATGTTGTTCTTGATTTCTGCGGGCAGTTCTGCAAAGGTCTCATTGTATCCTTCAGGAATAAAAACAGGGTCGTAGCCGAAGCCGCCTTCTCCGCGTTCTTGTTCGGCAATCCTGCCACGTACCACTCCTTCTATCTGTAGTGTCTCATCCTGGCGGATCAGGGTAATGACAGTCTTGAATTGGGCGTCACGGTTCGTTTTCCCGACCAATTCGCGCAGAGCTTTTGCCCTGTTCGCAGTAAAAATCTCCTGCTCGTTCATATCCTTCGTGCCTTGTACATCGTCGTATGCCCCTTGTCTGTACCATCTTGCGGTATATACGCCGGGTTTGCCGTCCAATGCATCAATCTCCAACCCGGTGTCGTCGGCAAAGACGCCGTCTACCTTCGCCCCTCGCCATTCGCCCTCCGCCTTTATCTTCAACCACTCCCATACGGTTTGGGCTTTCAGACGGCTGTTTTCCAACAGGGTGGTGCCTGTCTCTTCTATTTCTGCCGCAAAACCGATGTCTTTTAGACTCAGTACTTCTACGCCGGCAGGCATAATCTGCCTTACTTCTTCCAGCTTGTGGCTGTTATTGGATGCAAAAACTAAAGTCATTATATTACTCTTCTCGCTTGCATGTCAGGCATGCGCGTATAATCCGACGGCAAAATTACGAAAAAAAATCCGAATATGCAAATAAAACACGTTTTATTTTATCAAATGCAGTTTTTTTTGATGTATATGGGAATTTGCATATTTGCAATATTTTTTGTACCTTTGCACCCGAAATAGTTTATTAACGCTAAATTTCTGCTTTTATGACAAAGAAAAAACTCATTCTTTCTTTGCTGCTCATCGTCGGTATGACAGCTTCGGCACAAGTGTCCGCCATCCTTGGCGATTGGAAAACAGTGGACGACAAAACAGGTGAAATACGCTCCATTGTCACCATCTACCGCGGTAATGACGGACTCTATTACGGCAAAATCGCCAAAATGCTGGTCGGGGAAAAAGGACTTCTTTGCACGGAATGCAAGGACGAGGACTATAACGCCCCTCTCGAAAGCCTTGTCATCATACGTGGCATGCAGGAGAAAGACGGCGAACTGCAAGGCGGACGCGTTCTGGATCCTGAGTCCGGAAAATTCTATTATGGCAAAATCTATCTCAAGGACGGCAAACTGGTTCTACGCGGTTCGCTCGACAAACGCGGATTCCTCGGACGCAACCAGACATGGCTTCGCGTGAACTAAACAGAATGATTATAGCAACTAAAAAAGGTAGCAGAAACGCTACCTTTTTTAGTTGCGGAGGATGGGATCGAACCACCGACCTTCAGGTTATGAGCCTGACGAGCTACCACTGCTCTACTCCGCGATCGAGCGTCCGGCAAGACTCAATTTAAGCGCAAAGCGCGGTCTTCTAACCAAACGCGACTGCAAAGGTAATGCTTTTTTTTGACATAGCCAAATATTTTTCACTTTTTTGTCAAAAAAAGCGTATTATTGCTTAAAAAAGGGATAAATCTGCCTCTGTGATAGTAGGCTTGGTGCGTTTTTTTCCGGATGAGCAGGGTAGCGGTCGACTTGTACTATTGGTGGCATTCGAAGCCTCCGGAATATTTAGGATGCTTTCTGTCCGGGAACTTTCTGTTAGGGAACTTTCTGTTAGGGAGCTTTCTGTCCGCTGAACTTTTCTGCCCAAATACGGCGCAATAATATCCCGAGTCTGCGGATCCGTCCATTTGCATTTGTCGGCTATCCATTCCAAATAACTCTTGTCCACGCGAAGCATGGACTCAATGCTCTCGCCGCGATGTGCACCTTGCGCCAGATAGAAATACCCGCCGCGTTGCAGCAACCAGCGGTCGAAAGAAATAAAGCCGAACTCGTCCCTTTGTGCCCAATTCCAACCATGCGCGGCTACCTGAGCCTTGAATACCTCAATCGTTGCCAATACATCGTCCAGCGAGTTGTGCGCTCCCTCAAACGGATGGCCGTAGTAGCGCGTGTAAGCCGCTGTCAGGTTATTATGCACTTTCTCGCCGTTCTCGTCAACCATTCCTGAGGTGTGGATGCGTTCCAAAGCCAAGGCGTCATACCATGTCCGGCCTTCAAACGGAAAATCCTTGCCTATCCGCTTCAGGTTATAATGTAGCAGCGGCGCATCAAATCCGTTTCCGTTGTAGCTGAGCATATCGCAGCCCTCAGTGAAGGCAATCAGTTCGTCATACACGCTGCGCAGTGACACGCCGTTCTCCTGCAAAAATGCCTTGCTGATATGGTGAACCGCCTCTGCTTCCGCAGGTATGGTGAACGGACCTTCCGGCAGAATATACCAGTCCCGGTATTCGCCTTTTTCCCATTCGCCGTCCTCCTTTATTTCCACTTTCACCAGCGACAACTGGATAATATGTTCTTTTTGGACATCCAGTCCTGTAGTCTCGGTGTCAAAACAAACGATCTGCATAAATCTTGAAATCTTCAAATAAGTCTTATTCAACGAATAATACTAAGCCCTTCAGGTATTCTCCTTCGGGATGATAAATATTGATAGGATGATCCTGCGGCTGATGCAGTTGGTGGAGAATACGCACTTTTCTGCCCACTTGTGCCGCTGCGCTGAATACGGCCAGGCGGAAAGCCTCTTTATCTACGGCTTGTGAGCAGCTGAAAGTGAATAAAATACCTCCCGGACGGATCATCTCAATCGCTTTGGCGTTGATGCGCTGATAGCCTCGCAGCGCATTCTTCACGGCGTCACGATGTTTGGCGAAGGCAGGAGGATCGAGAATAATCAGATCATACGTGTGCCCGGCTTCCCGCATGGAGGCGAGATAATCAAATGCGTCCGCCGCCACTGCTTTGTGGTTATCGGCCTGAGGGAAATTGCGTGCTACATTCACGTTCACCAGATCGATGGCTTTCTGACTCACATCCACGCTGTCCACGTTCTTGGCACCGCCGCGCAGTGCGTACAGCGAAAATCCTCCGGTATAGCAGAACATATTCAGCACATCTTTGCCAGCTGCATAGCGCTCTACCAACGCTCTGTTCTCACGTTGGTCGATAAAAAATCCCGTCTTTTGTCCTCTGAGCCAGTCTATCCGGAAAAGCAAGCCGTTCTCCTCGCTCCAATATTCCGCGTTCTCCCTTTCTTGCGGCGAGGGAAGAGAAGTTGTCAGCCAGCCTGTTTTCTCCCCTTCAATCCTTGCCTTGAAAGGCAACGTATCGTCACTCTTATAGTACACATTCTTTACCTGCGGCACATTTTCCATGACGGCTGCGGCGATGGCTTCCCTGCACAAGTGCATGCCTATCGAATGTGCCTGGATGACCGCCGTTTCGGCATATACATCCACTATCAGCCCCGGCAGGAAATCTCCTTCGCCGTGAATGAGTCGGAAGGTAGTGTTGTCCTGGCGGATCAGTCCTATTGATTCGCGCACGCGGTAAGCGGCACGGATCCTTTCTTCCCAGAAATCCACAGGCAGTGACTCTACGCCGAACGCCAAGATACGTACGGCAATACTGCCCACTTGCCAGTGTCCGACGCCCAGTATTTCGCCGGCGGCAGACTGCACACACACCAATTCGCCCTCCTGAGGTTCATTGAACGGGTAGTTTTTGTCTAAGGCAACACGTGCGATAGCACCGCTGAACACCCACGGATGCATTCGCTTGAGCGATTCCTCTTTATGTGGTTTCAGATAAACAGTAGTCATAACTCTGCATTCTTTCTCCTTCCCTTGTGGGGAGGCAGGGTGGTGTTTACTCCACGCCATGAGTTAAATCATGGTAGGCGTGCAGCGACAAGTTGTCGCTCACATATTTCAGGCTGTGCAATTTGCTGAAGCCCAAAGCGGCAATGAACGCCAGCTCCATGTCAAACACACAGTCTTTATAATCCGATTGCAGCACGAAATCGCAGTTGGTATAGCATACCGCCTGAACAGCACCTGTCATTCTGCCCTGTATCGCCAGCTGCGGCTCCGGGTAGGTTACGTTCGGATGGTTGAGTCTCGCTTCTGTCACTTCGACCCACGTACCGATATCGAAATTGGCACTGCCGGCATAACCGATGTTCAGTACCTCGGCTTCACGGGACAGGTTCTGCAGCGAACGGATGATATTGATTCCTCCGACACCCGTGTAAATGACTTTTGCTGCACGCCATTGTTCGCGTGCAGGCTCCTCCATTAGCGCCAGAGCCTTTTCTACCAGCTCGCGCTCGCCTTCTTCGGCTTGAATAATGTATCTCTCCATAGTTTGTAAATTGTGTGCAAAGGTACAAAAATAAATTGACATATGCAAGCAAATGAGGTATAATTCGCTATCCTATCCCAATTTTTGTATTTTTCAAAATCACGGGATATATATTATATATATAATATATATAGGGTGGGGTATGATACGATATTCACCCGATAAAACCCCGATGCGCTCCCGATGCGCTCCCGATAACCCCCCGATGCAGTCCCGATGCGAGTGGGGAGGGGGGGGCGGCGCATGCGAATAAGGTTTCCGGCAGAACGGCAAGGCATAAGTCTCCTATTTGTGCTGTTTTGGGGAAACAGGTGTTTTGGCACGGTCTTTGTGGCAAAAGAGTCGTGAAAAATCGACTTATGCATCATCGTTTCCTGATAATAGCCTTGCTGTTGCTGGCGCAGTTGCCAATAGGGGCGAAAAAGAAAGTGCGCGTGCCGGATTCGTTGCAGGTGATCACCGTAACGGCGAACGGTGTGGAATTGCGTATGCAGCGCGTGGAGGGCGGTTCGTTCGTCATGGGCGCAACGCCTGAACAATACGACCGCGACACCTATACCGACAAACCGGCTCACCTGGTATTTGTTTCGCCTTATTATATCGCTACGACCGAAGTTACGAACCGCCTCTGGCAGGCTGTTATGCCGGAGCGTGAGATGCTGGGGCCTTCGGGTTATCCGATGCATCCCGTATCGTTTGTGAGTTGGACAGATGCACAAGAGTTCGTACGACGGCTGGACAGTTTGACGGGTTATCCTTTCCGCCTGCCGACAGAGGCGGAGTGGGAGTACGCGGCGAGGGGTGGCGAACGGAGCAAGAACTATCGTTTCTCAGGCGGGCACGAAGCAGACAGTGTAGGGTGGCTGTACCCCTTGGCAGGTCAGTGGACTCATCCGGTGGGGCGCAAACATCCGAATGAATTGGGGCTGTATGACATGACGGGCAATGTGGCGGAGTGGTGCCAGGATCTGTATGGTCCGTACCAACTGAGTACGGAGCCTGACCCATGCGGCGCTGATACGGGTTCACTGCGTATCGTGCGCGGCGGCAGTTATGACCAGGTGAAAGCCAACAGCCATCTGTCCGTGAGGAAATGGTATCCGCCGGAGACGTCAGCCGGATATATCGGTCTGCGTGTGGCGTTCTCGCTTCCCGATGACCCGATGCGTCAGGAGCCGCCGGAGGAACCGGAGCTGACACAGGATATCCGCCTGAAGGGCAGGAAACTGCATTTCTCATTAGTGGCGGGCGACGAACCCTATTATCTCTCCGATGAAATCACGGCAGCGCACTGGAAAAAAATCATGAGCCTCTCAGCTCCTGATGAAGAGGACGGCGTGGCGATCGGTATGAGCCGTCCGGAACGCGAGCGTTTTGCCGAGACATGCAGCCGTCTGGCAGAGAGACCGATGGCCGTTGCGTCTGCCGGCGAGGTGAAGAAGGCTCTGGAACAGGGAGTGATAGCACCTCGTCCGGAGAAAAAGAGCAAGAAATCCGTCCGTGCGACCCAGCGCAGCCGCAAAACACGCGACCAACTCTCGCCGTGGGCAGAAATGGTAGGCGCCAAACTGTCCAAACCGGATGATCCGATACTATTACAGTACAAGTCGGTAGCCGAGGATAACCGTCCGTTACGGCTTGTGATGAGGATTAAAGGGCGGCAGTTATAGCGAAAAATACAAAAAAATGCATAAATATTTGCGTATGTGAAATTTTTGTTGTACCTTTGCACCCGCTTTTGAAAAAATGGCCGGTTGGATGAGCGACTTAGTCAACGGTCTGCAAAACCGTCTAGAGCGGTTTGACTCCGCTACCGGCCTCTCGTCTCCCCAACACAAACATTGCATTGGTTTGTGTTGGGGTATTTTGAAAAAGTGATGGAAGATATTATCCAAAATATTACTACTCAGGAGTACAAGTACGGCTTCACTACAGACGTGGAGACGGATGTTGTACCCGCAGGCCTGAACGAAGATATCATCCGCCTGATTTCCGCCAAGAAGGGAGAGCCGGAATGGCTGCTGGAGTTCAGGCTGAAAGCCTACCGCAAATGGCAGACGATGAAAGTTCCTACATGGGCGCATCTGGAAATCCCCGAGATAGATTTTCAGGCAATCTCCTATTATGCGGCTCCGGCAGTAAAAAAGCCTTCATCCATCAGCAGTCAGCCATCTGATGAGATTGATCCGGAGATCATGAAGACGTTTGACAAACTGGGTATCCCCCTGGAGGAACGTGCGGCGCTGGCCGGCAATATGGCTGTTGATGCCGTCATGGACTCGGTGAGCGTGAAAACCACCTTCCGCCAGACACTGGCAGAGAAGGGAATCATCTTCTGCTCCATCAGCGAAGCGGTGAAAGAGTATCCCGAATTAGTGAAAAAGTATCTCGGTTCGGTAGTACCGCCTGCCGATAATTTCTATGCAGCCCTCAATTCGGCTGTTTTTTCGGACGGTTCGTTCGTTTATATCCCCAAGGGCGTGAGATGCCCGATGGAACTGAGCACCTATTTTCGCATCAATGCCGGCAATACCGGTCAGTTCGAACGTACATTGCTGATAGCGGACGAAGGCGCATACCTCAGTTATCTGGAGGGTTGCACGGCGCCGATGCGTGACGAGAACCAGTTGCATGCCGCCATCGTGGAGATTGTGGTACACAAAGATGCCGAGGTGAAATACTCGACGGTGCAGAACTGGTATCCTGGCGACAAGAACGGTAAAGGCGGCATCTACAATTTCGTTACCAAACGCGGTATTACGTATGAAAATGCGCGGTTGAGCTGGACACAAGTGGAGACCGGCTCTGCCATCACATGGAAATACCCGAGCTGCATCCTGAAGGGCGATAACTCGACGGCGGAGTTCTATTCAGTAGCGGTAACGAACAACTACCAGCAGGCCGACACGGGAACAAAGATGATCCATATCGGCAAGAACACGCGCAGCCGTATTGTCAGCAAAGGTATTTCTGCGGGCAAGAGCCAAAACGCCTACCGCGGTTTGGTAAGGATGGGCAAGAACGCCCTGAACGGCCGCAACTACAGCCAATGCGACAGCCTGCTGCTGGGCGACCGATGCGGTGCGCACACGTTCCCGGATATGCAGATCATGAATCCTACCGCTATCGTAGAGCATGAGGCAACGACGAGCAAGATCAGCGACGACCAGCTTTTCTATTGCCGCCAGCGGGGTATAGGGGTAGAGGACGCCGTAGGACTGATTGTGAACGGCTACGCCAAAGAGGTGATGGACAAACTGCCGATGGAGTTTGCCGTCGAGGCCCAAAAACTGCTCCAGGTCAGCCTGGAAGGCAGTGTGGGATAGTTAATCGAAGATTCTGCAAGTTTACCATAAAACTCAAGCAGGTGGACACTCGCCACCTGCTTGTTTGTTTGTACATTCTATTTCGTCCCTTTAGTACTTTATTTGACCGCTTTGCCAGTGATAGTATAAGTCTTATCCTCGCTCAGTATATACATGTTTCCATCTTTAATCAGTTTCTGCGCTGGGTTGGTGGGGGTGGTATATACGGAAGGTGCAGAGGAAGGAATGTCTGGAGTTTCTTTAGAAATATCAATGCCCACGATATTGGTAAAGTCCTTCCAAACACTCGTTGTGCTATAAGCATCGACACTTTCTGTAGGGACATAAAGTGTGCAAGCAGATTTGTCCACCGCGAGGTTTACTGCGTTTCCTCCAAAGACATTACTATCTATCCCTTGTGGTATAATAGTATTATTGGTTATTGAGGCCAAACTGCTGCAACCCTCGAAAGCACGTTCGCCTATGCTTGTGATGTTACTAGGAATCTCTATTGAAGTCAAATAGCTACAGTCCTGAAAAGCTGAAACACCAATGCTTGTGACACTGTTGGGAATATCAATAGAAATCAAACTGGCGCAACCATGGAAAACAAAATTTCCAATGGCTGTGACCCTGTTTGGTATCTCAATGGAGATAAAACTGCTGCAATTCTGAAAAGCCCCATCTCCAATGCTCGTTACGCTATCCGGAATAACTACAGAGGTCAAACTCCTGCAGCCTGCGAAAACATTCTTTCCAAGAAAGTTGACACTATTAGGAATAGTCACAGAGGTCAAACGATAGCAATCAGAGAAAGCCCATTCTCCAATGCTTGTGACGCTATTAGGAATTGTCACAAAGGTCAAACGGTTGCAATCGGCAAAAGCATAATTCCCAATGCTTGTGAGACCATCGGGTAGAGAGAGATAAACGATATAGGAGCGATAATCGTACCATGGAGCAGAGCGATAACTCGTGTTTGCCATAGCTCCGCTACCGGTGATGATGAGTGTACTGTCTTCCGTATTCAATGACCAAGTGAGGAGGTCGAAGCATTCACCCTTAAAGACTTCCGCTTGTGTAAAGTTTGCGCTGATTGCCAACGCAAAAAAGAAAGTAAAGGATTTACGCATAATAGTATTGATTTTAATACTTTTATTTTGGCGCACGCCTGCGCCAATTATGTCTTTAAGTATTTTATGTCACCGCTTTTTGCGCTGTCGGTGCCAGTGCTCAGTGTTTAACGTCCGTGAGAGGACGAGGGGTTATTTGTCGTCGTAATGACCCAACATCTGCAATATGGATACTTCTACAATATCATCATATATGGAATATACTATTCTGTCTTTGCCTGATAGGCGTCGAGAATAGGTATTGGCTTTATAACGCAGTTTTTCCGGATTGCCAATACCGGTCAATGGATGCTCGCTCAACTCAGTCAATATAACATGCAGCTTTTTTAATCGGGCTTGGTTACCGGACTTTTTGATTCTATCAAAGTCCTCCATTGCACGAGGCGAAAATATCAGGCTATAAATCATAGGAACATTTTATCTAAAGCGTCCTTTGTATCTATACGTACGCCCTTTCCTTGGGCAATGTCTCGCTCTGCGGCGTCTAAATCATGATAGAACTCAGGACTATCATAATAATCCCGTTTCTTTCGTAGAGGTTGTACCTGCCACCCCATATTCCCCGACAAGCGGCGAAGAAATGCAGCATCGCTTAAAGGTAGAGTGACTTGTAATGTTCTCATTGAAGCATCCATAATTGTACAATTTTTGTTTTCCGCTGCAAAGATACACAAAAAAAATGACACTCGCAAATTTGAGTGCCATTATTTTCGTTTTATTTGAAGTTAATCGAAGATTTCCGTCAGTACATCCAATGACCGTGGCGATTGCCATGAATCAATATTCTCGCTGAGGTAGCTGCAAAGCTGCCTCAGTTGTTTTTGCCGGTCTGCGCGACTGGCGGGCACACGCACCAGTTCGGGGTGTACCTGTTCATCAATGGCAAAGCCCAGCCGTTCTGCCAAGCCGATGAGGAACTGCAGGTGAAAATTCTGCGGCTCTTTTTCGTCGTCCAGCAAACGAATGGCTCCGCGAAGGAAATCATACAACTCTGCATCCTCCATCGGATGACGCAGGGTGTGATAGAGTACCTCGCTCAGGAAAAGAGCAATAGTCTGTTTGTAGGGATCGGAGGTGATGGTGGCGGGTACGAACTGCAGATGCGCTGTCCGGACAGAAGGAGGACGGTTGTGGGGCTGGTCGGCGGTAAGTTGCAGTACCGCCAGCGGAGTATAGATACCCGCTGAGTGTTTGCGTCCCAAGCCGTACACCATATAGTTAACGCGTCCGCCCGCGCGTGTGTAGGCGTGCAGGATATGCGCTTTGTCCGAGTGAGGCTGCAGGGCCAGAACGATAGCCTCAGTGGTGGTCAACATACAGGCTGTCGATTAGTGCGCCGTCACTCATGCGATAGGTGCGGAACTGTAAAGGCGAAGAGGAGACAGGCGAACGGCGAACGGATAGTACTGAATAGACGGGTTCGGGGGATGCGAACTCGAAATGTGCGGAGTCGCGCTGCGGCTTGGAGCGTCCGGCGGCATTGACTACCACAAAAGGCGTCCGGCGCATGTAACTATGGTCATGACCGGCAATAGCAAGGTCGGTTTGCCCCAATGCGTAGCGGAAGGTGGTATAGATGGTGGGATTGAACCGTCCTTTGCCGGCTGACAGCACCGGGTGATGCATCATAACCACTACATAACGGTCTCCGGCGGTACTCATCAATCCGCGCAGCCAAGTCAGTACGCGTGTGCGATAGACAAGCAGGTCGATGGGGTTGGTGTCCATGACGATAAAGCGCAACTGCGGGAAATCTATATGATAGAAAACCCCGGGCACAGCCAGCTCATCTGAGGGCTGAGGAAACCATTCGTGCCATTCATTGAGAAGAGTCTTGTGAAAGCCCTTGGTGTACTCATGGTTGCCGGGAGTGTTGATTACCGGCTTGCCGTACAAAGCACCGGCAGTCCATTCGCGGAGCAGCAGCTGATAGTAATATTTCTGTCCCCGGTCAAGCCAATCCCCGACCTGTGCGACGGCATCAATCTGCGGAACGCGTGCCGCCAAACTGTCATAATCAGCCCGGTTGAGCCGGTTGTGAACATCGCCTAATACCAGAATATCCAGCGATTCCGGGGTTATGGTGTCCTGCCAGCCCTGTGGCGTCGCTACAAACCCATAGACACTGTCCCCGCGAAAAGTAGGGAAGGTATAGGCAAGGCTGTCACCCGTCCAGACAGGCTCATCCGGCATGCCGAACCACGCCTGCCAGCGGACGACGCATGTGATTACGCCGGCCGCCAGCAGAAGGGTTGAGATAACTATTTTGATGATTCGTCTGCGCATCAGAACGGCAGTTGGCTGGAATCATCGTCCGTGGTAGCGTCAAACGGATCTACGTTAGCCGTAGCCGGGTTCTCCATAGGCTGTGCTGCAGGAGCAACCGGAGCAGCCGCAGGCTGTGCTACGGGTTGTGCAGCGGCTACTGCACCCTGTTGGGTGGTGTCACCCTGCTGGATACGCCATGCGCGGATAGATGTGTACCAACGTCCGTTGAACTCACGGCTCTCGATATCAAAACTTACCGTTACAAGTTGGTCAATAGCACAGGGGTTCTGTTTGATACGGTCTTCGCCAAACACCTCAAAATGCACTTTGCGGGGGTATTGGTCAAGTGTCTCCAGCACGTACGGCTGCACTTTCCACGGGTTGCCGTTGCGGCCTACACCGCTCTGCTCCGGCAATACCTGAATGATTTTTCCTACAATTTCCATTGTATAATTACGAATTAAAAATTACGAATTAAAAATTATTCGCCTTTGATGGCTGCGATACCCGGGAGTACTTTGCCTTCGATAGCCTCAAGCAGAGCGCCTCCACCGGTAGAGATGTACGAAACCTTGTCAGCCAAGCCGAACTTGTTGACGCACGCTACACTGTCGCCTCCGCCGATAAGGGAGAAAGCACCGTTGGCAGTAGCATCGGCAATGGCGTTGCCGATAGCACGGCTGCCGTCGCAGAAGTTGTCGAACTCGAATACTCCTGCAGGGCCGTTCCAAAGGATGGTCTTGGCACCCTTGATAGCTTCGGCAAATGCTTTCTGAGCCTTGGGGCCTGCATCCAAACCTTCCCATCCTTCGGGAATGGCGTTAGCCGGGCAAACCTGCTGTTTGGCGTCGTTGCTGAAACTGTCGCCACAGATGGCATCCTCGGCCATAACGAGCTCTACGCCGTTCTTCTTGGCCAGTTCCTCTACTCCCAGAGCAACATCCAGTTTGTCGAGCTCTACAATCGAGTTGCCGATCTCGCCGCCGTGAGCCTTTGCAAAGGTATAAGTCATACCTCCGCAGAGGATGAGTTTGTCCACTTTGCCGAGCAGATTCTCGATGATACCGATCTTGGAGCTGACTTTGGAGCCTCCCATGATAGCTACGAACGGACGCTTGATGTCTTTGAGGATGGCATCCACAGCAGCAACCTCTTTCTCCATCAGGAAACCGAGCATCTTATGATCTGCGTCAAAATAGTCAGCGATAACAGCGGTCGAAGCGTGTTTGCGGTGAGCGGTACCAAAGGCGTCCATTACATAGCAGTCAGCATAGGAAGCCAGCGTCTTGGCGAACTCTTTCTGACGAGCCTTCATCTCTTTCTTGGCTGCCTCGTAAGCGGGATCTTCTTTCTCAATACCTACGGGTTTGCCCTCCTCTTCGGGATAGAAACGGAGGTTTTCGAGCAGCAATACCTCGCCGGCTTTTAATGCTGCAGCCTGTGCCTGTGCTTTGGCGCAATCCTCTGCGAATTGTACGGGACGACCGAGAGCAGCCGAAACGGCATCTGCGATCTGGGAAAGACTGAACTTGGCTTGCACTTTGCCTTTGGGTTTGCCCATATGGCTCATGATAATCAGCGCACCGCCTTTGTCAAGAATGTGCTTGAGTGTGGGCAGCGCACCGCGGATACGGGTGTCATCTGTGATTTTTCCGTTCTCGTCCAGGGGCACGTTGAAGTCCACGCGGACAATCGCCTTCTTGCCGGCGAAATCAAATTTGTCAATTGTCATAATAGTGTATGTTTTAATTGTTTGTTGTATGTTTTAGTCTGTATTGCATATCGGTATAAAGTTGTGACGCCCCGACTTACCTCCGACTCACCTCCGACTTACCTCCGACTTGCCTCCGACTTACCTCCGATAAAACCCCGATGCAGTCCCGAGTCATATCGGGTGCGGAATTTACCATCCGATGGAGTTGAGACGACCGCGATACACATCGCTGTAGGTATGAGAGGCGTCTTGCCCTCCGAACAGGTAGATATTATCGTCACGGACAATCGTGTTTTGTTTCTGGCGCGCCTGATACACCTCCGGCAGCCGGTTTTTGGTGCTGTCGGCTGCTGTCCAGTTCAGTCCTTCATCGGTGGAAATCAGTATTTCGCGTCCGTAATAACTCATGTTTTTGTCCACGCCGCCGAACATGAGGAGTTGGTTGTTGTACCAAATCACAGAGGCTCCGGTTATACCGGTGAATTGGGGCCGGTCGATGGAGAATTCCTCCATGCGGTAGCCTCCGTCGGGTATATGGCGTGAGTACTCAATGTTCCATCGTGTATTGAGTGCTCGTCCGTTCTCGGCAAATCCGCCGATCACCATAGCCCTCTCGCGTTCGCTGGTGCTGGTAAAGCAAACGGTGGCAAAATCGCTGATGGGGAAATCAGCATCGGTGGCTTTGAGGTTGGTCAGACGGAGGCTGTCTCCTTCCCAAATAGCAAGTTGCTGACCGGAGTTGTCCACTAATGCCCACACTTCGCCGTTCCAATACATGACCATAGTAGCCACCGGATAGTTGGCTCCGTGGGCAGTCCATTGGATAGCATCGGCAGAGGAGTATATAGAATCGCCCTGGCCGTAGAAAAGACTGTCGCCATCGCTGATGATCTGTCTTACTCGTGTGCCGTCCGGCAGACCGGCAGGTTCGCCCAGACTGCTCCAGTTCTCTCCCTCATCCGACTGATAGGCGCGGAGTGCGAAGCCGTTGCTCTTGATCATGACAAATCGGTCGTGAAGCAGTACCACCCGCTGCTCACTGTCGTCAAGGGGATAGATGGAGTCCGCTATCTGCTCCCACGAATACAGATCCGGATCAACCTGATGAACGGAAGCGGCTATCTGATACGTCTTGGTCTTGGAGCCGTCCGCGGAACGGATGGTGAGATAGATAGGCTGCTTGGTGAAATTGAGTGTGTCGTATCCGGTGAGCACGCACACGGTGTCAGGTGTGCGCAAGTAAGCCGAGCCGGGTGTGGCTGCAAAAGTGAAACGCGGCACTACGGAGTCCAGACGGGTGCCGTATAAAATGGAATCAGGATTCCAGACCAACCCTGTGTCAATCCGCTCTTCTACCACAAAAACAGCTTTTGCCAATCCGGGCATGCTGTCGTTCTTGGCAAACGCGAAAGCGGACAGCTGCGCCACGGATGATTTGGTGGTGCCGGACGAACTGGAACTGTTGTCGCAGGCTGTCAAGCCAAGCAGCAGAGGTAGAAATATTATGTAAAAAAATCGTTTCATTGCGTGCAATCTTTGATTATTTGTCCTAATAATTTGCTTATTTCGGAAAAAAGCAGTAATTTTGTGCTCTCAATTAACAAACAATTATCTGGTTATATATGTTATTCAAATCCCAATTACTGGATTTATGGCGTTCTTTGCCTTGGGCTTATGCGCGTCGCAAACAACTTTCGCAGCGCGGAGTGGTTGAGCAGCAGCGCCGTATTCTCACGCAGGAGCAGGTTGCCGATTATTCCGCCCGTATAGTT
The DNA here is from genome assembly GCA_017478725.1 of Paludibacteraceae bacterium. Taxonomy (GTDB): domain Bacteria; phylum Bacteroidota; class Bacteroidia; order Bacteroidales; family Paludibacteraceae; genus Colicola. The sequence continues at coordinate 32,267 of JAFVDD010000028.1, forward strand.
GCTCAAATCGAGCAGATGTCAGTTTTCCGCGAGGCGAAGACCATTATGCTCTATTATCCGATTCACAACGAGGTGGATCTTCGTCCGCTGCTCGGCAAGTATGCCGGCGAAAAAACTTTTCTGTTGCCAGTGACGCATCGTCATCGCCGGATGGAGGTCCGTCTCTACGATGGTGAGGAATCGATGCGCAAAGGCCGTTACGGCGTGCCTGAACCGCAGACTGGAACCTATTCCGGCGCGATTGATCTCATTCTGGTGCCCGGCGTTATTTTTGATTACCACTGTCATCGTATAGGTCGCGGCGGAGGCTATTACGACCGTTTTCTGCGTCATCATCGCCGGTCCTACAAAATAGGTGTGTGCTATCCGTTCCAGTTGCAGAAGAAGGATATTCCCCATACGTGGCTGGATATGCGCGTCAACCGTGTGGTCACTCCTCAGCTGACCATTGGATAGTAGGCTGGCTGTCTTGTATCTGTTTAAGCTCTCGGTCGCTCTCGGCTGAGAGCATTTTTTCACCCTTGCGGTAGTAATAGATCAGTCCGTACTCCTTGCATTTCTGCATCTTGGCGTAGGGCAGTTCGTGGCGGAAATAGTGCTCCACAATATCCCATATCTGCAGGATCAACGCATCTGCCTGTTTGCGCAGTGTGCCTAAATCGCCCTGTACACGGCTGGTGTTCTGCTGGTGAAACAGGTGGCTCTGCATATGTTCGCAGAAAATATCGTAGTGCACAATAACCTTGCTGATAGCCGGGTTGTAGATGGCAAATCCGCCTGCCGCTGTACGTTTCTGCTCGCCTGCGATGATTTTCTTGCCCCACTCGTACAAACTCTCCTCGGTGGACAAATCCGGCACAAAATGGTTCTCGGGATCCAGACCGTACAGACGTTTCTGCTCCTTTTTGATCTCACCGCGGATGACCGCCAGATTGAGCACTTGGACGAAATGCGAGACATACATCCGGGCTTTCTGCACTATGTGGCGGTATTGTTTGTTTGCGCTTACCTTGGTGGTGTAGTTCTCCTTGGATTGCAGTACCGCGTTCTCAAACTGCACCAGGAACTGGCGTGTCTCGCTCTGCAATTTATAGGGCAGCACCTGTTCGCTATAGCCGGCTATCTCACTCCTCTGCAAGGCTTCCTGCAACGAGCGGAGGCGTGCTAAATCCGTGTTGGGTAAACGTCTGTAGGGCATAAGCTATGTACGATTTATTAGTTACGATGTACGATTAGTTAACTCTTCCGTGTGACCAGTCTTTCAGCCAGCAGGCGCAACTGGCCGGTCGCATTGTTCTGCGGCAGCCGGTCGAGTTGTTGCAATGCTAATGAAGTGTGCTGCTCAATCACATCTTCTGCTGCCGCACGGACACCCAGGCGGTTGTAAATATCCGTTACAGCGGCTATTTTCTCCTCGTTGTTGTCGGTAGCCATCAGCCATTGCAGCAGTTCCGCTTTGGTGTCGCCGTCTGCTTTCTCCAGGGCGGTGAGCAGCAGGAATGTTTTCTTGTTGCAGCAAATATCTCCGCCAATGGCTTTGCCGAAAGTCTTGGGATCGCCATAAACGTCCAGCACGTCGTCTTGAATCTGGAATGCCAAACCGATGTGCAAGCCGAATTGATAAAGAGCCTCCTGTTGCGCTTCGTTGCCTCCGGCTATATAGCCGCCTATCTTCATGGCATAAGCCAGCAGCACCGAGGTCTTTTTCTCAATCATCATCATATAATCATCAATGCTGACCTGATTGGCATGCTCAAAATCCACATCGTACTGCTGTCCCTCGCAGATGCCGGTAGCCATCTCGTTGAACCACTTGAGCACTTTGGGCAGTTTGTCAGCCGGCACGTCTGACAGCAGTTTGTATGCCTCGATGAGCATCTGGTCTCCCGAGAGAATGGCGGTGTTGTCGTTCCATTTGGTATGTACAGTAGGTCTGCCGCGCCGTACCGCAGCGCGGTCCATCACATCGTCGTGGAGAAGGGTGAAATTGTGAAACACCTCCAGTGCCAATGCCGCCGGCAGTACGTGGTCTATCGCATCGCCGCTGATGAGTCCGCCGTTGACGACCGCTTCGGCGGCTGTCAGTGCCAGAGTAGGCCGGATACGTTTGCCGCCGGCGGCAAGAGTGTATTCGATAGGCTCGTACAACCCGCGCGGTTCACGATTCCAGTCCAGAGACTCTATGGCTTTATTAATGTCAATCATACTAAAACTTGTCTTCTATAATGTCTGTCAGCACATTCTTGATGTCCAACCCTGCTGCGCGTACCTGCTGAGGTATAAAACTCGTGGCAGTCATGCCGGGGGTAGTGTTGACCTCCAGGAGGTTGATCTGTTCGCCCGTGATGATCCAGTCCACACGGATAATTCCGCTGGCACCGATGATATCGTAGATGTGCTGTGTCTCGGCTTGTATCTTGTCGCGGATGGCATCAGGGATACGTGCCGGCGTGATTTCGTCCACCTGGCCTTTGTACTTGGCGTCGTAGTCGAAGAACTCGTTTTTCGTCACTACCTCGGTAATAGGGAACGCTACGGCTTTCTCTTTGGTCTTATATACGCCGCAGGTTACCTCCGTGCCCTTCATATAGCTCTCGCATATCACCTCGTCGCCCTCCTCAAACGCACGTTCGATAGCCGGCAGAATCTGCTCCTCGGTCTTCACTTTTGTGCACCCGAACGAGGAACCTCCTACATTGCTCTTGATAAAACAGGGCAGACCTATCTGAGTGGTGATGGTTGATTGTATATCGGCGATTTGTGACCGGTATGTATTCTTCCTCAGCAAAATACTGTCGGCTATGTTAAAACCGAATCCCGAGAGGTAGTGGTTGCAGGTGTATTTGTTGAATGTGAGCGCCGCAGCCAGCACATTGCAGCAGGAGTAGGGAATGCGCATCATTTCCAGGTAGCCCTGCAGCAGCCCGTTCTCGCCCGGAGTGCCGTGGATAGTGATATACGCAAAATCGAACGTGTGTTTCACGCCCTCGCGCGTAAAAGAAAAATCATTCTTGTCGATAGGGCAACCGTCCTCGGTGCGCCAGTCTTTTCCCTCAAAATCCACAATAGTGACGTTGTAACGCTCTTTGTCCATAAAGGACTTGATACCGGCGGCAGAGCGGAGCGACACGTCATGCTCGCTGCTGTCTCCTCCGGCTATGATAGCTATGTTTCTTTTCATTTTACCAAGTGTTCTTAGCCCTGAAGGGCACGATTGTTTCTTTGCCCTATGGGCACGGTTGTTTCGCAAATTTGGCTACAAAGTTACTGCTTTTTTTTTACATACGCAAGCGCGCGCGCCTTTTTTCCGAAAAAATTAATCAAAACGCAGGTAATATTGCAGCCGCTGAAGGTCAGTGCTGTCTAATTCTTCCAGTCTCCGCAAATCGCCGATACTGTCCAGCCGTACGTATTTCCTGCGCAGCTGGTAGATGGCTTTGGCCTGCCTGAAACGCAGGTACGGGTGCCGGCTCAGCCCGTCGGCTCCGGTGGTGTTCACATCTATGGTACGGATATCTCCGGGGTCGGCTGTGAAATGTGCGGTAAGGGTGTCGAGCCTGAGGCGCGAGAAAGGTTCGTCGGACAGTTGTGCGGGGCTGTAATAGCCGCCTAACTGCTCACGGTAGTCCACAATCCGCTGCGCCGTGTATCTGCCGATGCCGCGGATAAACTGCAGTTCGGCAGTGTCGCAATGATTGAGGTCGAGAACAGTGTCTTTTTTGATGTGTTTTGGGAAGATAAAACCTATACTGTCGCGCCATAGACTGTCAGCCAGAAAGAATGAGTCATAGCGTGCTTTGCGTTCCGCGTTCCAGGCAGCGAAACGCGCATCGTCGGCTTGCTTGCAGGAGTCTTTGTACTGTTCCCACCGTGCTTCGCGCAGACTGTCGCGATATGCTTTGACCCGTGCTATGCTGTCGGCGCGCAGACTGTCCAGCCTGAGTCTGTCCGTTTGCTGCAAGGCTGCGGGCTGCGGCTGCGGACGGGTAGCGACAAACACCCACGCGCTGACGGCTATGACCAGCAGTGCCGCGGCGCCTATGTATTGTTCTTTGGCAAGCACGAGGAAATTGAAAGTTGAAAGTTGAAAATTGAAAATTGAAAGTTAATCGGAGATACTCTATCCGCGTAGTGGATTGCAGGTGATGGTGCTTTGCACGGTGCCGTCAGTCAGGTGGGTCTCTATCCGGTCGCCGTCTGCCAGTTCGCTGACGGAGCGGACAATCCGGCCGTTCTTGGTCATGAGGCTGTAGCCCATCCGGTAGATGCGTTCGGGATTGCAGGCGTTGAGGCGCTCTTCGAGTATCTCTACCCGATGGCGGCGGATGAGAATCTGCCGTTCGGCTGTGCGTGCCAGCCGTTGGGTGAGTTGCCCGATGCGTGCCAACTGTGCGTCCATCCTATGGATCAGCCATTCGGCTACGGCTGTAGGTGTCTTGAGCGCCTCGTGTGCTACCATGTCCAGCACACTCACGTCGCGTGTGTGACCGATGCCGGTAAGAACCGGCAACTCAAACTGCGCACAAACGGCGCAGAGGGTGTATTGGTCAAAGCAACTGAGATCGGTAGAGGCTCCTCCGCCGCGTATGATAGCTACGGCGTCAAAGGCATTTACCATTTCTAATCTCCCTGCGGTCGAACGATCTGCTTCGCCGTATGGGTCATTTGTCTTTGCGATCTCCTCCAATGCCGCAAGGATGGAGCGTTCCGCGCCTTCGCCTTGCATCGTGGCGCCGAAGAGTGTCGTCTCAAAGCGGTAACCGCTCTGCTCCAGCTGGTGGCAGAAATCGCCGTAACCGGCTGCTGTGGGCGACGAGATGACGGCTATGCGGCGGATGAGAGTGGGCAAAGGGAGCAGCTGCTGGGCGTCCAAGAGACCGTCGGCTTCCAGTTGGGCGATAGTCTGCTGGCGTTTGCGTGCCAACTCGCCTACTGTGAACCCGGGGTCGATGTTAACGATGGAGAGGCTGAGGCCGTAAACGGCGTGAAACTGCACTTCGGCTTCCACCAGAATATTCATTCCCACCTGCAGCTGCTGACCTGTCTCACTCTCGAAATAAGCCATCAGCAGTTCGTTCGTTCCAGCCCAGCACGTCGCCCTCACTTTGGCGGCGAGGTTGGATGTGCTGAATGTCCGTCCGGGTGTCGAGCCTCCCGACTCGACTAATTCCAGATACAGATGTCCGCCTTTATGACTGAGACTGCTGATCTCCGCCTGTACCCAATAGGTAGGTTGCAGGCTGTCATTCAGCACTTCTTCTATCTCGGCGCATAGTTGCGAGAGGGTGAGAAAAGTATTCATAGTGTGTATAATAGACAAAAAATAGTCATTGCGGTTGTTACGCCGGTGAGCCACCAAAGGCTTTTGTGTATGGTGAGCCATCCCATGGCGATGGCGGCATAAAGGAGAAAGACCATTGGCAGGCTGATTTGTACGGCGGTGCTATTGCCCGGCAGGCTTTCTATCCATCCGACGGAGTGGTTCATGGCCCAAGCCAAACCGTATGTGGCATAACTGATTGCCTTGCCCGCCAATGTTCCCCCTAACGCCACGCTTGCCAGTCCGCATGGAACCAGGAACGTCGCTATCGGCAGTACAATCAGGTTGGTCAGCAGGAAATAGTTGCTCATTTGTCCGAAGGTGTACATCGTAACAGGCAGCGTTCCTAATTGCGCCGCAAGGCTGATAATAACGGTGCCGGCTAACCAACTGAGTATTTTTCCATGAAGCTTGTTCCTCCATTCTTTTCGCTGTAGTATATGCTCAGTGTCCCTTGCCATAATCACAATCGCTGCTGTGGCTGCGAAGCTCAGCTGAAAACTCACGCTCCAGAGATCTGACGGACGCACAAGCAGAATCAGTACTGCGGCGGCAGCAATCGTGTTGAGCGTCGGGCTGTGGCGGTAGAGTATTTTGCCTGTTTCCGCCAGCGTGATCATCACTACGCAGCGCACCACCGAAGGTGTCATCCCCGTCAGCCATGCGTAACCCCACATCGCCGCAATGATGACGCCGCTCACGACCCCTCGCCCGAATATATCCTCATGCCTTGGCCGTACGCGTCCGCCGAGTGTGAGCAAACCGGTCAGCAGAACGTAGATAATACCTGTGTGCAGACCGCTGACGGCAAGCACATGTGCGGCGCCTGAAGTCTGAAACCGCTGCCGTAGCTCAGGGTCAAGGTCTTCTTTGTAACCTAAGGTCAGCGCGCCCGTGGTAGCCAATTCGTCTCCGCTCAGCCCGCCTGCTTCCAGCCGCCTGTACAGCCGCTCTTGTAAGGGATAACCGCTCCGCCCCTCATCCGAAATCCTTACTTCGTAATTCCTCCCGGCGTAGGCGTTTCCGATGATTCCCTGCCGCCGCATGAATAATCCGTAGTCGAAGGCTCCTGTCTTGCCGCCTCGGCGGATGCGCGTATGAGCCACTATAGTGTCGCCTCTCCCCGGCTGAACACGGGTGCTGTCCTTGGGAAGGTAGAGCAACACCCTCTGTTCGGTCTCATAGCGCAGGCAACGGGCGGTCTCTTTGGGGTCGCTGCTTACGACAAAAGCGTACGTTCGCAGACTGTCAATCGTCTCGCATTCAGTCTGATAGAGCAGCCATTCGGGCTTGAAGTGATCCAACGACAGCAGCACGGCAATCACCGCCGCCAGCACCACTATCATCGGATATCCTTTCACCTCTCACCTTTCACTTTTCACTTTTCATCTCCCTAATCGCTGCCTCCGGGTCTTCGGCTCCGAAGACGGCGCTGCCGGCTACCAGCACGTCTGCTCCGGCGTCAAAGAGCGCATGTGCGTTAGTTGTGTTCACGCCGCCGTCTATCTCAATCAGTGTCTTCAGCCCGCGGCGGTCGATCTCTTTGCGGATGAAACGGATCTTGTCCATCGTCTCGGGAATGAATTTTTGCCCGCCGAAGCCTGCGAAAACCGACATCAGCAGAACCATGTCCACTTGGTCCAGATAGGGCAAAAGCCGCTTGGCGTCAATATCGGGATTGATGGTCAGGCATGTCCGCACGCCTTTGGCCTTAATCAGATCCAGTATCGGCAGCGGGTTGTCCACTGCTTCCAGATGGAAGCCTACGGAGTAGGCACCGGCGTCGCAGAACCGCTCCACGTATTTCTCGGGATGAACAATCATCAGATGTACGTCCAGCGGCTTGGTGCAATATTGCCGGAAGGGCTTCATCAGCGGAAAACCAAAGGAAATGTTCGGCACAAACACGCCGTCCATTACATCTATGTGCAGCCAGTCCGCCTCGCTGCGGTTGATCATTTCCAGATCCTGCCTGAGGTTTCCGAAATCCGCGGACAATACCGAAGGTGCTATGAGTCTCATGTTTCTCAATTTTTGCACAAAGGTACAACAAAAATTGCACATATGCAAGTGAAAAAGGATTTTTTTGAGAAAGTAGTAGTTTATAGCCTCTGTAAGGGCATATGTTCTGCGTGTTATAACTACCAAAAGAGCCGATGAAAACATCACCGGCTCATTCAGTAGTTCTTTCTTTTTTCTCTAAAACTATTTACGTTTCAAGAACTTCTTCGCAGGGGCAGAGCCTCCTTCTGCTGGACCAACCTCTACATTTCCATTCGGATATTCAGCGGAGACATAATAATAAAACTCAGCTATGAAGCCGATGCTGTAACCGTAATATGTTAATGCTTCCCTTACTTCGGACAGATCGAACCAACTAGCCCCATTGTCACTTGCAGTCGTATTGATATTTACACCATTATCGCCCCATTGACCAATATAAGAATATACTTTACCCACATCCGTGAATTCTCCATAATACTGCATTGGTTGCCAAGTCCAAGCGCCACCACCCCACGGATGTTTGATATAATAAGTAGCTTGGCCATAGGGATCAGTCGGATCGGTCGGATCAGTCGGGTCAGATGGATTAATGGGATCTGTCGGGGTAGTAGGAGTAACGCCTGGAGTTGCTACCGGAGATGTGATGGGTTTGCCATTGGTCGCATCGCCAATCCAATCACGAACCTGATCACCACTGGTGGTGACGTAACGATAGAAATACTGACCTTGATCATTATGTGACCAAACCAAGCAGAGACCGCCACGGAAATTTCCATAGGGAGCTTCACCTTTATTGAGCGAGAACTTGCGTGCTCCATCAGTTCCAACAGCCTCATAATCACCTCCATCAACGTATTTAACAAAAGCAATACCCTCATGGAAATCTGTAGCAGCAACTGCTCTACCGTTGCTCAAGTTCAGCTCTTTTCCATCTTTGTCAATGTAGGTGTACTTGCCATCTATTGTTACCAAAGCCAAGCCGTTGTCAGTGAAGGTGTTAATCTGTCCATAAATCGGAGAATTGATTTCTTTACCCTGAGTATCCATCAAACCGTATTTTCTTCTTTCGTTATCCCAGAAAGAGAGACGTCCGTTACCAAGGCTCTTCAATTGAGGATACTTAGGCTGAATAACAGTTTGAGCACTTTTGTTGATGGCAAAATAATTACCACCACGTTTTACGATAGCCACATTATCTGTGAATGTATTCGCTTCATCATAAATAGCATCAATGACCTGAGTTTTGTTTTTGTCAATGTAACCGTAGAAATCAGAGGAGTTTTTTTTGCAGCTAATCAAGCCGTTGTCACTCATCTCGCCGAGAGCGTAGTAATAAGGGTCGATAACTATTTTCAGTTGGTTGTTCAACAATCCCCAATAACCACCCGATTGATAACGCATATAGCCGTTATAGAATTCGCCGGTGCAATAGTCGAACGAAGGAGCACCGCTAACACGGTTTCCGTCCGTACCGATAAATTCTGTCACGCTACCCGTTTTTGCCAAAGCATAGCCACTACTGAATTCATAGGCAGCAGTAAAACGAGCATCAAAAGCCCAGTCGCCCTTGGCATCCATGTACCCCCATTGTCTGCTGGACTCATCATAACGAGGCCAGAGTTGAGCTGTTGATTTGTCAGGACTCGGAGTGGTTCCGCCGCCTGAATTCTCGCAACTCATCATGAACAGGGAGGCTACCATAGCCACACCTGCATAAAGAAATGATTTTTTCATACGAATAAAAATTAAGTTAGTTAATAAATGTTAATAAGGGTGAATATAGATTCACTTTATATAATCGGCTTAATAGTGAGAGGAACATAACCTTTTTCGGTGTAGCGGCCACATGAAATCTTCAAAGGGATGGCATGATCGGCGGCATATTGCAGTTCAGTTTGAATGACCGACCGGATATCGGACTCTGTAGCACGGACATAACCTGTTTCTGAGCCTAAAAGGCTATGTTTAATTGTTATTTTCCAGTTGTATAGCTCCATTCTATTTTGTAAAGCAATGCACAACATAAAAAAAGCGCAGACCTCACGTTGCTTACTTACAACTTGAGGCCTTCGCATTGCCTGAGAACCAAATAAACAACAATGAAACCTACGCCGATATGACAACTGCCTTACACAAAAACGGCAAAGCAGGGTATAGTCATACCCATAGGCGTTCACCTTACGTTGTATCCGGTTCTTATTCTGAAAGTTGCGAAGTTCCAAGTTGAAGAACACAAACGTCAATAAACGCTATCAATATGTGTGAAAATCCCGCCGCTTTGAAGAGACACATCCCTCCGGCGTAGATTCTCGTATATCATTCGATCATGCTCGAACGATATTCCGACTGCAAAATTACAACAAAAAAACGACACTTGCAAGAAAAAGTGTCATTTTTATGCATTTTTTTGCAGATAGTCCACTATATAATAAGTAGAGATAACCCGTTGGCGGAATTACCCCAGCGCATATTTAATTCTTCCAATCGGTTTGTTGTTGATAAAGTTAATATATTGTAGGACAGTGATTGCGCTGATTTTGCTGATAATACGAGCAAAAAGTCCTACTTGTTGTTTGGCA
>JAFVDD010000006.1 GCA_017478725.1 Paludibacteraceae bacterium
GGAATGAGCTATTTGTTGGGCAGTTTTGATGAGTTGGCGGTTGGTAACACAGGCGGCTGACCAGGTCTTGGGGAAGTGGTAGGTGTATAGTTCGTGGAGCCCCTGACGGTGGCGTGAGGGGCGTACGACAATCCGTTTTCTTAGTCTGCGTCCGTCGGCGTAAGAGCCTATGGCTTGGCGTACGGTGTTAATGCCCTCGCAGAAGGTCAGATAGCGTACGGTTGGTGCGTGCGGTGTGGCTGAAGGCGGGAGAGACACAAAAGTGGCACACGAGGCTTCCAAAGCGTCGATAATCTTTGTTTTAAGGTGTTTTGGCATAGTTCGTAAATGGTTGTAAATTAACAGGTTGTAGGTTGTTTGAAATGATAAAGTCTAGGATTGATCCGAAGTGCCTCTAATGCGCCTACGATGCGGGGCTGATGTAATGAGGGTGATGATGCCGCATTAATGCGCCACGCGGTGGGAGGGACGGAGGGCAGGACGGTGGGTAGGACGGAGGGCAGGACGGAGGGTAGGATGGAGGGTAGGATGGAGGGCAGGCGAGGGTGAGTGTGGCGGTGGGTGGGACGGGTTTTTGTAAATCGAGTACAAAGATATACAAAAAAAATGGAATATGCAAATATTTTGACACAAAAAACAAATTGGAAGGTGGGAAAAACCACGTAAGTGACTGATTTTACCGAGGAGTAGGAAGATGAAAAAAACGGCGGCAAATATGCCGCCGAAATGCAAGATGAAGGAAGGGATAGTAAATGAGCAAATAATTTTATTTGAAATAATAGCGTGCAGAAAGGCCAATTGCCCAATCAAACATATGCAGCGATATAATGTAAGAGGTGGAGTAGTATTTTTCAATTCCAAAAACGCAACTATATCCTGGCCTAAAATCAAAACTTAAGGCTAAAGGAATCTTATTAAAACTCCATTCAATCCCTGCCATCGCATTTGCGCCGGCATTCCCTAATGGCTCTGGTGAACTATATTCCATAGCCATTCCTAAATGAATACCCCCACCAATATAATATGAGAATGTGCCTGAATTGGGAGTAGCAATCGGTGCTTGATACAATAAGTTGGGATTTACCATAAGATTCCAGTATCCTTCGTTCATAAATTTACGATAGTATTCTCCATTCACATAGCCAGCACCTGGATTTCTGTGCAAACCTATTCCTAGGTCGGTTTGCAATGCCAGATGGTCATTAAAAAATGTTTTATAACTACCGCCATATAAAGTACCAACAATCGGACCAACAGCGTGTTTGTACTGTGCGCTAACGGAAAGAGCGCAGATGGCAAAAGCCAAAGTGAGTAATTTTTTCATAATGATAAAAATTTAAGTGATTAATGAATGTAGTTAATAATAAGAGAAAATAATTCTTCTGGTGATATTGGATCCATTTTGTTTGCGTCCATTCCAACGGCTTAAATGCAGTTCTGTAGCAGAAACGGATTCGATGGTATAAACAACTTCAGAGCCGTTTAATTCGCCATAAGAGAGATTGTTTCCGCGGATAGTCAATTGGTTGCCAGACACGCTCCAACGGAGAAGACGGCGTCCTCCCGTTCCCAGGAATCCGTTTTCGTAGCAGGTGCCATCCGAATAGAACTGAATCCAGTAAGAACTATTCCTGATAACATCATATGCCTGAGAGTTGACCACATTGTAGGCTTGTTGGAACTGCCAACGCTTAACCAGCATTTGCGACAAGGAGTTTGTATTTTCCGTTTTTGTGGAGGAAGTTGATGGCCGGAGAATAAAACAACCGGCAGATCCTATACATATGAATGTAAGGACAAGGAATTTGATAAGGTTTTTCATTTTGCTTTACGAGTAACATTACACATTTGACCTACAACTTGTATATATGCTGACCACAGACGAAAAGCTTCGGTCAACTCACCTTCTCCTTTGATCTGGTTGACTTTATAGGTTGTCAATTTCTCTCCCGTGGTAGGGGCGATAACATCTATATCTCCTATTACAGAGACGCCTCCTGTTTTACCATAACCAAAATATGAAGCAGCACCATTTCCCAAATCCAATCCTCTTACGTGGAAAATAATTTTGTAATCAGGATTCTCTTCTTCGCGAACAAGCGTAGTCCATTTTCTAAAAACGACATTCCAATAGTTGAAAAATCTGTCATATACAAATTCTTGCGTTTGTCCCCATTCTTCTTGTCCCTTTTCTCCGCGTTCGGTTAGGATTTGCGCTAATGGTTTAGCTCCATCTTTTAGGGTGCCTTTGGATATTTGCCCGACATAGCAACTATCGTAGTCAAAGGTGAAAGATGCTTTTTTAGTTGCATCTTTGAGTATTGTCCCGGAACCGGAAGTTACTTCTACGCTCTTTTGTCCGGCAAAGGTGAGTGTTGACAGCATTGCGACAACACAGAAAGTAAGTAATTTTTTCATAATGTGAGTAAGTTATATTGATACTATTGTTTTTTAGCGGGAAGGCCGGCGGTTCCTCCTTGGGGTGAAGATGGTGTTTCCGGTTCTTTGTATTTTGAGAAGGTTAATTCCATCCAATAATCGTTAGTAGAACCTGTAAAGAGTTTCATAGAAGAAGAATTGATGCTCTTCACTTGATATGTATCCAATAAAGCAGTGTTATAGCGATATCCATTAGTTTCATAGATATAAAGCATTTCTTTCTCTTCATCGACCTTCCATGTTCCTTGCCAAAGTCCGTTCGGCCTTTCTTCGACTCCGGAGATAGTTAGTTTGCCGGAGGAGTAGAAGTTCCAGATTCCTCCGTCATTATAGATATACCCATTACTATTTTTTATTTGGTTGCACTGCCAGACTCCTTTTATTTGATCTTTCAAAGAGCGATCCCATGGGCAAGCTTGCAGTGTTAATACAACGATTAGCAGAGTTAAACATTTCAATAGATTTTTCATAAGTAAATAAGTTTTAAGTGGTGCCTACTCTTTGTCGGATTTTCGGCTTGCTCCGCAATAAGGAGACATAAAAGAAAGCGGGACTGCATATTGCTGTTCCGCTTCATAGGGCTCTGGTATTGCCTTCACATCCGAACAAGCAACACGAGTCCACGCTGAATATGTATCAGATACACGCCTATACCCAATGCTCCTGCTATGGATAAACAAGGAGCAAGCGTGAGAATACACACCCTCGGGACGCCTTGTGTTGCGATGTTTTGGATGTTGATGAATTTACCAGATTCTATGAAGCCAAAACAAAGCGTGTAAGACGCCTTTCATTATGTCTTGGATTTGTTCACCCTATAGTGGACCTATAGCGATGAAATCAAATACGAGTGCAAAATTACATAAAAAAAACGACACTTGCAAATTTATGTGTCATTTTTGTTGATTTTTAATATAAAGGCGAATGAGAGAAGGGGGAAAGGCGAAATGGAGAGGCGGATCCTCGCGCAAGTATGCGCGAGAAATGCAAGATGAAAATAACGGCGCGGTCAGTGACCGAGACGGTTTGGCGAACGGCGAAAGGTAAATGGTGAATGAATGCTGTATGGAATGGTAGATTAATAAATGAAAAAATGAGAAAAATTGCGCGGGCGCTTGCGTATGTGCGAAAAAATGCGTATCTTTGCACGCTAAATCAGTAAATCATTAAATTGTAAATCATATGATACTTGACAAACTGGAGAACGCCGACAGGTACTTCGATTGCGTACCGGGCTTTGAACAATTCATGAAATTCTACAACGAGAACGACCTTGAGGAACTGCCGGCGTGCAAGATTTATCTGGACGGCAAGAACCTGTTCGTAAACATCAACGATTTCAAGGGCAAAGAAGAAGCCAAATGCCGTATGGAGGCTCACCGCGACTATCTGGATATCCAGATTCCGCTGGGCGACGACGAGGTAATGGGCTGGAAGGCTCAGGTGGATTGTCAGGAGGTGACCCAGGAATACGACGAGGGTAAGGACGTAGAGTTTTACGCCGACAAAGCGGTTGCCAAATTCACCGTGCCGGCAGGCCACTTTGCCGTTTTCTTCCCTGAGGATGCGCACCAGCCGGGTATAGCTCCGGGCAAGGAGTACAGGAAGCTGATAGTGAAGACCCGCGTAAATCAATAACCGAAATATCGACATGTCGACATACCGACAAATCGACAGACCATCTAAAACACACAATAATTATGGCAACGAAGAAAGTTAAACATCTGCCGATCGTGGCTCGGGATCCGTATCTGGAGCCATATGAGGGCGCATTGCAAGGCAGAGCCGATTACGCTGTACGCAAGGAGCAGGAGATCACCAGCGGTGCCAAACTCGCCGACTGGGCATCAGGATACCTCTATTTTGGGCTTCACCATAAAAAGCCTTACACGGATGCGAAAGGCAAGAAAGTAGCGGGCGAATGGATCCTCCGTGAGTGGGCTCCCAATGCCACGGCGATATATATCAAAGGCGACATGAACGGCTGGCAGAAAGACGAGAGATACCGTCTGCAGCCAGTCGGCAACGGTGTATGGGAGGCCAAACTGCCGGAGGATGCTATCCAGCATGAACAGCTGTATAAACTGCTGGTGGAATGGCAAGGCGGGTACGGCGAACGTATTCCGAGTTATGCGCGCCGCGTGGTGCAGGACGAGCAGACCAAGATTTTCTCCGCACAAGTGTGGGACGAGGAGGAGTATGTTTGGCGGAATAGAAAGCCGTCAGAAGTCAGCCGTCAGAAGTCAGCCGTCAGAAGTCAGCTGAAGGCAGAAAGCCCCCTCTTTATCTACGAGTGCCATATAGGCATGTCGAGCGAGCAGGAGAAAGTGAACAGTTATGAGGAGTTCCGCCGCGACGTGCTGCCGCGCATAGCCGAGTTGGGTTACAACTGCATCCAGATCATGGCCATTCAGGAGCACCCCTATTACGGCAGTTTCGGGTATCACGTGAGCAATTTCTTTGCCGCGAGCAGCCGTTTCGGTACGCCGAACGAGTTGAAAGCATTGATAGACGATGCGCACGGAAGAGGCATGAAAGTGATCATGGACCTGGTACACAGCCACGCGGTGAAGAACGAGCTGGAGGGCTTGGGCAATTTTGACGGCACGGGCTATCAGTATTTCCACGATGGTGCGCGGCGAGAGCACCCGGCCTGGGACAGTCTCTGCTTCAACTACGGCAAGAACGAAGTGCTGCATTTTTTGCTGAGCAACTGCAAGTTCTGGATTGACGAATATGACTTCGACGGGTTCCGCTTTGACGGCGTGACCTCGATGATTTACCTCAGCCATGGTCTGGGAGAAGATTTCAACGGCTACGGCAGCTATTTCAACGGCAACGAAGACGGCGATGCGATCATGTATCTGACGCTGGCGAACAAAGTGATTCACCAAGTCAAACCTGACGCCATCACGATAGCGGAAGAGATGAGCGGCATGCCTGGTCTGGCCGCAAAGATAGAAGACGGCGGCGTAGGATTCGACTACCGTCTGGCGATGGGTATTCCGGATTTCTGGATCAAGTATATCAAAGAAGTGAAGGACGAGGACTGGAAAGCCGGACATATATTGTATGAAATGACCAACAGGCGTGAGGACGAGAAGACCATCAGTTATGCCGAGAGCCATGACCAGGCGCTGGTAGGCGACAAGACAATCATCTTCCGGCTGGTAGATGCCGACATGTACTGGCATTTCGAGCACGGTCATGCCAACTATATGGTGGACCGCGGCATTGCGCTGCACAAGATGATACGTCTTGTGACGGCGAGCACCATCAACGGCGGCTACCTGACCTTCATGGGCAACGAGTTCGGCCATCCCGAATGGATTGATTTTCCGCGTGAGGGCAACGGCTGGAGCTACAAATACGCCCGCAGACAATGGAGCCTTGTCGATAATCCGAACTATTTCTTCTCGGACCTCAACCGTTTTGACGAGGCGATGATTCACCTGCTGAGGGAGAACCTGTTTGTAGAGAAACCTACCGCCGCGGAGAAGAAATACGGCATCGGCAACCACCTGCCGTGGGTAATGAAATGTTGCGACAACGAGGGTGACCAAGTGGTGGCTTATACGCGCGGCGATCTGGTGTTCATCTTCAACTGGAACGGCCAGCGGTCGTTTGCCGATTACGGCATCCTGGTGCCAGAAGGCAAATACCAAGTGGTACTGAACACCGATGCGAAAGAGTTCGCCGGCTTCGGGCTGAGCGACGACAGCGTGGAGCATTTCACGCAGCACGACGAGCTTTATGCGAAGGACGGGAAGGGCTGGCTGAAGATGTACCTGCCCGCAAGAAGCGCCGTGGTGCTGAAAAGGGGTAAATGAATCCGGATTTCCAGATTTCCGGATCTCTAGAAATATAGTCAAAAACAATATAGAGATGAAAAAGATTATTTTCCAAGCATTGGCACTATGCACATTGGTACTGTGTACGATGTTCACGGGTTGCCAGAAGAAAGCGAATTTGAAAGCCGAGTGGGAGGGCGTTTATCAACGTGCCACGTCTGCTTTCGAGCAAGTCTCTACGCCTGACGAGGCCGAGTTGATCATGCAAAACCTCATTGACAGCGCGTATATACTGCTGGATGAAAATATGGGTGCGGAATACTCCGACAGTCTGTTTGCCGAGATGTATTATATGTTCTCGCCCGAGCAGAAAGAGGCACTCTTCGGCCGTATGGACCGTAAGATGACAGAGTCGGAGTTGATAGCCCCGATTCACAAGGTTTTCCTGCTGGAGCAAGCCACCTCCGCCAACAACCCTTACACCGATATTCTGGCACTAACGCCGGAAGGTAACGAGTTGTCGCTGAGTTCGCTGGTAGGCGAAAGCGACTACGTGCTGCTGGATTTCTGGGCCAGCTGGTGCGGTCCCTGCCGCCGTTTGATACCGGTATTGAAAGAGATTTACGCGGGCCAGCCGGCAGGACATTTCCAGATTTTGAGTTGCTCGGTTGACCGTGACGAGGACGCCTGGCGCAAAGCACTGGAGGAAGAGCAGATGCCATGGCCTCAGGTGCATGAGGAGGAAGGCATCTACGAGTGCTCCGACCTATACGGCGTACGGGCTATCCCCACCACCATCCTGATCAACCGCGAGGGTATCATCATCGCCCGCAATCCCGATGAGGCGCAACTGGAGGAGTTGCTTTTCGCAGAATAAATGTATATATAATTAAATTGTAAATATCATTATGCGTGTAATTATTGAACCTTCGTATGACCTGCTGAGCCAGTGGGCTGCGAATTATGTAGCAAGACGAATCAATGAGTTTGAGCCGAAAGAGGGCAAGCCGTTTGTGCTGGGTCTGCCGACAGGCAGTTCGCCGCTGGGCATGTACAAAGCGCTGATAGAGCTCAACAAAGCCGGCAAAGTGTCGTTCAGAAACGTAGTGACCTTTAATATGGACGAGTATGTAGGTCTGCCGGAAGAGCACCCCGAGAGCTATCACAGCTTTATGTGGAACAATTTCTTCAGCCATATAGATATCCGCAAGGAGAATGTGAATATCCTGAACGGCAACGCCGCCGATTTGGAGGCCGAGTGTGCCCGTTATGAGGAGAAAATCAAGAATATCGGCGGTATTCATCTGTTCCTGGGCGGTATCGGTCCTGACGGACACATCGCATTCAACGAGCCGGGTTCGTCGCTGAGCAGCCGTACGCGCAAGAAAGAGCTGACCACCGACACTATTATCGCCAACAGCCGTTTCTTTGACAACGACGTGAACAAAGTGCCGAAGACGGCGCTGACCGTAGGCGTAGGCACAGTGATGGACGCCAAGGAGGTGCTGATCATGGTAAACGGCCATAACAAAGCCCGCGCTTTGCAGCACGCTATCGAGGAGCCGATCAGCCATATGTGGACCGTCAGTGAGTTGCAGCGCCACCAGCATGGCATCATTGTCTGCGACGAGGCTGCCTGCGAGGAACTGAAACTCGGTACGTTCAAGTATTTCAAGGACATCGAGAAAAACAACCTTGACCCCAAGACGTTGTTGTAAATTAAAAATTACAAATTACGAATGTTGGAAATCTATAATTCGTTAACACGATTCAAAGAGACGTTCAAGCCGCTGCACGAAGGGCATGTGGGCATGTATGTGTGCGGGCCGACCGTTTATGGCGACGCGCATTTAGGACATGCCCGTCCGGCTATCACATTTGATGTGCTGTACCGGTATCTGCAGTATTTAGGATACAAGGTGCGCTATGTACGCAATATAACGGATGTAGGCCATCTGGAGCACGACGCGGACGAGGGTGAGGACAAGATAGCCAAGAAAGCGCGGCTGGAGCAGTTGGAGCCGATGGAGGTGGTGCAATACTACACCAACAGATATCACCGCGACATGGCGGCGCTGAATGTGCTGCCGCCTTCCATCGAGCCTCATGCGAGCGGCCATATCATCGAGCAGATTGCCTTTGTGCAGAAGATCCTTGACCGCGGCTACGCCTACGTAGCGAACGGATCGGTGTATATGGACGTAGAGAAATACGCCAAGGACTACCCGTACGGCAAACTGAGCGGAAGGAACCTACATGATATTATCGCCGAGACGCGTGAACTGGACGGACAGAGCGAGAAGAAACACAGCTATGATTTCGCCCTTTGGAAAAAAGCAGCGCCCGAACATATCATGCACTGGCCGAGCCCGTGGAGCGAAGGTTTCCCCGGCTGGCATATGGAGTGCTCGACGATGGGCACCAAGTATCTGGGTGAGCAGTTTGATATCCACGGTGGCGGTCTGGACCTCATTTTCCCTCACCACGAGGCGGAGATAGCACAGAGTTGCGCCGCGCTGGGCAAGGAGAGCGTGCACTATTGGATGCACAACAACATGATCACCATCGCCGGCAAGAAAATGGGTAAGAGTTACAACAATTTCATTACGTTGGAGCAGTTCTTCAGCGGCAATCACCCGTTGCTGAGCAAAGCTTTCGGCCCGATGGTCATAAGGTTCTTTATCTTGCAGGCTCATTACCGCTCGACGGTTGATTTCTCGTCGGAGGCGTTAGAGGCAGCAGAAAAAGGATTGCAGCGGTTGCAGGAAGCGTATGCGAGACTACAGAAGATCCAGCCTTCAGCCGTCAGCAGTCAGCCGTCTGATCTGCGTCAGCGTTGCCAAGAGGCCATGGATGACGATCTGAACACGCCGTTTGTGATTGCGGCGCTGTTTGACAGCGTGAAGGCTATCAATACCGTATGGGACGGCAAAGGCGCTATCAGCGAAGCCGACCTGAATGAACTGCGCGAGGTATGGAAGACTTACGCCATAGACATTCTTGGACTGCGGCTTGAAGAAACAGGCAACGGCGATGACAGCCAGCAGAAAGCCTTCCACGGCGCCATTGATCTGCTATTAGGCATCCGTCTGCAGGCCAAGCAGAACAAGGACTGGGCGACCTCCGACAAGATACGCAACGAACTGACCGCCCTCGGCTTCCAGATCAAAGATACCAAAGACGGATTCGAATGGAGTATCTAAGAGAGTTGATTCAGCAATGCAAAGCGCACAAAACGGTGACTGTCATCGCTTTGTGCGCTTTTGTGCTGGTGATAGCTGGTGTGGTCAGATGTTCCTGCCGCGTCGGGAATGCCCCGCAAGAGAGGCAGGAGATTGTGGAGGATCACATGGTCAAATATCCCGGCCGGACATTCAGCTACAAGGAGAAATTCAATGATTTGCAGTCGCGTCAATACGCCGTAGCTTCGCAGATCGGTTTGCCCCGTCCGCCCAAAGACCGTGCGGATGCGGCAAGCATGAAGAAGAAACTGCAACTGGTCACCAGCACAGAGAACTATATAGTGGACAGTTTGACGCACTCGGTGCCGTATCTGATACCGTCAGCAGCACGTGAGTTGGACGAGATAGGCGCTGAATGGGCGGATATATTAGCCCGTAACGGTCTGCCGCATTACCGTTTCCGCGTGACCTCTATTCTGCGTACCGAAGAAGATATCCGCGCCCTGCAGCGCAGCGGGAATATCAACTCCGTCACGCAGAGCTGCCACTGTTTCGGCACGACCTTCGACCTGGCATATATGCATTATGATAAGGTAACGCGCACGCGCGACTACGTGCATGAGGATAACCTCAAGCTGGTGCTCGGCCAAGTATTGCTGAACCATCAGCGGGCAGGCAAGATATACGTGAAATACGAATGGAAGCAGAGTTGCTTCCACATAACGGTAAGGCAATAGGCTATATCAGCAGGTATAATACATAAAAAGTCCACTCAAAGGAGTGGACTTTTCGGTAGCGGGACCCAGGATTGAACTGGGGACCTCATGATTATGAATCATGCGCTCTAACCAGCTGAGCTATCCCGCCATCGCGTTCGTTGTAACGAAAGCGGCTGCAAAGGTACTGCTTTTTTTTGACATACGCAAATTATTTGCGCATTTTTTTGCGATTTTAGGCAATTATTGTATGTCAAGCTTTCTCAATAGCCTCCGCAATCGAGTTGGCAATGAACGCCATTTCTTCCGCAGGGAGACTGAGTTTGGGGTTGGTAAAGAGCATATCTTTCTCCGAGTTCATCGGCACAAGATGGATATGCACATGGTTGACCTCCATTCCCAGAACCGCCACGCCTACACGTTTGCAGCCTGTGGCAGCCTTGATACCCTTGGCAACTTGTTTGGCAAAAACCATCAGGTTTTGGAGCTGCTCGTCGGTAAGGTCGAAGATGTAATCAGCCTCCGGTTCTGCGAGTTTAGGTATGACCAGTGTATGGCCTTTCACTATCGGATTGATATCCAGAAAGGCATAGCATTTGTCGTTTTCGGCTACTTTGTAGCTCGGGATTTCACCTTTGATAATACGCGTGAAGATAGTCATGATAATGTACGATTTACGATGTACGATTTATTAGAGGCTGATTTCCAGGACCTCGAACTCCATCAGTCCGGCGGGCACTTGCACTTTTGCAATCTCGCCCACTTTCTTGCCCAGCAGGCCTTTAGCGATAGGTGTAGTGACGGCTATCTTGCCTTCGGCGGAGTTTGCCTCGCCTTCTGTCACGATCTGGTAGGTTTTCTCGGCTCCGGTTTTCACCATACGGATGCGTACTTTGGTCAATATTTGCACCTCATTGGTGTTGATGTCGGCAGTATCTAAAACGCGTGCTTCCATGAGTTTGGCTTTGATATGCGCAATTTTGCTTTCCAGAATGCCTTGTTCCTCTTTCGCGGCGTCATACTCCGCGTTCTCGCTCAAATCGCCTTTGTCCCGTGCCTCCGCAATAGCGGCAATGACACGCGGGCGCTCTACTGTCTCCAGATGACGGAGCTCCTCTTTCAGTTTTTGCAGACCTTCTTCGGTCATGTAGGTTGCCATTAGCTTTATAATAGTTTAAGTGTTAATATTTGCGTGTTAAAATCTCGTTCGCAATAATCGCTTTGCGAACCTCCTCCATCTCCGTCAAATCGGGAACAGGAGCAGCGTTGTTTTTTGTCTCTTCCATTTTTTATTAAAAAAAGCACCCCAAACGGGGATTAACCGGGTTATTCTTGTTTTTTTGTAAAAAGTAATAGGAAACTTCACAGCCTCCTATTACCGTTAAACCTAAACCTTAACTATGAAAATTTATTTGTTTTCAATGCAAAAGTACTGCTTTTATTTGAAATAGCCAAATTTTTCTGCAACTTTTTGCATTTTTTGTCATTTTTTCTTAAAATTCGGCTATTTTCCCCCTTAAAGTAGCCGCAGAAGCGTCCGTAACCGTGACATAAACCATATCACCGATTTTCTGGTCAGTACGCGGGAAGACGACCGTTTTGTACTGTTCGGTTCGTCCGTACATGTCGTCATGGCTGCGTTTGGAGAAACCCTCCACGAGCACCTCCACCGTTTTTCCTATTTCGCGTTGGTTGGAGGCGAGTGACAGTTGGTTTTGCAGGGCGATGATTTCGTTCAGTCGGCGCACTTTCTCTTCTTCCGGCACATTATCCGGCAGGTGTTTGTGGGCGTATGTGCCCGGACGCTCCGAGTATTTGAACATGAAAGCAGTGTCGAATCCCACTTCGCGCATGAGGCTGAGCGTTAGGGCATGATCCTCCAGTGTCTCGTCGTGGAAGCCGCAGAAGATATCCGTACCGATAGCCGCCTCGGGCAATATACGCCGGATAGCAGCAATGCGGTCGAGGTACCACTCGCGCGTGTATTTGCGGTTCATCAGTTTGAGGATGTGGTTGGAGCCTGACTGTACCGCAAGGTGGATGAATTTGCACAGGTTCTTGTGACGGCTGATAGCTTCCAGGGTTTTGTCGGACATGTCTTTTGGGTGTGAGGTAGTGAACCGGATGCGCATTTGCGGTACGGCCTCCGCTACCAACTCCAGCAGATCGGCAAAATCGATGACGGCGCCGTCCTCACGCCGGAAACAGTAGGAATTGACATTTTGCCCGAGCAGCGTGACCTCTTTGTATCCGCGCGAGTACAGATCGCGCACCTCATTCAGAATGGATTCCACATCGCGGCTTCGTTCGCGTCCGCGTGTATAGGGCACTACGCAGTAGGAGCAGAAATTGTTGCACCCGCGCATGATACTCACAAACCCGCTGATAGACCTGCCTATACGCGCCGGAATAATCTGACGGTAGGTCTCCGTGGTGCTAAGCTCTACATTCATCGCTTTGTGGCCTTTTTCGCACTGCGCCAGCAGGTTAGGGATATCCAGATAGGCGTCCGGTCCGGCCACGAAATCCACGCCGTACTCATCAATCAGTTCTTTGCCCATGCGCTCCGCCATACAACCGATGACACCGATGATTTTGCGGTCATTGCCGTACGCTTTCCGCCATTCGCTTTTCGCCATCAGTCCTTTCAGTTCGCGCAACCGGGCTCCTACTTTTTGCTCGGCGTTGTCGCGGATGGAGCATGTGTTCAGCAAAACGATATCTGAATCTTCCCATCGGTCGGTCATAGCGGCGTCAGTAGTTTGCATGATAGCCGCTACCACTTCGCTGTCCGCCACGTTCATTTGGCATCCGTAGGTCTCAATATAGAATTTTTTTTGCATAAAAATCGCATTAAATTTGCATATATCAAAAAAAAGCAGTAATTTTGCACCCGCTTTCGTGAAAACGGATGCGGCGGGGAGTGGCGCAGCCCGGTAGCGCAACGGTCTGGGGGACCGGAGGTCGCGTGTTCGAATCACGTCTCCCCGACAAAACGGAATCCTTTGTGGTTCCGTTTTTGTTTTATTTATTTCACCAGTGGCAGGTTCACCTCTGCCACGGCTTGCACCTCTACGCCGATGAGTGCTTTTTGCATCCCGGTATCTTTGCGTACCAGTCCGATCCACCACTCGGCTTCATCCATCTCTCCAAAACCGCTTACGCGCAGCGCGCAGCCTTCGCCCAGTACGGGCATTTTCTGCAAATCGAAGTCCCGAATAAGGAACTGCGAGAAATTGAACAACGCCACTTGGTAGAGCAGTTCGTTGAGCGCGTTGTCGTCCATCTTGGGCAGCCTCAGCAGAACAACGGAAGGCTGTTTGCGGTCGTCGCTCCATTGTTGTGCGGCAACCGTGTCGGCCGCAGGAGCGGAGAGTTCGCCGCGTTTGTCAGCCAGGCTGCCGGTAGAGCCGCCTTGCTTGCTCTCCATTCCTTGTCCAAGCATAGCCAGCATATCTTTGGCCATAGCTCCCAGTTCACTCTCCGGATAACGGGCTACCAGATCCTGCAGTTCGCCGGTAAACGCCTGTTGCCCCTCCGTACGCGCTACCGCCACAGCGTTCAGGAACAAGAACCGGGGCATCAGAGGGCTGAGCGGGAACTCTGTTTCTGCGTACTTTTTGTCGGCTTTCACCTGTTGGTACCGGCCTTTGGTGTAGGCGGTATAGGTCTGTGCGTATAGTGAATCCTGCTCCTGCGCCATTCGTTGCAGACGGGCAAAATAGCCGGGCTGGCTGACTATCCTGGCCTGGGTGGATTGCGGATAATGCTGTATGATTTTGTTGCGCCAGACGGCAGCCTCGTCGGTGTCGTTGGTGCGGAGTGCTTCCAGATAATAGGAATAGTAAATATCCAGTAGTGAGGGGTGACCTTCCGCACGTTCTTCCAATTGGCGCAGTGTCTCTGCGGCCTGCGTCAGGTCGTGCAGGTCGTCGCGGTAGATATAAACCATCTCCACCATCGCTTCGCGCCACAGGCTGTCGCTGGCGGCCAGATCCTGTTCGGAATGAGGTATCTGCTGCAGGTAATACTCGGGTTTGTGGTTGTCTGTCTCGCGTGCTACGGGAGCCGGTGCCGCAGAGTCAGAGGCCATGGTGAGGGAATCATTCAGTTCGACCAATAGTTCGTCTTCTTCGGGCATCGAGGCTGTCACTTGTTTGTTCATACGCCTCCAGTTGTCCTCCAGCGTACGGTTGCCCCATCGCCGACGCCATTCCTGTGCGCCCTGACGCAACAGTTGCGGATTGTAGAAATACCACTCGCCTTTCTGGGCTCCTCCCCCCAGCATATTAGCGGTGTTCACACTTCGCGGCAGGTTATCGCCTCTGGCTGCATCACGGGCGTTTTGTGCCAGTTGTGCCGAGTCGGCTTTCTCCCGGGCTATCAGGCCGGCGATAATCTTGTCCACTACCGCGCGCTGCTCGGTTTCGCTCAGTAGGCTCAGGTTTTGCAGCGAGTCCTGCAATTGTGCTTGGTTGTAATACACAATCAGTTGGTCCAGCACCTCCGAGCGTTGGCGGATACGCTCATAGCGTTCGTCGCCGGCCGTCAGGATAGTAGCCGCCTCGCGGTAGCAAGGCTGCGCATCCACATAATCATGACGGTCGTAATAGATGTCACCTGCGCGCACCAGTATATCCGCTTTGGCGCTACCGGCTTGCGTAGCCTCGGTGATGGCTTTGGCGTACATCTCCAATGCCTTGGCGGTGTCGCCCTGAAGGAGATAGATATTACCCATGGAGCCGTAGATGCGGTCCAGACGGTCTTTGTTTTTGGATTGCTTGCTCATGGTGCGTAACCGGCGCAGTGAGTTTTTGCCGCCCAGCTCAGCGATACGGATACGGGCATTGAAATCCATCTCATTGCTTGGAGCCATCCGGATAACGGATTTATAGGCATGGATGGCGTCGTCCTTGTCGCCCTCCATTTCGTATAACTGCCCCATCACATACGCAAACCGCGGGCGGTAGATCTTGCGTTTCTCATAGGGAGTGGCTATTTTGACGAATGGCAACGCGGCGTGGTATTGACCGCTATGCAGCAATATATCCGCTTTGACCGCCGAATAGAAACGCGCATCCTTGCGGCTCAAGGCATCCACCTGAACGCGGTTGAGTATATCTTCCGCCTCGTATTGCCAGCCCATCTCGGAATACGCCCGCGCAATCCACAACTGGCATTGCGCTACTATATTCGGATCGTTGGCATAATGGCGGGCTACATAATTGAATGTACTGACCGCCCCGAGGAAATCGCCTTTGTGAAACTCCGCCTCGCCCAGTCGCAGCCAGGCGCGGTACATCTCTGCGTTAAACTCTTCCGACTCCAGCCATAGTTTGTATTTGGGGTCTTTGGCACGCTTGGGATCACGTTTGGGTTTGGATTTGATAGAATGAAGTTTGATGCACTTGCGGCATTTCTCAATGGTTTTGTCCATTTGTGAGGCTGAGGCCTCGGCGGCTTTGTGATTGCTCACAGGATACAGATTGAGCACACGGCTGTAGTCATCCTCGTTGGCGTCACGGATGGCTTTCAAGCCTTCCTCGTAGGCAATGTTGCCGTTGTAAAGAATGTTATATTTGACTTTGGTTTGGTGGAACGAACGGGTAGCCCACGTATTTTTCTGCGTAGAGCACGACATCATTGCCAGACTCATTAAGCCTGTTATGATTCCAATCCCTATAATCCTGCAATCTTTCATCATTACAGCAATCCCTTCACATGGCTTTGTGCTGCGACAAACTCTTTCAGATAGAACGGCTCGTAATAGGCTATCTTATCCATCGGCAGAGCTTCGCCTTGCTTGAGCCTTTGTTCCGCCAAAATGCCCATGTATTGCGCTTCCGGCACTATTTCCGGAATAAAACGGTAATTCGGGGAATCCAATATCGTTTGGCATTTGGCTGCTCCGTCGCCGAAATAACACACCTCCTCCTTATCGCTTAATTGTTCTTTTGCGTTCTCGTCCATGATCGCTGCCCGAACGTCGGTCTTTGGCACCAAATTCGTATCGTACACCGCTGTATAAACCTCCATCCGGCGTGCATCAATCATCGGCAGCAGCAGAGTCCGCCCATTGATATCAGGGTTTTGCGCCTTGGCAGCACTGCAGAGTATTTCCAAGGTGGGAATAGCAATCAGCGGTACATTCATTCCATAGCAAAGCCCTTTGGCAGTACTGGTACCGATGCGCAATCCCGTGTAACTGCCCGGCCCTTCGCTTATTGCTAAGGCATCGATGGTTTCTCGGGGTTTTATCGGGGTTTTATCGGGGTTTTCCCGATGCATTAACAATTGTTCGATATATCGGGGTAGCAGTTTGGCGTGGTTGCCGCCTTCGCGACTGATCAGTTGTTCCACCACCGCACCGTCTTTCCAGAGGGCTGCCGAACAAACAGAAGTACTCGTTTCTATACAAAGGATGGTCATCTCTTACTTTTTAAGCCAAAAATCGGTGCAAAGGTACAAAAAATAATTGATAATTGAAAATTGATAATTGAAAATTTTGCATATTCGGTATTTTTTTGTATCTTTGCACCATCAAAACCAACTCCAAATCTCTAATCACCAATGAAAATCGTTGTTTTTACAGGAGCCGGCGTCAGTGCCGAGAGCGGTTTGGGTACTTTCCGTGACAGCGACGGGCTATGGGAGCATTACCGCGTAGAGGATGTATGCACGCATGACGCCTGGCTGACCAATCCGCAGTTGTGTGTCAAGTTCTATAACGACCGTCGCCGCGACACGCTGGCAGCGAAACCCAATGCCGCACATTTTGCCATCACGCGTTTGCAACAGTTTTTCCCGGAAACACAGATTATTACGCAGAATATAGATGATCTGCATGAGCGTGCCGGTGCCAGGAATGTAGTGCATCTGCACGGTGAAATCACCAAACTGCGTTCTTCCCTTAATGAGACGGCCACGGTGCCGTTGGAGGGCTGGGAGCAGCACTACGGAGACAGGCATCCGGACGGGTCGCTGCTGAGGCCGTATATTGTTTTCTTTGGCGAAGGAGTGCCGTATTTCGATGAGGCCTGCCGTATTGTGGCTACAGCAGATATCATGCTGGTGGTAGGTACCAGCCTGAATGTCTATCCGGCGGCTTCGCTTCTCCATTATACCCGCCCGGGAATACCTATCTATTTCGTGGATCCCGGTATGCCGGAGTTCGGTGTTTGGGCGGACCATATCACCCATATTCGCAAACCTGCCACCCAGGGAGTGCCGGAGGTGGTGGAAAAACTGATTGCCAATGGATAAGCCGCTTGTTCGTTTGCTGGTATGGTTGGCGTTGATGGCAGTATGTACATTGACGGCAATGGGCATCTGGCTCCTTGTTTTTGATGGCAGTCAGACTACCGAAGGGCTCAAATGGCTGCAATTCCTGCAAACTATCGGTACTTTTCTTTTGCCTGCCATTTTAGGCGCATGGCTATGGTCGCGTGAGCACAAGCCTTTTGCATGGCTGCGGCTTGATTGTGGTTTTTCCTGGCAGGTAGGGCTTTTGGCGGTGGCAGCAATGATTTGCGCAGTGCCCGGAATCAACCTGCTGGCGGATCTGAACAGCCGTGTTGATCTGCCGGAAAACCTCGATTTCATCGAACAAATCTTGCGTCAACAGGAAGATGCTGCTTCCGCACTTACCGAGCGTTTCTTGCACGCCGATAATGCAGGAGTGCTATTGGTCAATGTCGGATTGCTTGCCCTGCTTCCGGCGTTGGCAGAGGAAATCTCTTTCCGCGGTACGCTCCAGCAGATTATCTCCAACAGCGATGCCTCCATAGCCAGGCGCCGAAGGCTTACCGCGGCAGCTATCTGGCTCACGGCATTCATTTTCTCCGCCATTCATATGCAGTTCTACGGTTTTATACCGCGTATGCTCATGGGAGCCATGTTCGGGTATGTTTTCGTGTGGACAGGCAGCCTTTGGGTGCCGGTTCTCATGCATGCAACCAACAACGGTCTGGCAGTCATTGCTTACTACCTGTTGGGAGGCGAGGCGGATGACAAAACATGGGCGGACACCATCGGTACAGGTGCGATGTGGTGGCTGGGCATAATCAGTATTATTGTTACTGTTCTTTTGTTATATACTCTTTATCAACACACTCAAAAACAACAATCATGAAACACAACCAATTTGTCTTGACTCTGATTGCAGCTACGGTGATTTCCCTGCCGGCAATCAGCGCTATCAGAGTGCACACTATCGGTGATTCCACCATGGCAGATTACGACGAGTCCACTACGGACAAACGCGGTTGGTGCACCTATCTCGGCTCGTTTTTTGACCCGGAGTCTGTTACGGTCAACAACCGTGGCAAATCAGGAGCCGATACCCGCCAGTTCTACACCTCTGGTAACCTGTGGGCTTCCACCAAGAGCCAGATGTCGGCCGGCGATTACCTTCTCATCCAGTTTGCTCATAACGATGAGGGTACCGTAACTTATGGTATGGATAATGAGGAGTATGCGGCCTATTGCACAGCCAACGGGCAGCCTGCACCTACCGATGCACGCGGCACCAATCCGCAGACTACCTATCGTGATTTCCTCCGCAAATTCATCCGGGAGGCACGTGAATTGGGGGTCAATCCCGTGCTGGTAGGACCTATATGCCGCAAGTATTTCTCCGGCAATGATATCCGTCGCAACGGCCGTCATGATTTAGGGGACAGTTTCTCCAAAATAGAGGGTGGCAAGCTTCTGGAGAAGCAGTCGCTGCCTGCTGACGACCACACGATGGATTATGTGTATGCCATGAGCGTGGTGGCAGAGGAAGAGAATGTGCCGTTTGTCAACCTCACCGAAGCAACGCGTGAGTTGTATCTTCAATACGGCGAAGCCCAATGCACCCAGTTGCTGTTCTGCAGCGGCGACAACACACATACAGCCACTCTGGGTGCGAACCTTATTGCACGCCGGGCAGCACAGTTGCTCAAAGATGCAGGTATTCTGGCTGACTATATTGATATTCCTACCTCCATTACTGCTACACCGGCTGTGCTGGAAATAGGCGAAGTGTATAGCGGTGTGCAGGTCAACAAAGAGATTCTGCTTACAGGATTCGGTCTTTCACCCGAAGCCGGAAAGGTTACTATTACCACTACCGGCAGCAATTTTACATTGTCGGTGGATAATGCGAATTTTGCATCTTCTGTCGAGGCGGAATATGCCGGTGCTACACTCTTCCAGCGTGTATATATACGCGCTAACTATGCCGGCAAAGGATCTGTAGTTGAGAACATAGTGATCACCAGTGGCGAAACAGAGATCACCGTGCCGGTTTCTGCTTCCATTATCTCTTTGGAAGGCGGCGCAACAGTCAAAGCTACCTGGGCTATTGATGCCAAACCCATTCCCGAGGCTGTGGCTGAAGGTCCTATTGCCACTTCCCTCACGCTTGCCCATATGGTAGCAACGGACACCAAGGCTGAATTTACTTATGGTGACAACACGGCATTTGAGATGGTGCGTATCCACAACGCGGATGACGAAGGTCAGAAAGCCAATTGGCCTGCTGGTGAGATTGATGAGAATGTTACACGATACATAGATTTTGCTGTCACTGCTCCTGCCACAATGGAAGTCCGTATAACGGGTATATCCATGTTAATGTCGGCGCACAGTACAAGTTCTATGTGCTGTCACATTAATACAGGTTTTGGTGATGAATTTACCGGTGTGAAAACAATCTATGAGCGCAAAAATATTCCTAACAAAACAGTAGAGAAAGTAGAAATCACACCGACGCTGACGATTCCTGCCGGTGAGACATTGCATGTACGTATTCTACCTTGGCATGATCTGGGAGATGCTAAAAACGGCAAGTATATCTGTCTTAAGGATGTAGAGATCAAGGGTATGGCTTTCGAACCGCAGCAGGAAGCGATTGAGCAAACCGGTGCACAGACACGCAGCGCCAAAGTGTTTGAAAACGGTATTCTGTATATTGTCCGTCCGGATGGTACTCGCTATACAATAGACGGAAACCAAGTCCGTTAATCAACTGACATACGCCTTCAAAAATAGCATCCGCAAAACCGCGGATGCTATTTTTTGTCCATACACCATTACAACTCACCTGCTTCCACCAGATTGATGACCCGTTCGATTATCTTATCCTTGTCACTGGCATCGTATTCCTCTTTCAGGTCATTCTTGAAAAGTTTCGCTACAAACTGCCAGAAATTGGCGGACGCTTTGCCTCTGTATTGCTTGATCAGTTCGTAGCTCGTTTTGTCCGTTTCGCGGTCCATCAGCAACATCAGCATCCGGCCCTGACTGGCGTACATACCGCGGAAATCTTTCTCGTATTTTCTGAATAACTGTTTTTCATACGCATGCCACCATTTTTTCCGGGCTTTCTTGTCCGGAAGTTTGGCCAGTTCGGCATCCGCATAGGCCATATCCCGCGTGATCTCTTTGGCGTAAGGCAGACATTTCTTGACATCCCGCACGGTGCGCCAATAGAAGCGCTCCTGTTTCTTGTTCTTGAACCGCATAGGCGGATAGACGTACATCTCATGCAGCCATGCCAGGTACATGGTATCGCCGTTGTCGATACGCAGCATACAGGAGTCGATGTAGTGGTTTTTTCTCTCTATCGGACGGCTGATTATAGTATTGGCAGCGAACAAATCCATGCTCACTGCCAATACAATCAATATGTGCAGTAGTCGTTTCATTCCAATGGCTAACTGCAAAGAATGTGCCAATTAGTAATTCAGCGCAAAAACGACGCGACCTGCTGACGGTTTGCCGGTCAGGATGCACTTGCCCGGCTCGTTCTTATGACCGGGGAGGTCTGCCAGAGGAATACAGCGGATAGTGGCTTTCGTTTCATCTTTGATGCGCTGCTCGGTCTCGGCGGTGCCGTCCCAATGTGCCAGCAGGAAGCCGCCTTTCTTCAACTCCTCTTTGAACTCCTCATAGCTGTTCACTTCGCGGGTGTTGGCAATACGGAAATCCAGAGCTTTTTTCAGCAGGTTCTTCTGAATCTCTTCCAGCAGATTCTTCACAATATCTACGATTCCATCGATAGAAATGGTCTCTTTGGTCTGCGTGTCACGACGGGCAATCTCAATAGTGCCGTTCTCCAGATCGCGGCCGCCCATAGCCAGACGAACAGGCACACCTTTCAACTCATAATCGGCGAACTTGTACCCCGGTGTATATTTCTCGTCGGTATCTACCTTGACGCGGATACCCAAAGCCTTGAGTTCATCGGCAATAGGATTCAGTTTGACCATCAGTTTCTCCAAATCCTCTTGTTTCTTGAAGATAGGCACGATAACTACCTGTATCGGTGCCAGGTGGGGCGGGAGAACAAGGCCGTTGTCATCGGAGTGCGTCATGATCAGCGCACCCATCAGACGGGTGGAAACACCCCAAGACGTTGCCCATACATATTCGTATTTGTTCTCTTTGCTCAGGAACTGTACGTCAAAACTCTTGGCAAAATTCTGCCCCAGGAAATGGCTTGTGCCGGCCTGCAATGCTTTGCCGTCCTGCATCATTGCTTCGATACAGTAGGTGTTCAGGGCCCCAGCAAAACGCTCGTTGGGCGATTTGACACCTTTGACAACAGGGATTGCCATCACGTTCTCCGCAAAATCAGCATATACATCCAGCATCTGACGGGCGTAATCCTCCGCTTCTTCTTTGGTTGCATGCGCCGTGTGGCCTTCCTGCCAGAGGAACTCAGCCGTACGCAGGAACAGACGCGTACGCATCTCCCAGCGCATTACATTGCACCACTGGTTGCAAAGAATAGGCAGGTCGCGGTAAGAGGAAATCCAGTTCTTGTATGTGCTCCAGATAATTGTTTCGGACGTCGGCCGGATAATCATCTCTTCCTCCAGTTTGGAGTTAGGATCCACGACAACTCCTTTCCCGTTCGGGTCTTTCATCAGACGATGGTGGGTGACGATAGCGCTCTCTTTGGCAAAACCTTCTACGTGTTCTGCCTCGCGGCTGAAGAATGATTTGGGGATGAGGAGCGGGAAATAGGCGTTCTTTACACCGCGCTCTTTGAACCGGCGGTCCAATTCAGCCTGAATAGTTTCCCATATAGCATAGCCATAAGGTTTGATTACCATACAGCCACGTACGGCACTTTGTTCGGCGAGATCGGCTTTGACAACCAATTCGTTATACCATTTGGAGTAATCCTCGCTGCGAGGAGTCAGTTTTTGATAATTTGCCATAATTATATGTATTAAACTGCCTGTTGGAGTCGGTAGAGGTCAGCTTTGTCTATTTTTTCTTGTGCGTAAGCGCGTGTGACTACGAACGACTGAGTGATACCGAGTTTCTTTTTGCCGGGCATCTCAAACATCATATCGGTCATCACAGTCTCCATCAGTCCGCGCAATCCACGGGCGCCTAATTTATACTCCAGCGCCTTGTCCACAATATAATCCAATGCTTCATCGGTAAAACTGAGCGTAATACCGTCCATTGCCATCAGTTTTCTGTACTGCTTGGTCAGCGCATTCTTGGGCTCGGTCAGAATATTACGCAACGCCGTGCGGTCAAGAGGCTGCAGATAGGTCAGCACCGGCAGACGGCCTATAATCTCCGGTATCAGACCGAACGACTTGAGATCCTGAGGAGCTATGTATTGCAGCAAATCGTTTTTGTCCACCCGTGCTGCTTTCTGCTGGGCGTCAAATCCCACAACCTGCGTGTTCATTCGCTGGGCTATCTTGCGCTCTATCCCGTCAAAAGCACCGCCGCAGATGAATAGGATATTTTTGGTATCTACGTGAATATACTCTTGGTCCGGATGTTTGCGTCCGCCTTGGGGAGGTACATTCACAATCGACCCTTCCAGTAGTTTCAGCAATCCCTGTTGTACACCCTCTCCGCTGACGTCACGAGTGATGGACGGATTCTCGCTCTTGCGTGCAATTTTGTCGATTTCATCGATAAAAACGATACCTCGCTGAGCTTTCTGTACATCATATTCGGCATCCTGCAGCAGGCGTACCAGCAGCGACTCTACATCCTCGCCTACATAGCCGGCTTCCGTCAGTGTGGTGGCGTCCACAATAGCGAACGGCACTTTCAGCATTTTGGCTATTGTGCGGGCCAGAAGCGTCTTGCCCGTTCCGGTAGAACCTACCAGAAGGATGTTGCTTTTCTCGATCTCTACATCATCATTGCTTTTTTCCTGCAACACACGTTTATAGTGGTTATATACCGCAACCGACAGAAAACGTTTGGCGTTCTCCTGACCGATTACGTATTGATCGAGAAAATCTTTGATTTGTTGGGGAGTAGGCAGTTCGCTCATTGTGAGTGACAGCGGCTCGGAGGTGGGTTTGGTAGCGGTTAGAAGCATCGTATGCCCCGCCTCTATACACTCGTTGCATATCAGGCTGCCGTCCATGCCGCTGAACATCTCCGGCATCTCGCGACCGCAGAAACTGCATACTTCCGGTTGTGGTTGTTTTCTTGCCATGCGCGCGCGTACCTAAAATTATTAGTTGTTTTTGCGTGTGTACACGCGGTCAATCATTCCGTACTCCAACGCTTCCTTGGCGGTCATCCAGTGGTCGCGGTCTGCGTCCTGACGTATCTGGTCAATGGATTTGCCGGAGTGGTCGGAAATAATCTGATAGAGTTCGTCCTTCAGTTTAAGAATCTCTTTGGCGGTAATCTCTATATCAGATGCCTGACCCTGAATACCTCCCAGCGGCTGATGGATCATCACGCGGCTGTGCGGCAGAGCGGCACGCATGCCTTTCTCGCCGGCTACCAGCAGTACGGCACCCATCGAGGCGGCCAGACCGGTACAGATAGTGGCTACTTTGGCACCCACAAACTGCATCGTGTCGTAGATGCCCAATCCGGCATATACCGATCCGCCTGGAGTATTGAGATACAGATGAATGTCACGCTCGCTATCTACCGAATCCAGATATAGTAACTGGGCCTGGATCACATTGGCGGTGTAGTCATTAACCTCGGTTCCGAGAAAAATGACACGGTCCATCATCAAGCGGCTGAACACATCCATCTGCGTCACATTCAGCTGGCGCTCCTCAAGAATAGTGGGGGAGATATATCCGCCGGAGGCGAGCACGGTGTTCGCGCTCTGCGACAAGACCTTCTCCACATGCATGGAGTTAAGGCCTTGCGCAGCGGCGTATTTCAAAAAATCATTCTTCATGTACAATGTGCGAATGTGCGATGTACAACTTGTTATTTTTTGGCAGAGGCTTTCGCTTCTGCTTTTTTGGCACGTGCCATCTGGATATCATAGGCTATCGGCGATGCGATGAACATGGACGACCATGTACCTACAATCACACCTACAAGCAGTGCAAATACAAAGCCCTGAATCGTTTCGCCACCGAATACAAAGATTGCCAACAGCACTACGAATGTACTCATTGAGGTGGAGAACGTACGGCTGAGGGTATTGTTCAACGCATCGTTGATGTTCTGCTTGCGGTCACGTTTCGGATAGAGCTTGTTGTACTCGCGTACGCGGTCGAAGATAACCACGGTATCGTTGATCGAGTAACCGATAACGGTCAGGATAGCAGCGATAAACGCTTGGTCGATCTCCATGGAGAAAGGCATGATCTTCCAAAGGATGGCATATAGACCCAGTACAATCACTGTATCGTGTGCCAAGGCTGCCAATGCACCTACTGAGAAGGCAAAATTGCGGAAACGCAGCAGGATATAGAGGAAGATACCGAGCAGCGCAGCCACGACAGCCCAAACGGCGCTGGTGGTGATATCGTCTGCGATAGCCGGTCCTACTTTCTGGCTCGACATGATTCCTACGTTCGCGTTAGACTCGGTAGAGTGGAAATCCTCGAAGGTTATTTCATCGCCCAGGAACGGCTTGCAGCCTTCGAACAACAGACCCTCGATATACTCGTCTGCCTCAGCGTTATCTTCATGGATGCGGTAGTTGGTGGAGATACGTACCTGATTGGCGTCATTACCATAGGTGATAACGTTCAGACCAAAGGTCTCGCCGTCTTCCAGTGTGGCGCGTAAGGTGTTATCAAGCGACTCACGGACATCCTGGGTGTTGATGTTCCGGTCGAAACGAACGACATAGTTGCGTCCACCGGAGAAATCAATACCCAGATTCAGTTTGCCGAAGATATGCGGTTCCAGACCCAGAATAGCGAAGATCACCAATGCGCCAGACAGGCAGTAAGCCCACTTGCGTGCGTTGATGAAATCGAAATGCATGTTCTGCAGGAAGTTCTGCATCAGCTTGGTGGTGAAACTCAGTTCCTTGGCGTTGTCCTTGGATGCATAATCCTCCAGAAGCAGACGGGTGATGAACACGGCTGTCAGGAACGAAGAGATGATACCGATCATGTAGGTTACAGCGAAGCCCTTGATAGGACCGGTACCAAAGATAGCCAGAATAGCACCCGTCAGGAACGAGGTCACGTTGGCATCTACAATCGCGGTGATGGCACCCTTGAAACCGTCCTCGATAGCTTTGCGCATACCCTTGCCGCCGCGAAGCTCCTCACGTATACGCTCGTAAATCAGCACGTTGGCATCCACTGCCGTACCCATCGTCAGCACGATACCGGCAATACCCGGCAGGGTCAGCACGGCGGAGAACGAAGCTAAAATACCTAACAGCAGGAACACGTTGCATAGTAATGCAAAGTCCGCAATCAGACCCGGTATCCAGCCGTAATAGAAAATCATATAAATCAGGATAAGGCAGAAGCCCAGAGCGAATGACCACAAACCGGACTGAATAGCCTCACGACCCAGCGACGGACCTACCACGCTCTCCTCGATGATGCGGGCGGGAGCCGGCATCTTACCGGATTTCAGAGTGTTGGCCAAGTCTTTGGCTTCTTCTACGGTGAAGTTACCGGTAATCTGGCTGTTGCCGCCGGCTATCTCGTTCTGCACCGTCGGGAAACTATATACAAAGCCGTCCAGTACGATGGCTACCGATTTGCCGATGTTGTCTTTGGTCAGACGCTGCCAGGTCTTTGCGCCCTCGGCGTTCATCGACATGGACACATTGGCATATGCGCTCAGCTGCGAGAAATCCGCACGGGCGTCGGTGATCACATCGCCTTCCAGCGAAGCACGACCGTCACGCTGTGCCTTCAGTGCTACCAACTGATAGTAACTGCCGGCCTCATCGATGGCTTTTACTGTCCAATAGAAACGTGCGTCACGAGGCAGAACGGCTTTTGCAATCTGCGAGTTCAGCATGGCGTTCACCTTGGCGGTGTCCGTGTAATGAACGGTACCTACTACCGGACCGCGGAAGGCCTGACCGGCCTGGTTGACCTGGGGATTCAGAATACCGAACAAGGGGTTCTGGCGTTTGTATTCAGCCAACTGTGCCTCTTGGTCGGCCTCAAGCGCTGCGCTGTCGCTGGCGAGGTTATCTACCAGTTCTGCCAACTCATCGCTCTCTGCCTTGGCGCTTTGTACATCGTTCTTTTGTACTTCTTTTGTGCTTTGTACTTCCTCGCTTTGTACATTGCTTGCGGCATACTCGCGGTTGATCTGAGCCAGCAACGGGAGGATCTCACTGTTCTCATAGGTCTCCCAGAACTCAAGGTTGGCGCTTCCCTGCAGAAGTTTACGGACACGCTCAGGCTCTTTGATACCCGGCAACTCAATCAATATACGGCCCGGCTGTGTCAGCTTCTGGATGTTCGGCTGAACAACACCGAAACGGTCGATACGCGTACGGAGCACGTTGAAAGAGTTGTTGATGGCGCCGTCAACCTCCTCGCGGATAACACGCTCTACCTGATCGTTGGTTGAGTTCAGCGTTACTTTGTCTTTCAACTCGAAAGTGGAGAAAATAGATGCCAACTGGGCATCCGGATCCACCTCTTTGTAGGATTCGATGAAAAGGGTAACGAAGTCTGCTCCGCTCGTTTTCTGCTTCTGGCGGGCACGAGCCATCGCCTCTTTGTAATTCGGCGTCTCGTTATGACCGCTCAAAGCGTCCAGAATGTCCGGAACAGACACTTCCATCGTTACGTTCATACCACCCTTGAGGTCAAGACCAAGGTTGATCTCTTTCTCACGGCACTCTTTCAAAGTGTAGCCGAACCACACTTTCTTGGTCGCGATGGAATCAAGATACTGATACTCCTTGACTGCATCGCCGGAGGCGTACTCTTTCGCTTTGTTGTCATAATGACTCGTTACGAGAGAGAACGACAGATAGAAGGCGCATACCAATGCAAGGCATACTGCCAAAAATCGTACAAGTCCTTTGTTTTGCATAGTTTGTATTTGTTTTTTAGTTTGATATTTTTCGTCCTTCAGCGCGTGTACGAAGGGTGCGCACGCGAAAAAGCGTGCAAAGTTACAACTTTTTTTTCATTTATGCAAATAAAAACGGAATTTTTTGGCGCTTTGAGCGTCATTATGAGCGAATTGCGGATAGAATAGCCTGTAATTCTTCTATATCGGCGCAACTTTGCCACCCGCAATAACGCGTCGCAGCTGAACGGTTGGCTTCCAAATCATCTACAAAAATGACGGGCACCTGACATTCTCCATTCGCCATTACCACCTCCGCCGCACGCTCGAAAATCTCTCTGCCGGGCTTTGAGCAATGCATCTCGTGCGAGAGAAAACATTTCTCAAACAGCGATGAAAACCCCGGATACTCCCCGGTTGTATGCTGCCAGTGAAGCTCGTTGTTGTTCGACAATAAATACAACCGATAACCCTCTTTGCGCAGTTCTTTCAAATACGCAATTCTCTCTGGCGGGATGCCCGCGTGCATCCGGTTCCACGAGTTAATGACATCCAACGGACGAATTTCATGCGTCGCCATAGAGCAGATTTTATCGATGAAATCGGTACTTTTTATTTCTCCGCGCTCGTATCGGGCCATGAGCGAGTCTGACTGGCCTTCTCCGTTGGTGCCTAAGCCTAATTCGCGCTGCATAGCCTCACGCCCGATCAAGGCCTCGAACGCTCCTATGCAGCCGGGCATGTTGTGTTTCATCAACACGCCGCCCAAATCAAGCACGATGATCGTTGGCTTCATAGCTCATTCTTGTTTTTCGCCTTATTCCTCACTGAAATGTACCAGCACATGCCGGTAGGAATTGAATATCTTGGATTTGCTCACGAAGCCGAGATAGCGGCGCTCGTCATCCACCACAGGCAGGTTCCATGCACCGGTGTCTTCAAATATCTCCATCACTTTTTCCATGGGCAAATCATGTTGCAGCACGGCCGGAGGAGAGGTCATCAGTTGCCCTACGGTAAACCGTTTGTACAGCCGTGGCTGGAACATAATATTGCGCACCTCATCCAAGAGAAGGACTCCTCTCAAACGCCCGTCATGGTCAATGACCGGGAATATGTTACGCCGGCTCTCGCTGATTATTTTTACCAGTTCGCCTAAGGTCATCTCAGGGAAAATGGTCTTGAGGTCGGTCTCCAGCACATTGTCCATCTTCAGGAGCGTGAGCACATTCCTGTCTTTGTTGTGCGTCAGCAGTTCGCCTTTCTGGGCCAGACGCATCGCATACAACGAGTGAGGCTCAAACAGCATAATCGTCAGATACGAAACCACGCTTACTATCATCAGCGGCATAAACAGATGGTAGCCGCCTGTCAGTTCGGCAATCAGGAAAATACCTGTCAGCGGCGCGTGCATTACGCCGGACATCAGTCCAGCCATGCCCACTAACGCAAAATTGGCTTCGGGTATAGCCAGACCGCTCATATTCATGATACGTGCCGTCAAAAAACCCGTAATAGCGCCCATGAATAGCGAGGGCGCAAAAATTCCTCCTACGCCGCCGGCGCCATTGGTAGCCACAGAGGCTACAATCTTGAATAATAAAATGGACCCGAAATAGGTCAGTAGCAGCCAATAGCCGTTGCGGGCTGCCCATTCATTGTGCTCCAGCGGACTGTTTTCCAAGGCGGACATGCAATCGCCGTTAATCAGTTGGCGGATCACATCATAGCCTTCGCCGTATAATGGAGGGAAAATAAAGATCAGGAGACTCAGTGTCGCGCCGCCTACCAGCAGTTTGACCCACATGTTGGTTATCGTGTGCTTGAACCAACGCTCCAGTTTGTTCATGCCGCGGGTGAAATACAGGCTGACGAAACCGCATACCAGACCCAATACCAGATACCACGGGATACGGCTTACTACAAAATCCTCATAGTTGTTCAGCGGGAACATAGGTTCCATGCCCGTCAGGATGTACGAAATAGCGGTTGCTGTGACCGATGAAATCAGTAGCGGCGCCACCGAAGTCATCGTCAGATCCATCAACAATACCTCCAGCGTGAAAACCAATCCGGCTATAGGAGCTTTGAAGATTCCTCCTACCGCGCCTGCGGCGCCGCAACCAATCATCAGCATCATTGTTTTCTGGTCCAGACGAAAGGCCTTGGCCATGTTCGAACCGATAGCCGCACCTGTCAGCACAATAGGTGCCTCGGCTCCTACCGAACCGCCGAAACCGATGGTCAGGCCCGAACCGATGATCGAGCTCCACATATTATGCGCCTTGATAATCGACTTGCGCTGGCTGATGGCATAGAGAATCTTGGTGATACCGTGGCTGATGTCGTCGCACACTACAAATTTGACAAACAGTGCCGCCAGCGTGATACCTATAAAAGGAGTGATCAGATACCACCATGTGTTGCCCTCGCCTATCAGCTGCTCCTCCACCAGCCATTGTATCAGGTGGATCAAGGATTTCAGCAATGTGGCCGCTAAAGCGGAGAGCGCACCTACGAAGAACGAGAGAAGCAACACCAATTGCTTCTCGCTGATGTGACGCTCGCGCCACTCAATCATCCTATCGTAGAACTTGTAATTCGTATTCTCTGATTTTTAATGATCTACTCGTCCCAGCCGATGCCTTT
The DNA here is from genome assembly GCA_017478725.1 of Paludibacteraceae bacterium. Taxonomy (GTDB): domain Bacteria; phylum Bacteroidota; class Bacteroidia; order Bacteroidales; family Paludibacteraceae; genus Colicola. The sequence continues at coordinate 30,022 of JAFVDD010000006.1, forward strand.
GTATTTGTCGAGATCCCACTCTTCCTCTACCTCATTGAGGTAAATAGTGTGCTCTTCTTCATCTGATTGCTGAGGACCGTCATCTGAAGGCTCTATCGCTGTGACATCTATCGGCGCATGGCTGATTTCGATGACCTGGTTCTGCTCCTTGTTGAGTTCCACCCACAGCGCATCTTTGAGCGCGTCGATACCCTCGCCGGATACCGATGAAATCGGGAGAACCGGAATGTCCAGTTCCTTGCTCAACCGCTGGCAATCTATCTCAGGAAGCGGATGCCCCTCATCATCTACGCGCGGGATATCTGTCTTGCTGATGGCTAAAATACGTGCCTTGGTGAGCAGTTCCGGGTTGTATTGCTCCAGTTCGTGCAGCAGGATAGTGTATTCCTTCCGGATATCTTCGCTCGTTGCCGGCACCATAAACAGCAGCACCGCGTTCCGCTCAATGTGCCTGAGGAACCGCAGGCCTAAACCCTTGCCTTCGCTGGCACCCTCTATGATTCCCGGAATGTCCGCCATGCAGAAGGAACGGCCGTCGCGATAAGAGACAATACCCAACTGCGGCGTCAGCGTAGTGAACGGATAGTCGGCTATCTCAGGCTTGGCGGCGGATACCACACTCAGCAGAGTCGATTTGCCGGCATTCGGGAAACCTACCAGTCCTACGTCGGCCAATACTTTGAGCTGCATGATTACTGTCCGCTCTTGTGCCGGTTCACCCGGTTGGGCATAACGCGGAGCCTGATTGGTTGCTGTACGGAAATGCCAGTTGCCCAAGCCTCCGCGGCCGCCCTTGAGCAGTACCACGCGCTCGTCGTGCTCCTTCACCTCGCAGATATATTCGCCCGTCTCGCCGTCGTAAACCACTGTACCGCAAGGTACTTCGATAATCTTGTCCTCGCCGTCTTTTCCGAACGAACGGCTCTGACCGCCTTTGCCGCCATCGGTAGCCATAATGTGTTTCTGGTACTTCAGGTGCAGCAGCGTCCATAGGTTGCGGTTGCCATGCAGGATGATCGACCCGCCTTTGCCTCCGTCGCCGCCGTCAGGACCGCCTTTGGGCAGATACTTGGCGCGATGAAGGTGCATACAACCTGCGCCGCCCTTGCCCGAGCGGCAGTAGATCTTCACGTAGTCGATGAAATTGGTCATGGAGATGTACGATTTGACGATGTGCGGTTTATTTATCCAGAATGCGCTCGATCTGCAGGAACACATCTTCCACTCCGTGGTTGCCGTTTACAGCCACGTAGTTGCCATGGTGCAGATAATAATGGGCGATAGGTTCTGTTTGGTTGTGATAGACGGCTATGCGGTGACGGATGGTATTCAGATTGTCATCTGCGCGACCGCTCACTTTGCCGCGCTCTATCAGTCGCTGAATAAGCAACTGCTCATCTACCAGCAGGTCAATCATCACGGCGTCCATGCCGTATTTTTTGAGCAACTCAGTAAGTGATTCGGCTTGCGCCACCGTACGGGGATAACCGTCAAAAATAGTTCCCTTGCAGTCTCCGGGTAGCGAGGAGATATAGTTCTCTATCACGCCGTACATCATATCATCCGGCACCAGGTTGCCCTGCGAAATCAGGGCGTCGATCTGTTTGCCCAGTTCGCTGCCTTTGGCTATTTCCGCACGCAGCACATCACCCGTCGAGAGGTGTTGCAAACCATACTTTTTTACAATCAGTTCCGATTGGGTGCCTTTGCCGCTTCCCGGCGCACCGCACAAAATAATATTCAGCATATGTTAATGTACATAGGGACGATGTACCATGTACGAAGAATGTCCCAATTTAAAATAAACAGACTTATAAAATCAACAGACGCAAAACGAGTTGCCCGTTTTGCAGAGCAACTCGTTTGTGAAGCTACATTGCCTGATTAGAGAGCAAGTTTAGCACCTACTTTAGCCTTAACGACCTTCTTTGCAGGTACGTTTACAACCTCACCGGTACGCGGGTTTTTAGCCTTGCGGGCCGGACGCTGTGCCGGAGCGAGGGTCAGATAACCAACGAGCTGTACGCTCTCACCTTTCTTAACTGCCTCAACTGCTGCCTCAAGAGCTGCGTCAAGAACCTTAGCTGCCTCAGCTTTGCTAACCTGAGCCTTAGCTGCTACTGCTTCAATAAGACCTTGTTTGTTCATAATCCTAAGATGTTTTGAAATTATTAATAATAATGATTGATTGGTTTCAATCCCAAAATCGACGACAAAGTTACAAAATTTTATTTAATCTGCAAATATTTTTTTCAAAAAAATGCGCTTTTTACTGAAAAATACTGTATTTTTGGTTAAAATGTACACTTTTTGTTCGCTTATATCAAAGAAAAGTAGTACTTTTGCACCTGTTATGAGAAATTTACCTCCGGTTACACGCTATCTCTTGATAGCCAATTTTGTGATTTATTTGCTGGCTGATATATTTCAGCGTTATGGCGTTGATCTGAACTTCCTGTGCGGTCTGCATTTCGTTTCTGCGCCTACGTTTCATTGGTGGCAGCCGTTCACCTATATGTTTTTGCATGCCAATCTCGGCCATATTTTCTGCAACATGTTTGCTGTATGGATGTTCGGACCGATGATAGAGAACGAATGGGGTCAGCGCCGTTATCTGATTTACTATCTGGTCTGCGGTCTCGGAGCCGCGATAGTGCAGGAGGCGGTATGGTCGTTGATGCTGACGGAAATGGGTACGCACTATAGTGCTGCGGCCTTGGAGCAATACGCGGCGGCGCTGAACACAATCGGTGCTTCCGGAGCCGTATTCGGTATCCTGTTTGCTTTCGGGTGGCTCTATCCGGATGTGCCGCTGTATATACTCTTTATTCCTGTTCCTATTCGCGCACGCGTGTTCGTTATATTGTATGCAGCGTTCGAACTCTTTGCCGGTCTGGGCTCGGTTGCAGGCTTTGCGGCAGACAATGTGGCGCATTTTGCCCATCTGGGAGGAATGCTGTTCGGCTGGCTGCTCATCCTGTGGTGGCGCAAGCATGACTGGCGGGAGCCGCGGCTGCCGGAGTGGCTGGTACGCCTGTTCAAAGGCAAAGACAACCACACGCGTCTTGACAGCACCGGCAACAACCGTTTCGGCGGATACCACTATCATAAAGGGGAAAGGTGAGAAGAAGTACGAAGGTACGATGTGCGAAAGGCATTACCACACTAATGTGGCTGCTACCGGCCGGTGATCCGAGCCGGTAGCTTCTTTTATGATCCTGCAATCGGCAGGAACAAGGCTCTTGGAACAGAGAATATAATCGATGTGTACGCCCAAGCCGCGTTTCTTGCAGGTCGTGCCCCACTGTCCCCAGGAGGTCTCTGCCCAGGCGTCACGCAGACCGTGGCTCAGCTTGAGATAGGTGTAACTCATAGGTGTGGAATTGAAATCTCCCACTACAATCACGGGGTAAGGGCTGGCGTCTATCTCTTTGCGTACGATGCGTGCCTGCTCGCGTCGCAAAGGGCGCGCGCGTTTCCATTTCTTCTCCAGTTTCTGTGCCGACGAGCGCACGCCTTCGTAATTGCGCATCTGTTCCGCTTCGGCTATATCCTCCGCTTTGAAACTGTATGACTCCAAGTGGTTGTTGAAGAGGCGGAGAGTGTCGGTTCCTACCACTATGTCGCAGCGGTTGGAGAGGTTGCCGCGGGTAGCGTAATGGATGGACTGTTTGTGGATAAGCGGGTATTTGCTCCACACCATTGTGCCGAACTGGTGCCGGCTGTCGTATTGCGAGAAATCCAGGTAGGAATACTTGTATTGGCGGCTCATGATCTCTCTGACCTCCGCCAGAGTCAGCCAGCGCGGATTCTTATATACATCCACTTCCTGCAAACATACGACATCCGCATCCTGTGCAGCCAGGTATTTCAGCACATCATTCTCCGCCGGCTTTTTATAGCGGCTCATGGCGTTGGTGTTCCACGTCAGTACCGTCAGCTGGTGCGGTTTGTCGGCCAGCTCTGCCTCGGTAGGGGTACTGCCGTGGCTGAACATCAGCCATACGCATCCGCCTACTGCCGCCAGCAGCAGCAAATGGACCACACGCCGGAATATATGTCCTCTATTCCCTTTCACCTTTCACTTTTCACCTTTCAGTTCCCTTTCGGCACCATAGTGACCAGAGGAATCACCATTTCCTCCAGCGATATACCGCCGTGCTGGAAAGTGTTGCGGTAGTATTGCGCATAGTAATTGAACTGGTTGGGGTAGGCGAAGAAATCGCTGCCGGTGCAGAACATATAACTGCTGCTCACGTTCGGGCAGGGCAGTCCTACGCGTTTCGGCTGCTCGACAGTCATCACGCTTTTGCTGTTGCAGTTGAGCGCTTTGCCTACCTTGTAGCGGATATTGGTGTTGGTGTTTTTGTCGGCGATGATTTGTACGGCATTCTTCACGCGGGTGGTGCCGTGGTCGGTGGTCAGCACCAGTGTGTAGCCCGACTCGGCGGCGCGTTTCAGCAGGTTGTAGGTGGGCGAGTGTCTGAACCAGCTCAGTGTCAGACTGCGGTAGGCCGCTTCATCGTTAGCCAGCTCGCGCATCATCTTGCTCTCCGTCCGCGAGTGGGAAAGCATGTCGATGAAATTGAGCACGACGATATTGAGCGGAGTCTTGGTGCCTTTGAGTTGCGCAATGACGCGTTCGCAGAAATCGCTTTCGTTGACTTTCCAATAGGTGAAGGTCTCGCGCCGGCGGTAGCGGTCCAGAAGTGTTTGTACGAGTTCTTTTTCGTATTGGTTCTTGCTCTCCTCATCGCCTTCCTCCACCCAGTATTGCGGATACATCTCCTGTATCTGCAGCGGCAGCAGACCCGAGAAAATAGCGTTACGGGCATATTGTGTGGCGGTAGGCAGGATGGACATATACTGTTCTTCCTGACGGATGGTATAAAACTCGCTCAGCAGCGGCTGGATGGTTTTCCACTGGTCGTAACGGAAATTGTCAATCACGCACAGCAGCACTTTCTCCCCTTTGTCGAGAAGAGGGAATACCGAGTGCTTCATCACGTTGTGCGACAGGATGATGTCGCCGGAATTATCCCCTTTCGGCTTTGGGTTTTCCACCAAGGAGACATAGTTTTTCTGCACCCATTTGCCGAAGGCGGCATTGGCCTGTGCGCGCTGGTCTTCCAGCATGGACCGCATGGGTGAGTTCTCCAACTCGATATCCCAGTGGCTGAGTGTCCGCTCTACGGCTTTCCATTCGTCAAACGTGGCGGCGGTGTCTATCATATACGATATATCGCTCCATTCCTGGCGGTAGTTGTCGCGTGCGTGCTCGCTCACAATGGCCTGCTGATGGATATGTTTTTTCAGGCACAGCAGTATCTGGTTGGGATTGACGGGCTTGATCAGGTAATCGGCTATTTTCTCGCCGATAGCCTCCTCCATGATATGCTCTTCCTCGCTCTTGGTGATCATCACAACCGGCACTTCCGGCCGCAGTCGCTTGATCTCCTGCAGTGTCTCCAGACCCGTGAGACCGGGCATGTTCTCGTCCAGAAAAACGATGTCTATCGCATCGCTCTCTCCGTGTGGCTCCCCTGCTCCGGTTCGGAAACGGTCCAGAGCATCGCGGCCGTTGGTGGCGGTCACCACTTCATAACCTTTGTTGTTCAGATAAATGATGTATGGTTGCAACAAATCTATTTCGTCATCAACCCAAAGTATTTGGCTCATAGTTTCTCCATTTGTTTATCAGGTTAGCCATGTCTTCCGGCCATTCGCTGTCAAAAAACATGCGTTCGCCGGTGCGCGGATGGGTGAACCCCAATGTGCGTGCGTGCAACACCTGGCGCGGACACAGCGCAAAACAGTTTTCTATGTATTGTTTGTATTTCTGGGTGCGCAGACCTTTCAGTATCTCCATTCCTCCGTATTTCTCATCGGCAAAGAGGGGATGCCCGATATGTTTCATATGTACACGGATCTGGTGGGTCCGTCCGGTCTCCAGCTTGCACTCCACAAGCGTCACGTACGGGAAACGCTCCAGCACCCGCCAGTGGGTCACCGCCTCTTTGGCCTGCGGACATTCCTCGGGATCCCAGACGCGGTAGATGGTGCGGTCGCGGTTGTCGCGGGCCAAAGCACCTACAATCGTGCCGCTGTCCTCCTTGAATGTCCCCCAGACCAGAGCGTTGTAAGTCCGCTCGGTGGTGTGGTCGAAGAACTGTTTGCCCAGGTTGGCTTTCGCCTCCGGCGTTTTGGCGATCAGCAGCAGTCCGCTGGTGTCCTTGTCAATGCGGTGAACAAGACCTATGGACGGATCATTCATGTCAATCTGACTACTGAAGGCGGATGGCTGAGAGCTCTCTTTTTCAAAATGCCATGCGAGCGCGTGCAGCAAGGTGTGCTCGTAATTGCCGTGACCGGGGTGAACCACCAAGCCTGCGTTTTTGTTGACTACCAGCAGGTCCTCGTCCTCGTAAACGATATGGAGCGGTATGTTCTCCGGCGTGATGGTGTAGTCGTGCGGTTCGTGGTCCAGCAGCACCTGGACTACATCGCCGGGCTTGACTTTGTAGCTGGCGGCTACGGGTTTGCCGTTCACCCACACATTGCCGGCGTCCGCAGCCGTCTGGATACGGTTGCGGCTGGTGTTGGTCATATGCTCGGCAAGGTATTTGTCAACCCGCACTTTGCCCTGACCCTTATCTACCTCACACCGCCAGCGCTCCCATATGTCTTCATTCGTCCATTCGTCCATTAGAACATTCGCCTTTCGCCGTTCGTCCATTAAAACCAACTGTCATCTTCGTTGCTGCTGCCGGAGGTGGCTGTTTTCTCAATGTCGGTAGAGAGATAGAGTGTTACGGTCTCGCCTTCGGTCAGTTGTTCTCCTGTTTCGGGCACCTGGTTATACACATAGGCGGGTATGCTGTCCTGACGCGGTTCGTCGTAATGGGTGGCGCCTACGGTCAGCCGTCTGCTCAGCAGCAAACTTCTGGCATCCTGCAGTGTCAATCCTACCACATTGGGTACAATCACTTTGTTGGTTCCCTTGCCAAAACCTATTACCAGCCGCACTTTGGTGCCCAGTTCCACCATCTCGCCCGGCTGAACACTCTGGCCGTTGGCTTTGACATCGAGTACCAGATCGCGGTAGGCGGAGGGTTCGTATTCATATACGCTGTCCACTCTCAGTCCCATTCCGCGGAGGGTGGTCTCCGCCTGACGGTAACTCATGTCCTGCAAGTTCGGCATAGCCACTTTGGGCCGGCCGCTGGCGTTGATGGTTAGATACACCACCCGCCCTGCCTTGGCATGACTGTTGCCCTGCGGATCCTGGTCAACAATCGTGCCAAACGGCACTTTGCTGGAATACGTACTGTCCACTATCTGCGTATTCAGACCCTGGTCATGCAAAATCAGCTCCGCCTGCTCGCGTGTGAGACCTTTTACATCCGCTACCGTAACCTCCACTCCGTGCTGTGTGTAGCCGCGCAGCCAGATAATCAGGCAGGTCAGTACAATGCCGGCTACTATCACCGCGGCGGCGATATTGGCGATAACAAAATAGGTGTCTTGTTTATCCCAAAATTTCTTTTTGTCCATGAATTGTAAAATTTAGTGTGCAAAATTACTATTTTTTTTGGACATGTGCAAAAAAGTTCGTACTTTTGCAGTCGATTTTCGCATAAAGGCGGAGATTTAACGTTTTTAAAGCTTTAAAATGTTTTTTTAGTATGAAGAAAATGCTTCTTATCGTAGCAGTTGCATTCGCTGCAATCAGCTGCTGCGGCAACAAGGGCGAGCAGAAATGTGCAGAGAAACAGTGCTGCAAAGACAGCGCTGCTGTATGCTGCCAGGCTGACAGTGCTAAATGTTGCGCTGACAGCGTAAAGGCTTGCTGTGCTGACACTACTCTGGCTGAGTAATCCCTGTTGCTCAAATTTTAAGGTACAGAACCTGAAAGAAGCGACCCGTTCGGGCCGCTTCTTTTTGTATTACTAGTCAGCTAGTCAACTAGTCGGCTAGTCAACTAGTCCTTGATCAGACACCGCCCCGTCATCTCTTCGGGCTGCTCGATACCCATGATATGGCAGAGCGAGGGTGCCACATCGGCGAGGATGCCGTTCTCCACCCGGGCGTTCTTATGATCGCGGCTGATATAGATGAACGGTACGGGGTTGAGCGAGTGCGCGGTGTTGGGTGTGCCGTCGGGGTTGATGGCATAGTCGCAGTTGCCGTGGTCGGCGATGACGATAATCTCATAGCCGTTCTCCAGTGCCGCCTCAATCACTTTGTGCGAGCATTCGTCAATCGTGCGCACAGCCTGCTCGATAGCCGTATAAACGCCGGTGTGCCCTACCATGTCGCCGTTGGCGAAATTGAGGGTGATATAGTCGAATTTCTGCGTTTGGATAGCCGCTACCAGTGCTTCGGTCACCTCGGGAGCGGACATCTCCGGCTTGAGGTCGTACGTAGGCACTTTGGGGCTGGGGATGAGGATGCGCTCCTCGCCCGGATACTCAGCCTCGCGGCCGCCGTTGAAGAAGAAAGTCACGTGGGCGAATTTCTCGGTCTCGGCGATGCGCAGCTGTTTCATACCCAGACGGCTGACCACTTCGCCCAGCGTGTTCTCTACGTTCTCTTTGGGGAAGAGGATATGCAGGCCGGTGAACGAACTGTCGTACGGCGTCATGCAGCAGTAGTGCAAGCCCGGGATAGTGTGCATCCCTTGCTCGGGCATGTCTTGTTGCGTGAGTGCGATAGTAATCTCCTTGGCGCGGTCGTTGCGGTAGTTGAAGAAGATCACTACGTCGCCTTCGGCTATCCGTCCGTCGCAGGTGGCGTTGATGAGCGGCTCCATGAACTCGTCGGTGTCTTTATGCTCCTCGGTGTGGCGGTCGTAGCAGCCCTGTACGGCGGCTACCATGTCGGTCTCCTGACGTCCTGCGCCGTTCACCAGTTGGTCGTACGCCACTTTGATGCGCTCCCAGCGTTTGTCACGGTCCATGGCGTAGAATCGTCCGATGATAGAGGCTATGTGTGCGCCGTTGGCGTTGCATACCTGCTGCAGGTCGTTCACAAAACCCTTGCCGCTGCGCGGATCCGTGTCACGGCCGTCCATGAAACAATGGACGAACGTCCTGTCGGCTATGCCGTACTCTTTGGCGATCTCTACGAGTTTGAACAGATGATCAAGCGAACTGTGTACGCCGCCGGTGGAGCAGAGCCCCATCAGATGCAGTTTCTTGCCCTGAGCCTGCGCAGCCCGGTAGGCGGCGACAATCTCCGGGTTTTGCATGATCGAGTTGTCGCGAATCGAGCGGTTGATCTTCACCAGGTCCTGATACACCACGCGGCCGGCACCGATGTTCAGGTGTCCCACTTCGGAGTTGCCCATCTGGCCGTCCGGCAGACCTACGTTCTCGCCGCTGGCTTGCAGTTGCGAGTGCGGATATGTCGCCAGCAGCGCGTCCCAATGGGGCGTAGGCGTGCAATAAATCACATCCGCTTTGGTTTTATTTCCGATTCCCCATCCGTCGAGAATCATCAGTAATGCTTTACTCATATCTATAAATCTTAACAGTTTAACTATTTAACGTTTCGATGTATCGAAACCATTTTAACTCTTTAACGCGCAAGTTTCATCACTTGCGCTATGGTGCGCGGGTCGTCCGCTTCGCGGAGCGACTGGCGTTTGTCGTAGCTGTGCTTGCCCTGGCAGAGCGCAATCTCCATCTTGGCGAGACCCTTCTCGTTGATGTAGAGCAGCAGCGGCACAATCGTTTTGCCGGTGTCCTTGGTGGCTTTTTCCAGTTTGCGTATCTCGCGGCGCTGCAGCAGCAGTTTGCGGTCGCGCTTGGCCTCGTGGTTGGCGTAGGAACCGAAACGGTACTCGGCTATATGCATCTGCTTGACGTACATCTCGCCGTGCTCCACCTGACACCAGCTGTCCACCAGCGAGGCTTTGCCCTCACGGATGGATTTGATCTCTGTGCCGAAGAGCTGGATTCCGGCGGTGTAGCGGTCCAGAATGATATATTCAAACCTCGCCTTGCGGTTTTCTATCCGTATGTTGCTCTTCTGTCTCATTATTACTATACTCTTCCTTGCTTTGACCGTCGGCTGACTGTCGGCTGACCGTCGGGGTGGCCGCGGTGTTGACCGCCACGCGTTTATACTTCTTCTGTCTCTGCTCCCATCGCTCGCGGGCGTATTGCTGCATGTCGATCACAGTGTCGTTCTCGTCAATGATCTCCAGGCCGAAAATCGTCTCGATGATATCCTCCAGCGTCAGGATGCCTACGAAACAGCCGTACTCGTCTATCACCTGCGCTATCTGGCTCTTTTGTTTGAGCATACTGTCAAAGATAGTGCCGAGCGTGAGATCCTGGTCGAAAGCCGGCAGCGGACGTTTGATGGAGCCGAGCGTTTTGCGGAAATGGTCTTCGGTCAGATCCTCCAGCGCGTCGTTGCGCAGAACATAGCCGGTGATGTATTCCGGCGAGGCGGGGCTGTATAGCGGAATACGCGAGAAATGGTCGTATTCGTCGCTGTCGTAATAGGCGCGGAGGGTCATGTTCTCCGGCGCAATCTTGGCCACCACGCGCGGCGTCATCACATCGTAGGCATGGATGGTGTCGAGACGCATGAGGTTCGTGAAAATCTTGTTCTCATCCTCATCTACCACGCCTTCTTCTTCGCCTACATTGACCATCGCCAGCACTTCCTCGCGGCTGACCGACGGATCGTCTTCGTCGGTTGGGAAAGCCTTGGTAATCAGCTCGATGACCCATACCAGCGGGTAGAGCACAACAATCAGCAGGCGTATCATGCGTGCGGCAAAACCCATCAGTTCGCGCCAATAGGTAGTGCCGATCATCTTGGGTATGATCTCCGAGAAGATAAGTATCAGGATTGTAGTGAGGGCGGAAACGAGTCCGAACCATTTCGAGCCGAAAAGGATAGTAGCCTGTGCGCCCACACCGGCGGCACCGATAGTGTTGGCGATGGTGTTGAGGGAGAGGATGGCGGCAAGAGGCCGGCCGGTGTCCTCCTTGTAACTCTCCATCAGTTTGGCGGGCGCGTAGCCCTCCTCGAGCCGCAGATTGATATAACTGATCGACGTGGACATCAACACCGACTCCAGCACGGAGCACAGGAAACTGACACCCATCGCCAGCAGCAAATACAATAAAAGTAATCCCATAATGTTAAAAAATCATGCAAAGATACACTTTTTTTTGCATATATCCAAAAAAAGTAGTACTTTTGTAGCCGATTTCGTAAAATTGAACGGTGAAAACTGAAAACTGAGAACTGAAAATGACAAAGTTATCGGAAATATTAGCTATAACCGGCAAGCCCGGTTTGTACAAACTGGTCAGCCGCGGCAACAACATGCTGATTGTGGAGAGTCTGGTGGACGGCAAACGTACGCCTACCTATGCCCGCGACAAGATTGTGGCGCTGAGCGATGTGTCGATGTTCACCAACGCCGATGATGTGCGCCTGAGCGAGGTGCTCACCTCCGCCGGCAAGAAAGAGGGGTTGCAGCCCGTGGCGATGGATCCCAAGAAAGCCGCCAACGCGGAGCTGCAGGCATGGTTTGACGAGGTGCTGCCCGACTGGGACCGCGACCGGGTCTATCCTTCGGATATCCGCAAACTGATCTCGTGGTACAACATCCTCGTGAAGGCCGGTATCACCGATTTCAGCCTGGAGGAAGAGCCCGCCGAAGAGGAAAAATAACTAGTCAGCTAGTCAACTAGTAAACTAGTCGCCTAGTCAGCTAAAAGAATACGTGTGCTCGTACGAGCAATCATTGATATCATAGAATCTGTAGCGCCACGGAGTGCCCAGGAGGAATGGGATAACTCGGGAATGCAGGTAGGTGACACGGGACAGGAGGTGAACTCCGTCCTCTTGACCACAGACGTTACGCCGGCTGTGGTCGATGAAGCCGTTAGGCTTGGTTGCCAACTTATCATCAGCCATCATCCGCTTTTGTTCCACGGACTCAAACAGGTCTGCGGCCAGAGTGCGCAGGCGCAAGCGGTGGAGGCTTGTATCCGCCACGGCATAGCCGTCTATTCCGCCCATACCTCGCTCGACAGCGTCTGGGGCGGCATCAACACCCGTCTGGCTGACCTTCTCGGCATAACCGATTACCGCATCTTAGTGCCAAAACCGGGGGCCCCGCGAAACGCTAACGAAGCGATGTTTCGTGGGGAGAGCGGAGGCACAAGTTGCTTTAATGACCGCGCGGCGGTCAGTCCTTGCAACCTTGTTGCCGAACGCGAAGGTCTCGGTATCATCGGCTCTTTACCCGCCCCCATGGATTTTCACTCCTTTTTAGTACACGTGCGCGACACGCTCGGTGCCACGTACGTGCGCTACACACTCCCAACTCCTTTAAGGGAGGGGTCTATGGTAGGCTTTCTCCCCTCCTTGCAGGGAGGGGGCGGGGGTAGGCTTGTTACCACCGTCGCCCTCTGCGGAGGCAGCGGAGCGGAGTTTATAGGCGAGGCAATAGCCCAAGGCGCGGATGTCTATATTACCGCCGATTGCAAGTACCATGAGTTTCAGGACGCCGGCGGCAAAATAGCTCTCGTTGATATTGACCACTGGGTGAGCGAGAGGCATTGCCGCGAGATCTTCCGCGATTTGCTGACGCCCCACGGCATCGACTGCCGCATCAGCCAAGCCGACCAAACACCGATACAAGTATTACAATAACAAATCATAAATAACCATTATCCCCTCTCTGAACTAAGAGGCGTTCTCGTAAATCGAGACGCAAACCGAAGCCGAAGGCTGTTTGCGGATCGAAGAGCGGGAACATGGCGAAAGATCTTATGAGCGACATCGTCGCGAATCGTTCTGAGCCATAGTTCACGCGACATGGCAACAAAAGAAATGACAGTAGAGGAGCGTTTGCGTACGCTCTACCAGTTGCAGCAGGTCAATTCGAAGATTGACTCGCTCCGCACCCTCGCGGGCGAACTGCCGCAGGAAGTGAAAGACATGGCAGACGAGGTGGAGGGCTTGAAAACCCGTCTCGCCAATATCGAGAACGATATCAAGGAGTGCGAGACGCAGATCTCCGACCACCGCGTGCGTACCGAGAACGCCAATGCCTCTATCTCGCGCTACAAAGAGCAGCAGAACAACGTCCGCAACAACCGTGAGTTCGACAACCTGAACAAGGAAATCGAGTATCAGGAGCTGGAGATCGAGGCTTCGCAGCGCAAGATCAAACACTACAACGCCGAGTTGGAGCAGCGTCTGCAGGACAAAGCTGCCACCACCAAAACGATCGAAGAGCGTACGGTGGATCTCAACCAGAAACGTTCCGAACTGGATCAGATCCTGGCGGAGACCAAGGCGGAGACCGAAGCCCTGGTGCTCAAATCCGGCGAACTGGAGAAGAAGATCGACGAGCGTCTGCTCTCCGCTTTCAAACGTATCCGCAAGAACGCCCACAACGGTCTGGCGGTCGTTAAGATCGAGCGCGACAGCTGCGGCGGTTGCCATGCCAAGATCCCTGCACAGCGTCAGTTGGATATCCGTACCCGCAAGAAAATCATCGTTTGCGAGTTCTGCGGTCGTATCCTCGTTGACCCGGAGATGTAAGACCGCTTTTCTTCGTCTCCGAGCCGGATTTCCCACATTTTTTTACCTCTGTACCTGATTCGTTTTCAGCCGATTACAAGATGCTTATCGGGGGCATCTCAGAGTCATCTCGTGAGCGCATCGGAAGCAAGTCGGAGTCAAATAGTTTTTTTACCATCCCAATTTTCATCAAAGAGACCTTCATTCGAGGGTCTCTTTTTTATCCCCGCATACCCATTTTGCAAAGTGAATATAGCAAAATAGATGATTTCCGTCAATTTTTACACATAAGTCTCAAAAAAATAATGTATCTTTGCACGCTATTTTTGATATGCGCGCCCAAAATTACTAGTCAGCTAGCAAGCTAGAAACCTAGTCAGCTAGTCAACTACCCGAGATAATAAATCACAACAATACCTGATACGATGAAAAACAATTTACTTGATTGGAACGAAGAGCCCTTAAATTTACAGGGGGGGGTATTCGCAAAGAAAAACACAATGCGAGGTGAAACAAGCATGGGAGTTTCCGCAGTCTGCGCAACCTCTGCGCAACCTCTGCTGAAATACGCGGCATGCCTGTTGGCTGTGCTATGCCTCGGAGTAGGACAGGTTTGGGGACAGACGCTGGTGGAAACAGACAATATGGAGACTTCTTCTGGAACAGGTACGTCAATGACTGTAAGTGGCTTTAATCGCAATAGCAGTTGTGACCAGATTTCTCAATCTACAGAGGCAAGAACTGGTACTTACTCAATGAAGACAGAGAAAAATGGAAACGGTGAGGTCAATGTAAAAACCTCGAACGCTTCTATATCTGTAGCAAAAAGTGAGTATTTATATTGTATAGGCTGGGCGAAAATGGAAAGTAGCGATGTACCCACCACTCCTAATGCCAATATTTATGCCCAAGCAAATAGTTATATAGGGGGGAATGGAAAAGGAGACTCAGTCCGTTTAAATAATAGTACATGGCGTCGTTTTACATCAAGCAAGAAAGCAAGTAATGCAGTATCGAATGCATCTGTTTTGCTATTGCGTAAACACGGAAGCAAATTGGCAATTCTTTTTGACGATGTTGTAATCTATACATCCTCCAATGCTTCTGTTGATATAACTGCTCCTACAGCCGCTTCATCTGCAAGTGCAACGACAAGTAGTATAGATTGGACTTGTGGTTCGGATGATAATACAGGTATTCAAAATACATTGATTTGGAGACGCACAAGTAGTTCTGCAGATGATCTTACATTAAATGACCAGGGTGTATATGCTGCAAGTGCTACCGACCAAAGCGGTCACTGGACTTGCGTGAGTGCTACGGTAGGAGCAGCAGCAACGAGTTATGCAGGCACATTCTCTTCTGGCGACCGCTATGCCATTGTTCACAGAGACTTGGCTTACAACTATTCATCGCCAACTTATGTGTCTATCCCTGCCGCTGCTCCTTCAAATACGTATTACTATCGCGGGACGGATAACTCTTGGGGGGCAACGGCGATGACACCAAGCGAGGGAGGAACATATGAGTATATTGCCTCAACAGCTACAACCAACCAGTTTAAAATAGCACTTTCTGAGTCGGGATGGGATTACAATCATAATTACAATTGGTCCGGCTTCTTTATGACAGACCAGAATATTAATTTGGGCGACTATAATAGTGACGACTGTTATATTTGGGATGCACCATCGAGTTACTATATCATAGTATTCAAACCAAGCACAGCGGTTAATAGTTCGTCTAATCCGCATATCTGCGTATCGAGAACCTTACCGGACGACAGCCCTTCCGGTTTGGCAGAAACCAAGACGGTTTATCTGGATCCAGACGTATGGGAAGCAGGTGGTGCGAAATATGCTGTATGCTATGTAGAGCATAATGGTGAATGGTCCGGTTTTATGACTGCCAGTCCGTGCTTTGACGGCGTGTACCAAACCACTATTCCGGTATGGGTTAGTAATGTGGAGATTGTTCGTTTCAACTCAACAGCCACAGAAAGTGAAATCAGTTATGATGGCGGCAAATGTTGGAACTATTCCGGTCACCTCAGTTCGATGCCTTCGGGTGCCGCACGATTTACCGTTGCTCAAACCGGCGGAACATGGAATGACTTGAATACCTCTAACTGGTCAACGCCCTCCATTCCGACCTACACAATCAATTATGCGAAAGGAACAGTGCCTTCCGGCGGTGGTTCCATCAGTGGCAGCAAGAGCGATGAGAGCAAGACTTGCGGCGTGGATTTCACTTTGCCTAATAGTACCGTTTTCACCATTACCGGTTACACACAAACCGGTTGGGCAACATCATCCGGCGGAAGCAAGGCATATGAGCTTGGCGGCAGTTATACAGGAAATGCCAACCAAACGTTCTATCCGTTTTGGACGGCCAACAATTATACCTTGACATGGATAACGGACGGCGATGCGTTGACCGGCAGTTATACAACAGGCACGGTAGCTTTCGGTACTGCAATCACCGCACCAAACACCCCGACCAAGACAGGATATAATTTTGCGGGTTGGGATGTAACACCGGCTTCGACCATGCCTGCGGATAATACAACCTATACGGCTACTTGGACTGCCAAGACCACATCGCTCACGCTCAACCCGAACACCGATAATCACGGAACTGGTAGCAACGTAGCCGTTACAGCCACCTACGCGGCTGTACTGCCGTCCTTCACCAAAGCCACACCGGCTGAAGGCTATGTGTTGGAGGGTTATTACACCACCGCTTCGGGCGAAGGCACAAAGATTATCAATGCCGACGGAACACTCGTTGCCAGTACTGACTATACCTCTGACGATAGCAAGTGGAACAGCGAAATAGCTTCACTCACCTTGCATGCACGATATGATGAAATTGCGTATTGTACAACCCTTAATCCTGCTACTTCCGGTTCTTCTCCTACGGCTAAATACGATGAGATAAACATGCAAACCGGCAGCACAGGAGGATCGATTGTTACTGCCGGAGCAAAGAGCTCTTATAGCGAATCATTTTCTTACACGACGAACGGTCTTAAGTTTAATAAAGGTGGAGCCGACTCAGTCCGTGTTATTCTGGAGAACAATATGCGGGCAGGAACCGTGCTCACGTTTGTCATAAACAATGAAACTGGTAGCAAAAGCCAAGGTTTGTACTTAAAGAACTTGAGCAAGACTACAAAAAAGGATATGATTCGTCCCGGAACCGGAACGGGAGATACCACCTATGTCTATACTGTAGTGGCAGAGGACGGCTTAGCCGGAACTAACCAATTCATTCTAAGCCGAGCCTCCTCTTCTGCAGCTCTCAAATCGCTTAAGGTGCATAACTGCGGTAGTGCAGCAACAACCTACAATGTGACGCACACACTGAGTCACGTAACAAAGAATAGTGGTGCTACTTCTGCGCTTGTAGGTGCCAATTACACAGCGGTTTTTACCGATGACATGGGCTTCGATTTGCCTTCAACTATCACAGTAGAGGTGAATGGAGAGGAGAAGACGGTTAATACTCACTACACATGGAATCAAGAAACAGGAACAGTAGTCATCTATGGCGCATATGTGACGGATGATATCGAAATCACCATCACCGGAGTGGATGAGGGCTATACCATCACCAACGGCAGTCCTTCCGGTGGTAGCATTGCTATCACCTTTAATGATGAAGCGGTCACTAAAGCACAGGAAAATGACCAAGTGAATATTGTGGCCACACCAAGTACCGGCTATAGTTTCAGCAGCTGGAGTATCTACAAAACAGGCGATGCCGGTACAACTGTGTCGCCTAACGCATCAACGGCTTCTACCTATTTCACCATGCCTGCCTATGGCGTGACGGTGGATGCAACGTTTACCGCCATCAACTACGCCATTACACACGCCGCTGCCGACAACGGCACCTATACTGTCCAAGTGGCGAGCGGCGACCCTGTATCCGAAGGAACAGGCGTGAACGCCAATTATGGTCAGACAATCACGCTGGCTGCTACACCGGGAAGCGGCTATGTGCTTGATCACTGGACAGTGACAGAGACCGTAAGCGGCGATCCCATATCGGTCACCAACGCCACGCTGGAGACTGCTACGTTCACCATGCCGGCTGTGGCTGTAACGATAGTGCCGACATTCAAAGCCACGCCTAACATTTATTACTACAAGGATGCGACACGCTATGTCTCTTCCACGTATAAGAATCCGGAAGGAGGCACCGCGGGCAGTGGCGACAACAAAAACCTGACTACTCCGTGGAAGATGTGCGATGCCTGCGTCGCAGGTGTGGACAGCGTGGTTGTGACGAATGGTCAGTATGACGGCAAGGGCAATTACATGGACGCCTATATCAAACTGGGTATAGGTGGCAATGCTACAAGCAAGAACATCATCTTTGGAATCAAGAACGGTTATACGGCTTCTTCAATCAACCTCAAGATAGGCGGCTATAGTGCTAACCCGACAGTGACACTGAAAAAACTGACAAGCGGAAGCTTGGGCGATGCAATCGCTTATACCGGCACGATAGGTGGAGTGGCTACGAAAGAGAATGACTTCAGCGCTATTACATGGAGCAATCAAGCAGCCGGTGTGTATGTACTCAATGTAAGTTCCAAGAACTCCTATATCTCAGAAATAGATATCCAAACCACGCCGCTCAACTACACCGTCACCCTCAACGCCAACGATGGTACAATCAACGCCGGCAATGTGACGAGTTACACGTACGGCACGGGCGCAACCCTGCCGACCGATGTGACGAAGGATAATTACACCTTCGGCGGCTGGTACGAGGCAAGCGATTTCAGCGGAAGCGCGGTCACTACTATCTCTACCACCGACTACGGCAATAAGACCTATTACGCCAAATGGTATGCCAGTGACTACTCCTATACTCCTACTCAGTCGAGCGGCACGCTGGCAGAGGGAGAAGTGGCTGTCACTTCTACGAACGGCGTACTGAAATATACGCCGTCAGCAGGAGCCGGCTCTCCGTCTATGTACTACGAAAGTTTCGGTAGTCCTTCACGCAACGGTTTGCGCTTCAACGGAAGCGGGCAATGTATGGCTACTATCTATCTGCAAAAGAACATGCAGGCGGGAACCATCATTACCGCTACTATTGCATCTGTAAGTAGTGATAAGGAATGCGGATTAGAACTCTGCACTACCGGTAGTGAGACAGTGACCACATGGTCATGGACGCCGGTTGAGAATGCAGAGGAACATACGTTCACATATACCGTGACGGCAGAGGATGATTTGGCAGGAACTAATGTGTTCCGGTTGAAACGTCACAATGCAGATATACGTATCATTTCCCTCATCGTTGCCAACTGCAGCAACACGGAGGCTACTTGTACAGTGACCTACCACAGCAATGGCGCTACGTCGGGCAGCGCACCGGATGCTGCCAACTACCTCACGGGCACCGATGTGATAGTGAAGGACAACACCGGTCTGCTGCAAGCGGACGGTAATCTGGTCTTTGCCGGTTGGGCGACATCGCTTGACCGCGCCAATGCCGGTACGGTGGACTACAATCCTGCTGCCGGCGCAACGATAGAGACCATAACGGCAGATGTCAACCTCTATCCGGTTTGGAAGACAGGATACTACTTTATTTCGCTGGCAGGTTATAGCGCAAACGGCACACTGAATACAACGGATTTTACCACCCCCAAATCCATCATAACGGACAAAAGACGTACCGTGAACGAAGTAACGTTTAGCACCAGTGTGTTTAGAATGAGTAAAACGCCTAATGACGGTAATGTAGAGCAGACATTTGCAGGAACAAACCTGGCGGATGGTAAGAGTTGCTTCATATACGATACCAAGACTACCCAAACAGATATTTCTATCTATGTGTATAACGACGATGAGTCCAATGCGATACCTATCTGCTACCGCGTATTGAAAGAAGGAGATATTCAGGATGTAGTCCAGGTGGACATCCCAGCTAATAGCGGCATGGTGGTGAATATCCCTACTATCACGCATACCAAAGGAACGCGTGTGCTCTTTGGTGCCGGTACAAGGAATGGTTCCGACTACGGAAAAATCAATTTCACTCAAGTCAGAGCCATCGAAACAGGTATCGCTGTGCCACAAGCGGGTGAGGCTGGTTTCGAACTGGCCGTACCCGGACGTTTTACGGCTTCAAAAGATGCAGCAAGTTCGATTGACGGCTTGACGTGTATTCCTAATGATAATGTACATATCATTGACGGTAAGAAAAATACGATTCCGTTGACCGGCGCACAGGATGTAGAGGCAACGCAATACATCAGTTTCACTACATCCGGTTCTGTACAATTGCAAGTTACGCCAAAGAATGCGCAAGACCGCGTCACATTCTATGTGAAGAAAGACAGCCGTACGTTTACTTCGTCAGACACCCCGTATGGTAAGCGAAATACCATTACTTCCGTCAATCTTCCTGAAGCAGGCACATGGTATATCCTATCCGGTGAAAGTGCTTCGACGAAAGATATAGTCATTACCAAGATAGCCTTTGTAGCCGCGCCGGTGATTACGTACGACGCCAACGGCGGTACGGGCGAAATGAGCACAAGTACCTGTAATGCTGCGGCAAATAGTTTCACACCGCCGACCGGCTATTCGTTCGCCGGTTGGAACACGGCGGCCGACGGAAGCGGCACGGCTTATGCCGTCGGCGACGAGACACTCACCGACCTCACCCTCTATGCCCAATGGAGTGTGAACTCCTACACTATCACCCTCGACAAGAACGGCGGCAGTACAGACGGAACGGCAACGGTGAGTTACGGTGGCGCACGTGCTACGGTGAGCGCAGCACCGACCTATAGCGGCTATGAAGTGACAGGCTATTTCACGGAAGCTGCGGGAGGCATAAAAGTGCTGAATGCAGACGGTTCGTCCGCCGATAATAACGTAACAGGTTATTTCACAGACAGCGTATGGACCAAGACGGCGGATTGCACATTATTTGCGCATTGGGGTGTGACACCTACCGCTGAGTACCTCTATCGTGCAAAGAGCAATTTATCGGGATGGGAAAGTACGACATATCCTTTATCCTCTGCAACAGCGGAAACGTGGCAGTTTGAGTGTAAATGGCCAAGCCGGATGTTCGCCATCGAACAGTTTGAGGTGCCCGACTTCGCGACTGCGAAGACGTTGACGCTGACCCTGACGCTGACGACCAAAGGTGCGAACGGAAAAATGGGTGTATGGTGTTATCCGCATGAGATACCTACCAGCTATTCGGACGACTATGCTTCGTTCTTCACACAGGTAGAAGAAGTGACGGGCGTAGCCGTCAACAGCACGAGCGGAGCGTTCGCGCATCAGTTGGCGGTGAGCGACTGTAGTAATGCCACAGGTCGCACATGGACACTCACGATGAATGCCGGTTCTATCACACCGGTGGGCTACAAACCCGACGGAACAACGGCTATCGTGCAGTTGCTGGTATCGTCCTACACCCCTGCTATGGAAACACAGATGAAGTTCTATACCAACAACTCCGCCAACACGATGGCTACGCGTCCGAAACTGTCGGTAGCGTATTACAGCGGTGATGTTGCGTATCCGAAGGCAGAGATCAACTATCGCACGAATACAGGAGGTACCAAATGGAGTTTTGTGAAAGAGAACGATGACTATGACAACTTCGAAACCAACGCCGACGCGCAGATATTCACGGTAGAGCAGTTTGTGATAGAAAACTATAGTCCTGACCGCAAATATACGCTGACGTTAAGCAAGCACGCCGACCCTGTGCAGACGATTGCTGTATGGGACTTCCCGTACGTGTTGCCTATAAGCACAGAGGTGGGATGCAGTAGTCTGGTAGCGGATATAGAGAGCGTGACGGGAGTAGATTTGTCCGCAGGCTCCTATACCTATTCGGGTCAGATAGCTGCCGTCGCCTGTACGGACAACAAGTGGACTTTCACCGTTCCGGGCTATAAGCTGACACCTGTTTCCAAAGACGGGAATAACACTGCGGTGGTGAACCTGTTGTTGACCAGTAGCAGCAAGGCAACGTATAAGACCAACCATACGGACAATGCCGACGGCGTGAAACCAACGCTCGCTTATACAAGCACCTATCCTGTGCGTATTGACGGCGGAGATTACTACTACGACCTCAAGACTGCTTATGATGCGGCAGCGGCGAACGATGTCATCTATATCTGTCAAGATTTCGAGCAAACGGGTGAAGGTTCTGGGACTCTGATTACGATAGAGAAAGCGCTGACGATAGCCGGTGAGAATGGTGTGAAAACCATTACGCGCGGATATAGGAAAGACCAACAGCTCATTCAGGTGAAGAGCAACTGTACATTCCGCGACCTGATCTTCGAAGGCAAAGAGGCTGATAGATCAGGTGGCCGTGACGTGATAGAGGTATATAATAAAAGTACCAACACCGATGTGACGTTTGACAACGTGACCTTCAGCAAGTTCAAGAATGATGCTACCAACCGCGGTATTGTTTCTGTGAACAACCATGCAAAAGTGACATTCAACGATGTGATGTTTGTAGGCTGCGTCGTGCCCGATACTTGCGGTGATATAGGTGTGCTCGGAAGTTCACGCAATATAGTAGTAACAGGAACGCTCAATGCACCGGAAGGCGTATATCTGGAGAAGGACAAACGGGTAGAAAATAGCAGCGCAACCTATAGTGTAATAACGCCGATACATGTGTCGTATGACTACAGGCATGGCTATTCTGCCATACTGACGGTAGGAGATGAAGCGACATACAACCGGTTCTCGGTAGCCAACACAGGATGGTATAAGATGTTCGTTCATCCCGGAGGCAAGAACGAACTGGCTGTCAAGCATGGTACCTATATCACGTTCGACAAGAACGGCGGTGACGCTGATGGTAGTGCTGAAGTTGCAGCAGATAGCACGGACACCTACGTGACACCTATCACTCATGTTACGCGCGTCGGTTACAACCTCACGGGCTATTACACGGCTCCCTCTGCCGGCACCAAGGTGCTGAACGCGGACGGTACGTATGCCGCCACCAATGTGACAGGGTATATCACCGACGGCAAGTGGACGCATGCCAATGTGACCCTGACCCTCTATGCCCAATGGACACCAGGCGAATTGACCTTCACCGGCGAAACGGACGCTCACTGGAGCACCGCCTCCAACTGGTCGCCGGCTATGCTGCCGACGATAGAGCACGACGTAGTGATAGAGGCACCGGTGACGGTGGATATACCCGATGCCCGGGCTGCTTCTATTGCGCTCACCGGCTCTGCCACCATGACCGTCCAAGCCAACCAAGCTCTGGTGGTAGCAGGTACCATCACCAAGAGCGGTGCAGCTCCTACGGCGACGGATCTTCTGCTGGAGTCATCCGCGGCGGGCAACGCCACGCTGATATTTGACAACTCCAACTCGGCTGCCGCCACCGTGGAGATGTACAGCAAGGCCTCGGCGGCTACTACACCCTGGTCGTGGCAGTATATAGGAGTGCCGTTCACCAGCGCCAATGCTGAACAGACCTACTATGGCGGATATATGTACGGCTGGAAAACCGATGGCTCGGGTTGGGAGACAGTTACCAGATCCACTACCCTCAATGCCTTCACCGGTTATAGTATCTCTTATCCTGCCACCAGCCATACCTATTCAATGACCGGCACGCTGGCTCAGACGACGAGCAAGGACATCGCCGTCCCGGCAGGCAAGGATATGGTGGTAGGCAACAGCTGGACGGCGCCGATACAGATCAAGCAACTGCGTGACGATGACTTCACCAACCTGCTCAAGAACATCTATCTCTACAACACCGGCATGGACTCCACGGGTACCGGCATTGAGGCAAGCAGCCGCTATGAGGCAGGCACCTACCTGACCATACCTATCTACTCATCGCCCTACACAGGCGATAGTGTGATCAGTTCGTTGCAGGGCTTCTTCGTGACCAACACTTACGGCAGTGACGGTTCGCTGCACCTCAGCTATGACGACCATGTGCGTCCGGCTGCCGGCAATAGCGTAGTAGCCGGACCGATGCATGCGCCCAGACGTATGCCTGCGGCGGAAGAGGCAAGTCCGGCAATCGTGAAACTCATCGCCGGCGGCAGCCGCTACGACGACCGTCTGGTGCTGCTGGAGCGTGGTGATTTCACCACCGGCTATGATGACGGTTGGGACGGCGAGAAATGGCCCGGAGGAGAAAACTCGCCTGCCCTCTACGCCACCCGTGCGGACGGTACGGCCGATGCGGTAAGCGCTATTCCCGAACTGGAAGGAACACCTCTCACCTTCCGCGCAGGCGAGGATGATGTATATACACTGCGTATGGAGTACAAGGCACGGGATGCGGAACCGCTCTACCTCTATGACACCTATATGAACGCGTACACACGCGTAGAGGACGGGGCAACCTATTCGTTCCTGACCTACGACAAGGATACGCATACACGCTTTATCCTCACGCGCTACAGGTCACCGCAAGTGGCTACCGGAGACGAAGCCGCCTCCGATGCCTCACGGAAGGGAAGAGCTACTAAGCTGATCATCGATCAGAAGCTTTATATCCTGCGCAACGGTGTCTTGTATGACGCTACAGGCAAATGTGTGAAACAAGGGTTGAACCGGTAATAGAAAGGGCAAGACAATGAAGACTACTATCAAAAACATATTACTGGTCATCAGCGCAACTCTTTGTCTCAATGCAGAGTCTGCCACCAAACCGCACTACGATTTCTATTCCACCAGTATGCTCTCGCCCAACAAGCAGTCCAACTACGCTCCCTCGCATATCAACCAGAGCGGGAAAGTGAAGGTGCAGAGCAATACTGCCGAACTCAGGAGTTTCAACCGGCGTATGGCCGGAGGCACTCCGGGCGAGGTGTTCAGTGCCGATCTGTTCCACCGTGCCGCTGCAGCACAAACTATCGGAGGAGGCGGCGAATCGTTCACTCCGGCATCGTCCAGCAATACGCACCATAGCGGCAGCCGCGGAGTCAACTATACCAATCAACTACCATCCGTATCGCTCTCGGCGCTCAAGATCTCCCGCCAGAACACGGAGAACATCACCGTGGCGGCAGCTACGGCCGATGAGGCGGGACGTCCCTCGCATAACCGTTTTCCGGGTACGCCGGGTTCGGAGGGCGAACAGCTGCCTCTGGGCGATGCAGTGCTGCCGCTCATGCTGATGGCGATACTATATACGGGGGTGCGTCTGATGCGCAGAAAACCAGCAAAACTACTGTGATTGAATAATGAAGCGATTATTTATCCTGCTGCCTTTGGCGTGTCTGCTGTTCGCCTCCTGCAGCCCTTACCAGCCTGCGCGGTGCTATAGCCGCGAGATGATCAACGCCCGCATGACCGCGTGGTACAACAAGGACAACTGCGTAGGCTTTCCCAACGCCAACAGCACCAACGGTATCACCCTTCCCGAGAACGCTGCTACGTGGGACTATGTCTCCGGCGTGGTGGCCAAAGGTATATTGGATGTGTGGCAGTACTATCAGGATAGCGCATGGGCGGACGCGTGGTATATAGGTATCGCCCGGTGGGCGGACAGCCTGAATGAGGACGAACTGAACGAACTGGTGCGCGGCGGCATACTCGATGACCTCAACTGCGCCAAGGTCTTCATGGGCCTGTACGAGGGCGCCAAACCCGGCGGCAGGTTTGAGAACGCCGAACGGGCTGCGTATTACATGCAGCAGATGCAGCGAGCGGCACAGGGGTTGGCGGAGCACAAAGCCAAATACTCGATTCAACTACCCGCTACCGCGGATGGTGACGAGCCGGAGGTGAACGGCGGATGGATGCACAAGGCTACCGATAATCCCGAGAAAAGTTATTGGGGACAGATGTGGTGCGACGGAGCATACATGGGTCCCGCACTTTTGGCACAATTATTGCAATATGGTACATGTGAAGGCACGGGGCTGGGATGGAATGATGTAGTGAAACAGTTTACAGCCTCGTGGCCTTACCTTTGGGACGAAGAGAAACAACTCCCCTATCACGTCCTTTTCACCGATATTACTACCAATAGGAACGCGCGCACTATATACGAGTGCGGGCACGCATATCCGTGTCAACGGTCAACTGTCAACTGCCAACCATCAACTATTTACCACTCCGAGGAGTATTGGGGACGGGCGGCTGGATGGTATATCCTGGCGATGGTGGATGTGATGGAAGCGTATATGGATAATTGGAAGGCGCATGGCGAATGGACAAATGGCGAAAGCCTGCCTGAGAAGGCGGATTTCAATACGCTGCATGGGTATTTCACCAAACTGGCTAACGGTCTGGTAGCCCGTCAGGACAAAGAGACCGGCTGCTGGTACCAGTTGTTGCAGTACGGTCCCGAGAAATGCGCCACGCAGGGGGTGGATGACACCGGCTCGGAGAAATATACCAATGTAGCCGAAGGCGGCACGCAGTGCAACTATTTGGAGTCCTCGGCTACGTGCCTTATCACCGCCGCGCTGCTGAAGGCTACGCGTCTCGGATTGGGCGACTACGCCGAAGCAGGCAGACGCGGCTTTGAAGGCATACAGCGCACGTTTGTGCGCAACAACCTGACCATCACCTCCTCGTGCCAGTCGGCCGGCCTCAGCCATGACCGCAACGGCACCGCGGCGTATTACCTGATCGGCAAGGATGTGCCAATCCAGGACAACACCGAAGGCAAAGTCCTCGGCACCTATCTGATGGCCGCCGTGGAATATGAAAGAGCCTGCCACTGAGACAGGCACACCCGCTAAAACGACAAAGCTCGCCCGCTAAAACGAAAAGACTCGCCTCAACGGGCGAGCCTTTTCATTACTAGTCAGCTAGTCAACTAAAACCTGAACGTTGCTCCCACCAGGAAATTGATACCCTGGGAGGTGTAGCCGTAATAGATGTCGTTCTTGTAGTGAATGAAATTGTTCACTTGGGCAAAGAGCGTCAGGTTGGGCTTGGGCTCCGGGCGGAGCGGTAACTCCCCGCCCTCTGAGTGCTGATGGCTTACAGCTGAACGCTTACCTCCTACCCACATGTTATACTGCATGCCGAGATCCAACTCTACGGTAGGTTTGAGCAAGTGCTCGCCATCCGTCGCCAGCGCCAGACGGCTGCCGGCAAAATGGTTGTCGGAATAGAGCGACCAGTGCTTGTCTATCTTCCCGTCCACGCGCAGGCCTAACTGCCAGTTGGCATGGTCATATACAGTGCGGCTGTTGTTGGCAAGAACATCGGTGAGTTCCGTGCAAGTGGAGGCGTACTGATAGCCGTTGTTCTCATAGCGCAGGGCACGCCAGAAATAGTAGTCCCCGTACAGGTTGACGCGTACGATATCACGATAGTGGTAGTTGAACTGGGCTCCCACCTTTCCGCGGCTGTAGTCGCAATAGGTATAACTGAAATCGCCGGCATGCACAAAAGCATTGAACGCCGCTGGCATATAGCGTGCGCTGTCGGTCACGGCAATGAGGGTGGTGGTGTTCAGATAGAGAGCGTAGCCTCCGTGGAGCTCGATGAGCAGGTCGCGGTAGGGCCGTATATGGAAGCCCAGTTCGGCATCCACCGGCGTATGCGGCGCTGCGTGGTGGGAGATGATACCTGCATGGATAACACGGTAGCGGTTCTGCTCCATGAACGCCTGCAACGTACCCATGGCGTGGGAGCCGGTGGCGTCGGCATAGAGCGTGAGCCATTTCTTGGCTATCTGCGCCTCCAGATGCACATGAGGCGACGGGGCAAAACTGAGGTTGTTGACGCCGGAGAGGCTGTTCTGGCCGCGACCTATGTTCATATCCAGATTGACGCCCACGTGGAGCTGCACGCGACGGCTGTTGTAGGCATAATAGGGTTCCAGACGGATATTATGGCGGCTGTTGTACATCGTGGAGGGAATAGTTGCCGCCAGATTGCCGTTCAGGCTGAGGAAATTGTTCTGCACATAGAGTACGGCTCCTACGTGGTGGAAATCACGGCTCCAGTCGAACGACGCATGTGTACGTATCTGGTGCTCGGCTACGGCATTGGGTTTGGCAAAGAGCATATAGCCTGTCTGCACGCGGTACTGCACCTCCTGTTTGGCGTTGGAGCGGACACCTATATAGGCCTCTGCGGTCCAGAGGGAGGTCTGGTCGGCAGGGGTGATAGTGCGCGGCTCGGGATAGAGCGTTTTGGTGCGATCCCATGCGCCGGCACTGCCTTGTGCGTAGTCGTAGAAACGGCCGTATTTGTTGTAGAACACATTGCCGCCGTTGATGCCGAAATAGACGCTGCAAGCGGAGAACGGGTGGGAGAAATCAAAACCGAGCTTGGTTTTGCTGAGTGCTCTGAGTCCCCATTGGGCACGATGATGGGCATACACGTCCAGTATGGAGCGTTTGCCGTCGTCCAGACGGTAGCCGAAATCAAAGAGCGTGTTCGTGTGTCCCAGTCCGCCGCGTACGTAGCCGTTGTAGGACTGGCCTTCGCCGAATCGTGTGGGCTGAGAGAGCAGTGGCTGCAAGCCGGTTTCTGTTTTCACCTCTACGGCATAGTTGGAATAGCTGACCTCAACCGGCTCAATAGTTGTTTCCACGATAGCGGGTTTGGTAGCCACCTTGCCGGCTGCCCGGATGACAGGCTGGAAATCACGCTCTACCGTCACGGAGCGGTTGAGTGCACTGTCGCTCTGCGCCGAAGCAGGAGTAAGGAATAAGGACAATGGAATAAGGACAAAAATGTATCGGCTGATAGTATTCGCTCTTTTGTCTTTCAGCGAAGCGGTCTTTATTCTTTCAGCGAAGCGGTCTGTATTACTCGTCATCATCATTTACCTCCTTTTCTGCGGGTTGTTCTATCTTGTCCAGTTTGGCGAGACGGTCGCTGATGAGTGCGGGTATATCATCGCCGGTGATGGTGTAGTTCTGCTGTAGTGCGAGCAGGTACTGGCGCGCCTGGAATGTCTCGCCGCGGCGGGTGTATATATCGCTCAGCAGGATGAGTGCGCGTGCGAGCCAGTATTGCTGGCTGGTGCTCATGCCGGTGAACGACATCACCTCTGCTTCCGCCTCGTCAAGCTGACCTGACTCAAACCGGCTTTGTGCCAGCAGGTATTTGGCTTCGGCGCCCTGCGCTGTGCGTACCTCGCTGGACAGCTGTTTGAGGTCCGGCTGGGCTTTCTCCCATTCGCCTTGAGCCGTATAGGCTTTGGCGCGGCAGTAGAGCGCTTCGTTGCGCACTGCCTCGTCCGGCTGGTCGTTCAGCAGTTGGCCGGCTATGTCGATAGTAGCCGTATGGCGTCCCAGCAGTGATGAGCAGCGCAGGATACCTACGCGGGCCACGATACTGTTCTCGCGGGTGGACGCCAGTGCGTTCATGCGATAGAAAGCCTCCAGCGCCGCTGCGTAGTCTCCGCGGTCGTAGTAGATCTCTGCCATACGTGTGGCTGCTTCCTCCTGATAGGGATTGGCTGCGAGATCAGCCAGCTGGCTGTATTGCTCCAATGCTTCCGCATTTCTGCCCAGGCGGTAATACGAGTCGGCAAGATAGTAGAGAGCCGTGGTGCAGTATCTGCCTCCGGCACAGTAACGCCGTATATATTCGCTCAGCGGCTCCGTGGCTTTCTGATATGCCGCCTGCATATACTGCATCTCTGCGGCGGCAAAGAGCAGGCTGTCCTCGCGTGTAGTGACGGTCATATTCAGTTTGGCGAGATTCTTGGTATAGGCGAGGTACTCGTCTATACGGTTTTGCTCCACATACAGGGCCTGCAGGGTCTCCAGCGCCGTGTAGGCCTCCTCTGTAGCCGGATATTTCTCTATGGTCTGGCGGTAGGCGGCTATAGCCTGGTCGGTCTGGTTGAGGTTGCGGTAGAGCATTGCGCGCTCCAGCGAGGCCTTGCGGGCAAGGGCGGAGTGGGGATAGGTGTTGAGCAGTTGCTCATAGGTGGTGATAGCTCCGCGCTCGTCGTTGAGCTGAAGTTGCGCACGCGCTGTCTCATACATACCGTCGTCGGCATAGTCGGATTTGGGATAACGGGTGGTCAGGGTGCGCAGCGCTGCTATCTTGTCGTTGTATTGGCGCAGCAGACCCAGTGCATAGCCGCGCTGGAAGAGCGCATAGTCGGCTCCTACGGCCTGGAGGTTGCTTACCTGGGTGTAATAGCTGATAGCCTGTTTGAAATCACGGGCGTTGAAATAGCAATCGCCTATACGGTTGAGCGCATCGGCATAAGTGGCATCGCCCGTATCGGCTCCGTCTATATAGGTGGTGAAAGCTGTGCGTGCCTGATCGTAATGGTTTTGCGAGAAAGCGCAGTAGCCTTCCAGGTAGCGCGCTATCCGGTAGTTGGCCGATTGCTTGGCGTCATGGCGGGCGAAGAAGGACTGCAGGTCGCTCTCGCATGCGCTGTAGTCACGCAGACGGTATTCCGCTTCGGCACGTATATAGAGTGCCTCGGTGGTGTAGCGGTCGCTCTCGTTACGGTGGCTGACCACTTCGCCTGCGCGGTCAATAGCCTGCTGCATCTTGCCTTGCAGAAATCCGTCGGCTGCCAGTTGGTAGCGCAGATACTGCTTGGTCTCCAGCATCTTGGGAGTGGGGTCGGAGATACTGTCCAGCGTGGCAATGGCTGCAGCGTAGTTCTTGCTTTGCATCAGCGCCGAACTCAGCAACTGGTAGATATTGCTCTCGTATTTGGAATCAGGAAAAGCATGCAGGAAATCATTGAACGCCTTGACCGACTCGCCCAAAGCCGACGAAGAACGATAGGAGCAGAGGGTGTAGTTGTAGGCAGCCTCCTCGGTGATAGCAGGCGTGAGGCGGTAGCTGGCGGCAGCCTGATACCACAGCTGTGCCTGCTCGGGTTGGTTCATATGGATATAGGCATGACCGATGGTCAGGCAGGCCGACTCGCTCAGCGTGTCCGGCTGCTGTTTGATCAGTTTCAAATGGCGGATGGCGTCCGGATAGCGGTTCAGTCTGTACTCGGCATGACCGAGCAGGTACAGGTCCTCGCGCCGCAACTCCTCCTTGCGCTCCTGAGCGTCCTGTTCGTATTGCTGCAACTGCTCAGCCGCCTCTTCGTAGCGCCCGTCGCGATAGCGTATCTCGCCCAGCATACGGTGCAGCTCGCCGGATAAATCATTGTCCGGCTGGGTGCGCAGCAGCATGACAATACGCTCCTCCGCCTCATCATAGCGTCCCTGGATATAGTCGGTCTGCGCGATGAAATAGGGCACAGTCTTGGCGTATTCGGGCATCTGCTCCAGACGCTTGAGTGAAGGCAAAGCCTTGTCGTACTCGCCCGTTTTGTACATACAATAGGCGTAGTAATAGTCGGCGCGGGTGGAATAGCGGTTGTCGGATTTGGACAGATGACCGAAATAGATAGCCGCCCGCCCGTAGTCCTGCAGCATCAGATAGGAGTAGCCGCGATAGAAGGAATAGTCGTGCTGGTGAGCCCGTCCGAGTGCGCTGATGTCAATAGGCTCCAGTACCTTGAGGGCTTGTTTGTAATGACCGCGCTCTACCTGCAGTATTCCCTGCATCAGATTGACTTCGTCGGCAAACGTGGTGTAGGGAAACTCCTGCATATAGGCCTTCAAATCGCGCTGGAGCACCGAGGTGTTGCCGCTACGGCTGTCAAAACGCTCTGCCAGTGCGTTGTAGCGCACTTCCATCTCCGTCGTCTGCGCGAAAGCTCCGCTTAATGGCAAAAGATAAAAGACAATCGACAGGACGATATGACGACATGTCGATATGTCGAAAAACTTAGTTAGTAATGTCATCTTGCAAGTTTGATTTCATTCCACATCTCCAGCAGCATCTCCTGGCTCTCGCCGGCGTCGTGCATGAGGGCGCAGCGGTCAATAGTGCTCTTGTCGGCATAATAGACCGGATTGAGGTGCAGCGCATGCGGATCAAGCATCTCTCCCTCTACCTCAATCGGCTCCTCGCCGAAGAAATAGCTGGCATCCACACTCTCCGGCCACTCCTCCTCGTCGTTTTGCTCCTCCAGAATAGTAGCGGCGGCATTGACACCTCCGGCGCAGGAAACATAGCCGATCTCGTTCATGTTAGCCAATGCGTTGTCGGCGCGGCACATATAGTCGATGAAATAGGTGGCGGCTTTGGTGTTCTTCGCATATTTGGGAATTACCCAGCCGTCAAACCACACGTTAGAACCCTCCTCAGGTACGATGTAATCGAGCAGCACGCCTACTTCGGCAGCCTCTTCAATCGCAAACTGTGCGTCGCCCGACCAGCTCAGGTTCATCCATGCCTTGCCTTTGGTCATCTCCTCTTTGCCAAAGTCAAC
Organism: Paludibacteraceae bacterium; assembly: GCA_017478725.1. Lineage (GTDB taxonomy): Bacteria > Bacteroidota > Bacteroidia > Bacteroidales > Paludibacteraceae > Colicola. The sequence goes on from JAFVDD010000006.1 coordinate 61,873, forward strand.
CTCCCATCCGCATATCTGTTTCTTGGCTTTCAGGAGCACTTGTTTCACAGCCTCGACGCGCTCGGGAGTGATGTCGCGCACCAGTTCCTCGCGGGTCACTTTGCCTGCGGCAATCTGGTCTTTGAACGTATAGAGAACAAGCACCGAATACACATCGCGGAAAGCGTCCTTCATGAGTACGCGGTTCTCAAACTTGGGATTGAGAATAGCTCCCCATGTTCGCAGGTCCTCGCGGTTGACGTACTGCGGGTTGTAGATAAAACCTGTGGTGCCCCACATATAGCCGGCAGTGTAGTCCTTCACTTGGATGTCAGCGCTCGGCGCCATCTGCTGGAACTGATTTACTACATACGGCGCGATGTTGTCGAAATACCAAATGCTGTCGGGAATCAGGTCTTTCCGGATGGGTTGGATAAGGCCTTTTTTCAGCATACGCTCGATGATGTACTCCGACGGGCAGAATACGTCGTAGTCCTCATGACCGATCTCAATCTTGGTAAGGGCGGTCTCGTTGATATCAAAAGTCTCATAAACGAGTTGCACTTTCTCGCCTGTTTGGTCGAAATACCATGATTCGAAGTTCTCCTTGACGTCCTCGTCTATATAGTCCGCCCAGTTGAGCACTTTGAGTTGGTGTGCACGGTCAGCACCGCCGCAGGAAATCATGAGAAATACAAAGGTTGAAAGTACAAAGTACAAAGAGATTTTTTTCATTGCAGTAAATTATTTATTGTTTTTGTTTTGTTTTATCTGTTATCTGGTTATCCGGAATTCTGGAAATCCGGCATTCTAATTCTTCTTATCCTTGTCTGCTCTTATATTGATGACGATGAGCACGGTCAGCATAACGAGCAGAATGATGGTGAATAGCGGCCTCAGTTCGGGCGTCAGACCTCCCTTGCGGGCATCGGAATAGATGAAGGTACTCAGCGTCTCCAGTCCGCCGCTGCCTTTGGTGAAGAAGGTCACGCCGAAATCATCTACCGAGAGTGTCAGTGCGAGTATGAATCCTGATAGCATACCCGGCCACAACTCCGGCAGCATCACCATCCTGAGCGCTTGCGCAGGTGTGGCGCCGAGGTCCAGTGCCGCCTCGTAGGTATTGGGGTTCATCTTGCTGAGCCGCGGCAGTACGCTGAGTACAACGTACGGCGTACAGAATACCACATGCGCAATACATACGGTCGCCAATCCCTGGCTCATACCCAATGCTACGAATAGCAGGAAGAGTGATATACCCGTAATGATATCCGGATTGATCATCGGCACGGAGTTGAGGAAACTGACTACTTTGCGCTGACGGGCACGCATGTTATAGATGCCTATCGCCGCCAATGTACCCAAGAGGGTGGAGCAGACCGCCGCAATGAGGGCGATGACTACGGTGTACCAGATGGCACTGTTGAGACCCGCACCGGCATGACCGGTAAAGAGATTGGCATACAGGTTCATGGAAAATCCTGTCCAGTTGCCCAGCACCTTGCTTTCCGTGAACGAGAATACGGCAATCAGGGCGATAGGTGCGTACAGCACAATGAGCAGCAGCCATAGATACAGCTGCGAACCTATATGTCTCCGGTTGCCCATCCGCTTGCGTCGTAGTGTCTCCTGTTCTACGGCCGGCAACTCACGCTCTTTCCTGCGACGGCGGACCACCATGCCAGCATACACGATACCCGTTGCCAGCAGCAGGCCGGAGAACACAAACCATATCCAGCCGTAGCTGCGGCTGACGGATGTCTGTTCGCGGACGTACTGCTCAAACACGTCATAGGCGTTCTGTACCAAAACGCGCTTCGTACGGTTGCGAGGGATGGCATTTGTCCTCCATACTACCCATTCGCAGTTGTTCTCGTCGGTGTAACTATAGATACTGTCGCACCATGTACCCAACTCGTCTATGGGCCTGTTGGCAAATACATAGTCCAGCGAGTCCTGAAAGCGGAAAGCCGATTGCTGAATGCGGATATTCACTTTCTCCGCCGCATATGTATCGGGAAACTCGTCCAGCAATGTGACGGTCCCCGTTGCAGCTACCTTCAGTTCGTACGTCAGGTTCGACTGGGCAGAAGCACTCAAGCTGAGCAATATTACTATCGACATGACGACATGACGACATGACGATATGTCGAAAAATCTTTTCATACCAGTCCTCCTTTCTCTCCTCCTGAGTCGTGGTCGCCGAAGAACGACGTCAGACCGATAATCACGAGCAGTACGAGGCTGAGCACAGCTCCGTAGTTGAGCAGGTCGGTCGTGGTGATGTAGTCCTGAATGAGCGAGCCGAACAGTTTGATGTTGTTATGCGTCAGCAGTTCGGCTATAGCGAATGTGCTGACGGTAGGCATGAATACCATAACAATGCCGCTGTAAATACCCGGCATCGAGAGAGGGACAATCACTTTCCAAAAACTCTGTGCGCGGTTGGCGCCCAGATCCTGGGCCGCCTCGATGAGCGAGGTGTCCATTTTTTGGAGGGTGTTGTAGATAGGATAAATCATAAACGGCAGGTAGTCGTAGCAAAGGCCGAAAAGCAGTGCGCCTTCGCCAAGCGGCAAGCCGAACATATTGAAAAGTTCTACCGTAGCTACCGTGCGGAGCAGAAAATTGATCCACATCGGCAGAATAAAGAGCATCGCCATCACCTTGGGCGTACGGAAATCCTCCATCGCCATGATATAGGCGGCGGGATAACCGATCAGCAGACAGATGAGGGTGTTGAATACAGCTATCATGACCGAGTAGAGAAAGGTCTGGATAGCTTCGCTATGGGTGAAGAACTTCGCGAAATTGCGGAGCGTGAAGGTGCCGTTGATATCCGTCAGGGCATAGTAGCCCACCAATATCAGCGGCAGCACGACAAATAGCAGCATGAACAGGATATACGGCCATGCCCATGTCCGCCGCGAAGATACTATTTGAATCAACTTACTCATTGTTGTTCTGGTTTTCTAGTTGACTAATTGGCTAGTCGGCTAGTTTGTTGATTAGTATCTCCTTCGGTGGAATGACTATACCTACGCGGTCGCCGTCGTCCCATACATCGTTGGTGTTGACATACAGGTCGTGGCCTTCGTCCGTACGGATGGTCAGTTGGTAGTGATTGCCCTTGTATAGGATGAAATGTACCTCGCCGGACAGTTTGCCTTCTTCCTCGTAGTCCTGCAGGTCAATCGAGCGGAAGGGAACACGCACTTGCACTTTCTCGCCTGCCTCCATACCTTCTGTCTGTTTCGGCATCACTTCCCATTCGGCATCTATAAACCGCACTTTGCCGTTTTTGAGCACTTCTCCCTCGAAATAGTTGTAGAGGTAATGCTCTTTCTTCATGATCTGGATATCTTCCGGCTTCACAAGCATACCCACGTTGGTTCCCGGCAGGAACTCATGGTAGTCCTGAATCAGGAACTCATAGCCGTCCGGAGTGAGGACACGCATCTCATAATGCACACCCTTGAAAATACAGCTTTGTACTTCTCCGTATAGTTTGGTGAATTTCCCCTTTGGCACACGGTCCTCAGGGTCGTCTTCTTGCTGGCTGACAGCTGATGGCTGATTGCTGACGTCCCAAATATAGATGTCCTCGGGGCGGATAACTACATCCACGGGCTGGTTTTCGCCGAACCCCGTGTCAATACAGTCAAATTGCTGGCCGCAGAACTCCACTTTCTTGTCGCGGATCATCGTGCCGCTCAGTATATTGCTCTCGCCTATAAAATCCGCTACAAAGCAGTTTTGCGGCTCGTTGTAAATATCAGTTGGAGTACCGATTTGTTTGATCTTGCCTTCGTTCATCACTACCACGCGGTCGCTCAGGGTCAGGGCTTCCTCCTGGTCGTGGGTCACATAGATGAATGTGATGCCTAATTTCTCGTGCAGTTCTTTCAGCTCGATCTGCATGTCATGCCTCATCTTGAGGTCGAGTGCCGACAGCGGTTCGTCCAACAGCAGCACTTCGGGTTCGTTGACGATGGCGCGGGCGATGGCTACGCGTTGCTGCTGACCGCCGCTCAGGGTGTCCACTTTGCGTTCCTCGTAGCCCGTCATGTTCGCCATCTTCAGGGCGCGGCGCACTTTCTTCTTAATCACGTCGGGCGCCTCTTTTTTCAGCTTCAGACCGAAAGCTACATTGTTAAACACATTCAGATGCGGAAAAAGCGCATACTTCTGAAAAACGGTGTTTACCGGCCTCTGGTATGGCGGTGTTTTGGTTACATCCTCGCCTTTGAGCAAGATGTCGCCGGAGGATGCTACCTGAAATCCTGCAATACAGCGTAGCAAGGTTGTTTTACCGCAGCCCGAAGGCCCCAAAAGGGTGACGAACTCGCCTTTCTTAACTTGAAGGCTCACGTCATTGAGGGCGTACTTGCCATCCTCGAATTGCTTCGATACATGGTTCACTTCAATGATAAACGGATTTTTTGCCCGGAGCGTCTTCCCGTCAGAGCGGGAAGAGCGGCCTCCGCCTAGAAGGGTCTCTTCTTTCATCTTTCAAAAAAAAAACTAAATCGGTTTCTGTGCCCCTAAATCGGGTTTCTGTACTCCGAATAAATCATAAAATAAAAAATTTAATTAAACTTATAAAGCGATTTATCGCGATTCGTATTGAGCCTTAGCCCAAGCTGGGCATAGGCACACATATATGCAAAATACGGCGCAAAGGTATATAATTAAATTGATTTATTAAAATTTTTTGCTGTTTTTTTGCTGTTTTTAATAACATTAGTTATTTTTTTCGAAGAAAAACGCGCGGGCGCTTGTGTATGTGCGAAAATAATTGTACCTTTGTGCGCTCATTATGGCAAATAGCAAAAACCAAATGATAAAATTGTAAATATTTAAATTGTTAACAACTTTATGATTTACAAACTGACTTTTTCGTGCGAAGAGGGTGACCCTGATTTCCGCCGTGTGTACGAGGCTGACGCCGATGCTACGTTCCTGGAGCTGCACGAGGCTATTCTCAAATCCGTCAATTATCCCGACGACCAAATGACCAGCTTCTTTATCTGCAACGACGAATGGGAGAAAGGACAGGAGGTAACGCTGGTGGAGATGGATTCCAATTTCGAGTACGATAATATGGTAATGAACGAGACGAAACTCAGCGACCTCATCGAGGAGCAGGGGCAGCGTCTCATTTATGTGTTCGACCCTATGTTCGAGCGCTATTTCTTCGGCAGCCTCAAGGAAATCAAGGCCGGCAGCATGAACGGCGTGGAATGTGTGGAGTCGAAAGGCAAAGCACCCAAACAGCTCAAATCCGAAGATCCGCTGGCGGGCCTCAAAGGCGGCAAGGGCGGCGATGATTTTGAGTTTGACGACGAGTTCCGCGACGAACTCGACCTGGGCGACATCGACATGGAGGGATTTCAGGACCTGAGTTTCGACGACGGCTCAATGTTCTAGTCAACTAGTCAACTAGTCAGCTAGAATGAAAACCCTCCTTCTTCTCCTTGGCCCTACCGGCGTCGGCAAAACCGAATTGTCCCTGCGTCTGGCGGAGCATATCAACTCGCCTGTTGTCAGTTGCGACAGCCGTCAGGTCTTTCGCGAGATTCCTATCGGCACCGCTGCCCCTACGCTTGAGGAACAAGCCCGCGTCCGCCATTATTTTATCGGCACCCGGAGCGTGACGGAGAATTATAGCGCCGGCGGGTACGAACGGGATGCCATGAGCCTGCTCGATACCTTATTCGCATCCCGCGACACACTGCTCATGACCGGCGGCTCGATGCTCTACGCCGATGCGGTATGCAACGGGCTGGACGACCTGCCCCCGGTGCCCGGACACATCCGTCAGCAGGTCACGGAGCAAGGACGGATGGCGAATGGCGAAGGACTCAAATGGCTGCAGAACGAGGTGCAGAGGCTCGATCCCGATTATTGGGACATCGTGGACCGCCAAAACCCCGCGCGACTCGCCCACTGTATCGAGCTCAGCCTGACTACCGGCCAACCCTACTCATCGCTCCGAACGGCCACACGCAAAAAACGTCCCTTCCGCATCGTCAAAGTGGCGCTCACCAGACCCCGGGAGCAACTCTACGAACGCATCAATAAGCGGGTCGAGCAGATGATGGATCTCGGCTTGGAGCAAGAGGCGCGGACAGTCTATCCGCTCAGGCAGCTGCCGGCATTGCAGACGGTGGGCTTCCGCGAGATGTTCGGCTGTTTTGACGGACTCTACAACATCGACCGCGCTATAGAACTGATTCGGCAAAACTCGCGTCATTACGCCAAACGACAGCTCACATGGTTCAGACGCGATGAAGAAATACAATGGCTCGATGCCAACAACGATCATGAAACGAATATACATATTATTGACAATCTCCTTGGCGCTTGTGGCGTGCAAGAAAGGGATTGAGGTGAATTTTAATGTTACTCCTGAGGAACCCAAAGCGGGCGAATCTGTCAAATTCGAGAATGTGTCCTCGGGTGGCGAAGATTGGGAGTGGAATTTCGGCGACGGTATGACCTCTACCCTCAAATCGCCTTCCCATACCTATAAAAAACCCGGTGACTATATAGTGCGCCTGACGGTCAACAAGAAAAACAGCCTGACCAGAACCAGGAAACTGACCGTCTATGACACGATTCCCAATTTCTCCTGCGAGGCGGAGGAGTTCTTTATCTATACCGACTATACCTTCAAGGCGCAGGTTTATAACCCCTATAACTATACCGTCTCGTATGAATGGTTCTGTCCGATGGATAATATGATGAACCTGCCCTGTCTCGAGATCACCGATTCAGTGCTGACCAATGCTACGCTGCATGCCTATTTCACGCGTCCGGCAAGCGAGGCGCGGGTAGGGTTGCGGGTCATACTCAACGGCGATACCACCGAGATTGTGAATACCTACGCGGTAAACGACCTTTTGACCCACTCGGTTCTCTCCCGCACGCCGGACGGCGATTACCGACAGCGTATTTTCGGCAGCAAATATACGCCGGTGCAGCTATGGCCGGACGGGCTGGCGTTATTGGATGCCGAGCAGGACACGGCACAGACCTACAACGGCGTTGAGTTTCTGCTTTCCGATCTGCAGTCTTTCGTGCCTGAGATGCAGGGCTTCCATATAGCCAACCGCAAACTCTATTTCCGCGACGACAAAGGCCTCTGGGTGGCGAACATCGACGGAGCATCATTCCCGGTGCCTATCGACACCTCGGCTGTCTGCTATGCCATGACCCTTGACAAAACCGACAACCGCATCTATTGGGCCAATGCCGACGGCGTCTGGTACATGCCTTTCGTGGGCTCCGACAACAACCGCTTTGTCACTACTCCTACCCGGCTCAACACCCTCACTTCCGTCACCAAACTGGCATGTGATCCCGAGAAAAAGTAACTGTTTAACGTTGCGATGTATCGCAACCATTTTAACTTCTTAACTATTTAACGTGCTTTAGCACTATGATGAACCCCGATTATATTTTCGAGACTTCATGGGAGGTCTGCAACCGCGTAGGCGGTATTTATGCTGTTCTTAGTACCCGTGCTGCCAGCATGCAGGCGGAGCACCCTGACAAAGTCATTTTCTTCGGTCCCGATTTCGGCGATCATAGCAATATTTATTTCCGCGAGGACAAGAACCTGTTCAATCAATGGAACCATTCTACGTTCTCCCTTCCCTTTAGGGAGGGGGCGGGGGTAGGCTTGCCTATCCGGGTCGGCCGCTGGGCTGTACCGGGCAACCCTGTCGCTGTCCTGCTGAAGTTCGACGCCCTCTGGCCGCACAAGGACGAGATTTACGCTTGGGCGTGGGAGAAATTCCGCGTTCAAAGCCACGCCGCCTATGGCGATTACGACGAGTCCTGCCTCTTCGGCTACGCTGCCGGCATGGTCATGGAGAGTTTGTACCGCTTCCTTAAGGACTCTAAGGACACTAAGGACCTTAAGGACCTTAAAGTTTGCGCCCATGCCAACGAATGGCAGACAGCCTTCTCCGTCTTCTATCTCCGCGACCACTGCCCCGGGATTGCTACGCTCTTCACTACCCACGCTACCTCTATCGGACGTTCCATAGCAGGCAACGGCAAACCCCTCTACGACTATTTCGAAGCCTACAACGGCGACCAGATGGCTCAGGAACTCAATATGGTTTCCAAGCACTCCGCGGAGAAACAGGCTGCCCATTTTGCCGACTGTTTCACTACCGTCAGTTATACCACCGCCCGCGAGTGCAAACAGCTGCTGGACAAAGAGCCGGACATCGAGACGCCCAACGGCTTCGAACCTACCTATGTGCCTAAAGGCAAGGCGTTTGACGCCAAACGCAAGGAGGCGCGCGAAGCGCTCCGGCGCGTGGCGGGCGAACAGCTCGGCGGCACGGTGCCCGAGAATGCCCTCCTCGTCGCTATATCCGGACGGCTCGAATGGAAAAACAAAGGCATCGATGTCTTCACCGAAGCGCTCGACAAACTTGCGCAGAAGATTTATCATAGCGACCAACCGGAACGCGAAGTAGTGGCGTTTGTGATGGTGCCTTACCTTGACCGCGCGCCCGAACGCAAATACAAAGTCAGCACTGTCTATGTGCCGTACTACCTGGATAGCCATGACCCCTTGTTTGGCAAGACCTATTACGACCTCCTCATCGGTATGGATATCACCGTCTTCCCCTCCTACTATGAGCCCTGGGGCTACACGCCCTTGGAGTCCTGCGCTTTCCATGTGCCTACTGTCACTACCACCCTTGCCGGCTTTGGTGAGTGGGCGGCTCGGCAGAACAAACCACTCGGCGTCACTGTCATCTATCGCAACGACTCCAATTTCAATGAGGTGGCGGAGCAGGTGGCGGACACGCTGTTTGGCTTCAATCGTCTCAACGGAGAAGAAAAAGCCGTGGCGCGAAAGGAAGCCGAGTCGGTAGCTAAGAAGGCCGACTGGAAACATTTCTTCCGCTACTACCGCGAGGCCTACGACATCGCCCTCCGCAAAGCTCAATCCAGAAATCCAGTAATCCAGAAATCCAGTAAAAAATGAAACGATCCCTGCTCGCAGCCTTGCTGCTCCTTTCAATTTTCAGTTTTCACCTTTCACCTTTGCAAGCTTGCACCAACTTCCTCGTTGGCAAAAACGCCTCAACCGACGGCAGTACGATGATCTCCTACGCCGCCGACTCCTACGGCATGTACGGCTTCCTCCATTTCGCCCCGGCTGCCGACTGGCCCGAAGGCGCTATGCGTGAGGTCAAGGACTGGGACACCGGCCGCCCCTTGGGCAGTATTCCCCAGCCGGCCCACACCTACAAGGTGGTCGGCAACATGAACGAGCACCAGGTCACTATCGGCGAGACTACATGGGGCGGACGCGAAGAACTGTGGGACACCGTCGGCATCGACTATGGCTCACTCATCTATATCGCCCTTGAGCGGTCCAAAACGGCACGCGAAGCAATCGAGTGCATCGTCTCCCTGGTCAACGAATACGGCTATGCCTCCGAGGGCGAGTCCTTCTCTGTCGGCGACCCCGATGAGATATGGATCATGGATCTTATCGGCCGTGGTGCCGGCAACAAAGGCGCCAACTGGGTTGCCGTACGCATACCCGACAACGCCGTCTCCGCACATGCCAATCAGGCGCGCATAACCACTATCCCACAACTCAAATCCAAACTGACCAAGGAGCAGAAACGCCTTGAGAAAAAACTCAACTGCAAGATCTCCTACAGCCCGCAGGGCGGTCTCACCTCCCACAGCGCAAGCGCTCTCACAGGCGAAGCGGTCGAATACTGGTACGCCTCCGACCTCATCGCTTTTGCGCGCTCCAAAGGCTATTTCTCAGGAGCGGACAAGGATTTCAACTATCAGGCTGCCTATAATCCATTCGATTTCAGCGGACTCTTTGTCTGCGAAGCACGCGTCTGGTCTTTCTTCCGCCATTTCTCGTCCGACATGGACCGCTATTTCGACTACGCTACCGGTGCTACTTTCCGTGCTACGGGAGGCAAGGATGCAGGCGAACCGATGCCCTTGTGGATCATCCCCGAGCGCAAAGTCTCCGTCCAGGATCTCAAGGAGTGTATGCGCGACGAGTACCGCGGTACGCCGATCGACATCACACAAGGCATAGATGCCGGTCCTTGGAACAGCAAACTCCGTTACGGCGGCCTCGGCTTCAAACTGAAGAACGGGGTCCCCGACGCGAACCAGCGTAGCGTTCGCGATGGGGAGAGCGGAGGCACCGAGGACTTTAATGCCGCAGAGCGGCAGTCCGTGTCTGAGGTTGCCGAACGCGAGGTGCAGTATTGGTACAGCCGCCCGACAGCGACCCAGCAAACCGCATGGTCGTTCGTCTCCCAAATGCGGAGTTATAACCAGAACGGCATCTTCTGGTTCGGCGTGGACGACGCGGCCTGCTCCTGCTACGTGCCCATGTATTCGTGCATCAATCATGTGCCCGAGTGCTTTGCCGAGGGCAACGGCGACAGCTATACCTTCAGCCCGACCAGCGCTTGGTGGACCTTCAATATAGTAGCCAACTGGGCGTACACCAAATACAGCCGCATGTATCCGCATATCCGCGAACAGCAACTGGCGTGGGACGACAAGTTCAATGCACAGATAGCCGGAGTGGACGCTCAGGCGGCGGCGCTCAGCGACGACGACGCGCGCGCGTTCCTTACTAATTACTCGTGTGCGCAGGCGGAGAATGTGGTGGCGGACTGGCAACGCCTCGCTATCTATCTGATCACCAAGTTCCTCGACGGACAGGAGCGCAAAGAGGAGAACGGTTCCTTCAAACGCAACCCCTACGGCCAGAGCTGCGGACCCAACCGCCTCCCCCTCCCCGAACCCTTCCTCCACATGGTCTCCAAAGACGTCATTCACGAATAATCCGGAATTCCGGAATCCCGATATTTCGGAACTCCGGTATTCCGGTACTCCTGGTATCCCGAATACAAATAATCCGCCCTCTCCGGCGGATTATTTTTTCTCTCTCCTCCTCTCCCTCTCCTCCTCCCCGCCTGCCCGCCTCCTCCTCTCCTCCCTTCGTTTTGCATTTCTCGCGCATATTTGCGCGAGGTTCCGCTCCCCCTTTCTCCCTCTCTCTCCCCGCCTTCCTCTCCTCCTTCTGAATGCTGACGGCTGTATGCTGATAGCCCCTTTATCGGGCCAATTTCAGAGGCGCA
>JAFVDD010000029.1 GCA_017478725.1 Paludibacteraceae bacterium
CATTCCTTGTGCGCTGTGAGGAACGTAAAGATCGTTTACACGTTTCATAATAATGAATAATTAAAAATGAATAATGAATATTTATTCCACAATGAGTGTTCTGTTCTCTTTGCGTGGTTTCTCTTTCGGGTACTCGCCTTTGCAGTAACCGAGCAGCACAAAGCACCTTGGGGCGTAGTTCTCCGGCACGTTCCATTGTGCCATGGGCGCCTTGCCGTAATCGTTATAGAAGGTTTCTTCCGCACGTGCGATGATGCAGGACGAAATTCCCAGTTCGGTAGCCGCTAACACCATGTTCTCTGCGCAACAGAAAGCGTCCGGCACGCTGTAGAGGAAGTTATGTTGTGCAAACACAACCACTACTGTCGGTGCTCCGTAAAAACCGCTTTTGATGGTCGGATCATCAATGATACTGGGCTGCTCTGCCGAAACATTGCCACCGATCAGATGGTCACGCCTCAGACTTGCTACATTCAGTTTGCCGAGTTTGTCGCTTATCTCACGGTTACGAATAGCCACAATCATACTGCGCTGTCCGCCACATGCATTAGGCGCGAACGAACCGGATTCGATGATGCTCTCCAAGTCCTCAAGGGGGATCTGTGTGTCCTCGTACTTCCGTATCGACCGACGGTATTTAACGAGTTCAAAAAAGTTCATAATAGCACGAATTTGGGTACAAAGGTACTACTTTTTTTTGACATGTGCAAGAGGTTACAAATAGGTGACATAGTTACTTTTTTAGCCTTTTTGGAAATTACTTGCGTTTTTGAAATAATATTTTTATAAAAAACTTACTTTTTTTTTGAAAGTGTTGTATGTTTGGGATAAAAGTTGTAACTTTGCAGTCGGATTTTAAAGGATTAGGTTATGCGTAAGAAAGACAACCAGAATTCCATGTTTGAGATGTGCCCAGTGCGCAATGTGATAGCCCGCTTCGGCAATAAGTGGGGATTTTTAGTGCTGCTCATCATCAGCGAGCATGGTACGATTCGTTTTAGCGAACTAAGCCGTGCTATTCCAGACATCAGCACGCGCGTTTTAAGCGGTACGCTGCGCACGCTCGAAGCGGACGACCTCATCGTCCGCAAGGTTTATCCGGAGATTCCACCGCATGTAGAATATAGCCTCACGCCTATTGGCGCAGAGTTGGTGCCTATTGTGCAGGAACTGACAGCGTGGGCATCCAAGAACCTGCCGACGATCATGAAGCATCGTCAGCAGTTCGAGGAATAAGTTAATCTCGCGTTAGGGATTGGAAGGTGCTACAAAAATTTGGAATACACATGGTTATCGCAGAGCAAACAGATGTATCTGATTTGTCTGCCATAAACCATGGTAATTCGCACAAGCGTGCGACCGTACTTTCGAAGGGTCCCGCCCCGAAGGGGAAGGGGAGGAGGTCGAAGGTACAACTTTTTTGCGAGATATGCAAGGCGTAGTTGTATTTTATATAACAAAAAAACATAAAACCCATTAGACGGCTTTTGAACTGCGTTCTACGCGTTTTGATGGAAAAACTCCTTGATAGTGAACTTCTCTGATAGTTTTACCGCCAAAGCACGCACTCTGTTGAGTTAAAGCCTTCTAAAGACATAAACCTACAATACAATTAGCGGGGTTTTCGATTAAGATTTAGGCGGTATTTTAATACTAAAAATATACAAAAATGCAAAATTTCACAAAATTATGGTCCACAAACTTGCTTACTTCGTTTTTTTTAGTACCTTTGCGACCGATTACAAAACAAAATGAACAAATATCTTCGATTCGGCATGTGCATAGTGGCAGCCATGATGGTGGTTGTCACGTGTTGCGGTATGCAGGCGTGGCATTTCTGCAGCGGCTGCAGCCACACTGCACAGCATAGTTGTTGCGGCGACTGCAATCGATGCGCCGATTGTGCCAACTGCGGAGGACAAACCGGCCATCCCTGTTGGTACTTTCATGCCGACCTGTCGCCGTCAGTGGCTCCGTCGGTGCAAGCCATGCCAGCCCCTCATGAGACGGTCGCATGGGTGTGCCTGCTCCCTATATCGGACATGGTATGCCGGACTGCAGCGGACGATGAACCGCTCTCGCATTGCGGCGCACCGCCTTTACCTAGTCCGAATGGACGTAATCTTCTTCTCAGGACTGCCAAACTGACACTCTAAATCAAGTAGTAATAATAAGTGACAAAGGGACCAAGGACTAAGTACAAAGTGACTAAGGACTAAGGACCCAGTGACAAATAGTGACTACTTAATTTAGAGATTTTATGCGTACACATTTTAATTTATTCTTTTCCATTCTTATTATAGGTTCTCTTATGCCGCTGAACGCCGCCGTTCACGGCGTGGTGCTGGACGAACAGGGGAACCCTCTTATAGGTGTCAATGTATGGTGGGCCGGAACTATGGAAGGTACCACTACCAATATAGTGGGCGAGTTCAAGATATTGCCCGTGCGGCAGACCAAGCAGTTGGTGAGTTCGTTCATCGGATACCGCAATGACACGACTACCGTCACCGGCTCCGAGCCGTTGACCATTGTGCTTTTCCCCGAGGACGAGCATCTGGACGAGGTAACGATCAGCGCGCGCAGGCTGTCCGTACTCCGCTCGCGGTACTCTGCTTTTGATGAGTCATCTTTCGGGCTGGACGAGTTAAGCAAAGCCGCCTGCTGCAATCTCAGCGAGAGTTTTGAAACCTCTGCATCAGTGGATGTGTCCTATGCCGACGCCGCTACAGGTGCCAAACAGATACGTCTGCTCGGGCTGAGCGGCAAGTATGTACAGCTACTCACCGAGAACACCCCTGCCGTCAGGGGGCTGGCGCAGAACTTCGGCATGGAGTATATCCCCGGTCCGTGGATGCAGAGCGTGCAGGTCAGCAAAGGCACATCGTCCGTCATCAACGGCTACGAAGCCATGACCGGACAAATCAACATCGAATACCTCAAACCCCAGTTGCAGAACCCGATAGCGGTTAATCTGATGCTCAATTCGGAACTGCACGCCGAAGCCAACCTCACCGGCGGTTGGGAGATCCCTATACCCAATGACCCGCTCATGGGCTCACTGGCAACGGGTATCCTCGCCCATTACCAAGAGGGCGCATGGGGCATGGACGAAGACATGGACGGTATGCTGGACATGCCGTTGAACAGGAACCTCAACCTGCTCAACCGGTGGTTCTACCGCAACGACCGCTACACGTTCCAGTTCCTCGTGCGCGGGTTGCATGACGAACGGCACGGCGGGCAACGCGAGAACTACATGTCCCGCAAGAAAAGTATGATGCTGCCCGACAACCCTTATCTCATTGACCTGCGCACCGACCGCATAGAAGGGTTGATGAAAAACGGCTTTATCTTCAACGAAGAGAGCGACATGTCCTTAGGCATCATCACCGCCGCGTCCTACCACGACCAGCATAATATCTACGGTCCGCGCGACTGGACGGCGAGCCAGACCAACGCTTACCTCAATGTTATTTTCCAGAACACGTGGACATCCGGCGACATCAGCCACAAGCTCTCCGCCGGAACCAGCTATAATTTCGACCGTTACCGCGAGTTCTGTTTCAACGATGACCTGAGTCGCTGGGAACTGACGGTCGGTCTGTTCGGCGAATACACGCTGTCGGCAGGCAAGCAGTTGTCGCTGATTGCGGGTCTCCGAGGCGACTGGTCCACGCTCTACGGGCCTTTTGCCACGCCGCGTTTCAATATCCGCTATGCGCCCTTTGAATGGTGGACGCTCCGTGCCAGCGCAGGCATGGGCTACCGCTCGCCGAACCTGATTGCTGACCATGCCGCCTACCTGCCGTCCACCCGTGTGTGGAACTTCTCGCAGATGGACAGGAGCAGCAAGTTTGCCTCCACGCCTCCGCAGGAAGTGGCGGTCAATACAGGGTTCAGCAGCGTTTGGGACATCCCTTTGGGCTCGCGTACGCTCCAGCTCTCCGCCGAGTACTATTATACGCATTTCCTGCAATCGGTGGCGGTGGACTTGGACCGCAGCACGCAGGCGGTGGATCTGCTGGACATCAAAACTGTCCACGGAAAGAGTTACAGCCATAACGCCCAAGTAGAGGCCAGCATGGAGGTGCTCCGCGGCTGGACCATCACCGCTGCTTTCCGCTACAACGATGTGCGGCAGACCTCATGGAACAATGCCACAGGGCAATACGAACTTCGGGAGAAAGTGCTGCAGAACAGGTTCAAGGGTATTCTCTCCACCAGTTACCAGACGCCGCTCAAGAAATGGCAGTTTGACTTAACCGCGCAGTTCAATGGTCCCGGACGAATGCCGGACGGCGTAGTGGCAACGACTCAAACCGGCTACTTGCCGGTACTCGCGGATGCAGGAAACAGCCAATACTACATGAAAAACGGCAGCATGTACCATAAATGGTATCCGCAACTGCTGGCGCAGATTACCAAATACTGGCGTACCTGCTCCCTTTATGTCGGCGCGGAGAACATGACCAACTACACGCAGGAACATCCTATTGCCGGTACGTACGACGACGGCATGGTAATCATGGACGGCAGTACGCCGTACGACGCCTCCATGCTTTGGGCGCCTGCACGAGGATGGAAAGTGTATGCCGGCTTCCGCTGGTCACTCGACAAACCCGAGAAATGAAGAATAACACGACTTGTAAACAACTAAATTGCAAATGACTTTATGAAACGATTACCCGCTATTCTATTCGTCGTCCTGATGAGCTTCTCGCTCTGGGCGAAAACAGACAAACAGACTGTAGTCTTTGATGTGGACATACATTGCCAGGGCTGTATTGACAAGATACAGAAGAATATCGCTTTTGAAAAGGGAGTGAAAGATCTCCGCTGCGACCTGAAGAGCAAGACCGTAGTGGTGGTCTTTGATGCTTCAAAGACCGATGTTCCTACCCTGCAAAAGGCGTTTGCCAAGATAGGCAAACATGCTACCCCGCGTGCCTTCGACACAGATACCACAGGCCTTTGATGGTACGTGTTAAAATCCCACATACGCAAGAGTATGCAGGATTTTTTCACGAGGCACCGTGGATGATGTGCAGCTGTTTGTTCTCCTGCACAGAGGCGTTGCGGTTATTCTCCCATCAGTTTCTTGCCCGCTCCCCAAGCCTTGCCGACTTCTTCGCCGAGACCGCGATAGCTGACGCCTGCTGCGTCAAAGACGATAGGCTTGAGTTTGGCGAGGTCCACTTTGCCGTCCGTCAAGATAGATTCGTCCGCACTCATGTTCACCACTTCGCCGATGAGCACACCATCCTCAAAGCTGACCACCTTGCACTCCAGCGTCAGCGGATACTCGTTGACGATCGGTGCGTTCACGTTGGGCGATGGAGTAACGGTAAAGCCTGCGCGTGCCACTTTGTCCGGCACATTATTACCGCTGACAATACCGAAATAATCGCTCTCTACCACCGTGCGCTCGTCCGCAAAACTGATGGTGAACGCGCCTGTCTTTTCAAGGTTGTCGGTTGTCTTGTGTTTGGAAAGGCTGATGACAATCTGGTTGTGGTCGAGTTGCCCTGCCCAAGCCGCCATCATCACATCGGGGGTTTTGTTCTCGTCCCATGTAGCAATCATCACACAGGGCTGCGGGGTCGTCATCAGGGCATGTTTGGCACCGAAGTTCTTACGTCCGGCTACTTCATTAATCGTTTCGTTATTCATATTCGTGTTGTTTTGATTGGTTTGCGGCTGCTGGTTGCATGCTGCGAGGCTTGCTACTGCGGCAAGCAGAATAAATAGTTTGGATTTCATTGGTGTATATGGATTTATTGTTTGTATTTCTTTTCAAACAAGTCCATATGCTGCTCGCCCCAAACGAGCATGGAGTCAATAATCGGGATAAGACTCATGCCGAGTTCGGAAATCGAATACTCGCTCCGCGGCGGCAGTTCAGGGTAGATAGTCTTGATTACCAAGCCGTCATCCACCAACTCTTTGAGCTGGATATCCAACACACGCGGTGTGGCTTCGGGTAATGCTTTGTGCAGTTCGCTCGGACGCATGGAG
>JAFVDD010000030.1 GCA_017478725.1 Paludibacteraceae bacterium
CTTTCTCCAACTCCAAAATGGACGAGCCGGTATAAACCACGTGCAGGTCAGGGAATTTGTCATATATATTCTTTATTTCCTGTGACCAGCCTTTGTACTTATGGATTTCGTCTATATATAGATATTTGCCGCCTTGCTGATAAAATTGCAGTGCCAGACTCACTAAGGTGTTTCTGGTGAAAAATAAATCATCTGCTGATACATAAAGCGTTGATTTCTCGGCATTTGTCAGCTTGATGTGTTGGAGAAGCAATGTGGTTTTTCCCACACCACGTGTACCCAGTATAGCGATCAGCCGGCTGTTCCAGTCTATCTCGTCATGCAAAAAACGGACAAAACGGGTATCTACTCTGTCTATTAGATCCTGATACGATAAAAAGAGCTCTTCCATACCTTATAAGATTAAAATCCGCTGCAAAGGTACAATATTTTTTTGAATTGCGCAATAGAATGAGCAATTTTAGTTAAAAATTGTGCGTTTTAGTGAGCATTTTGTGCGTTATAATCCCTTTTATACACAAAATCAGCGTATCATGCGCTACTTTTGCGCGTCTCTTGGGTTACCTTTTAAGAATTGCCGATTATTAAGATTCGGTATGATAAAGGGGGCTATTTCGCCCCATTTATCGCCTCATATCTATCTCGTATCAGTCCCGGAGGTGACTCGGTGGCGGGTGCCATGGACAAAAGAGGTACGATTATTAAGAAACGCGGGCAACCATTTGGCTGCCCGCTAATTTTATGCTAACAGTTCTTCTTAACTGAACGAGTTTACATAACTTGTGTAATTAATTATTATTGTATTATTGTTATTCTTGTTCGGAAAGAAGTGTAACAGAGATTCCACTCCCATTTGTTATTTCATCCAAATAGTTAGAGAGCCCACTTAATTGTTCGTCTTTTATATCTCCATTGTCAATGTAAGCATCAATATGTCTATTTTGAACAGAAATTTCATATATTTTAATAGCTTGATCTAATGAAATCTTTTCTTTAGCGGCAATTGCTTTTAACATACTAATGCAATCAAGCATACTTGCTTCTGTCACATTATGGCGTTTACGCCAATCTTGATTTCTGAGAGTTCCCATAATGATTTTCAATTATTTTGTGTTATTTACAATTTCAACGATTTCTCCATCATTTGGTCGATTTTGAATAATAAAAGATTCTGTCTTTGGTGAAAGTGTGATAGCTTTTTCTTTTAGTTCAATAAGCCTATAGCACTTGGTTGATAGCAAAAATACTTTTTCGGATGAACCTTTTACCTCTCCAACTTTTTGACCTTCTACATATACAACACGAGTATGAAGTTTCTTATTGACCACTTTTAAGTAATATTGTTGATTATCAATAGAGTCTATATTTTCACTCTTTTTCTCCTCCTTGGAGATGTTAGAAATATCCAAGGCTTCTGTTTGTTTTGCATTCGTTGTAAGTGAAAACGTCGCAAGCATAATAATTAGCAATAGTTTCATAAATCTAATTAGCAGTTATATCCCATCGCTTCATCGGTTTTTTAGCAAACGCTTCTTTTATTCTCGTCCTCTCGGGCTCGATTTAATCAGCTCGTCGCTACGCGCGAGGGGGATTACGGTAATTCTTGCGCTTTCCCATCTTCAATCGGGCGGATGTGATCCGATGCACGCTCCGAGGAGATGACGGAGTGGCCGATGCGGCTTTCGATGTCTGCACGTGCGTTACGTGCCACCTCTCCGCCTTCTCGCGCCGTCTGACTGCTCTGCGCCATTCCCTGCGGATTTTGCTGACGGGAAATCTCGGTAGCCGTTACCTCGGCGAGCGTGTTCAGTGCCAGTTCGACATTCGTCATGTTGTCGCGCAGGTTTTCTTTGGTCATCCCTTTGTGGCGTTTGTATTCGCCGGTAGTCATTCCGCTCCAAGCTTTGGTCAGGATATTCGTCAAAACGGCAAAGTCCTTTTGCTCGTGGATGCCTGCGCGCTGCCATTCGTCCGTCAGTTCCTTGCGCATTTCGATGGACCGCATTCTCTCGTTAATCCACTTGTCCGAATAGCCCTGACGGCGGTAGTCCTCAACAGCCATCTGGAAGGTCAGTTCCGGGTCGATAATCTGGTCTATTCGCTGCTCTCCCAACTGCGCCAACCATTGTTTAACCGGCTCGGCTTTCTTGGAAGGGATAGATTGTATCAACCGGAAAATACCCTGTAAATCAGCGACATCGGTCTTATATTTCTTCCCGTCGGCAGCAGGTAATTTCAGTTGGTTACAATTTGTAACCGACTCATTTCCCTCCTTTTTGAGCCGATTCTTTAGGACACGCCA
This sequence comes from Paludibacteraceae bacterium, assembly GCA_017478725.1. Taxonomy (GTDB): domain Bacteria; phylum Bacteroidota; class Bacteroidia; order Bacteroidales; family Paludibacteraceae; genus Colicola. The sequence continues at coordinate 2,303 of JAFVDD010000030.1, forward strand.
ATAGAGGCGCGCCGTCTGGTAATCGGCACTATCCGTTAACACTTGTACTATATCTACAACGGAGAAATAGTACTTTTCCTGCTCAGCGTCCCAAACGATGCGGACACGCTTCCCCTCAAACAGTTGTATGGCGAAATTATCATCCATATTACACCACAATATTCATAAATCTAATTAGCCGTTGACTCGATTTTATCGCCCGTCGCATTGTCCCCTCTTTCTGTCTATTTATGCCCCGTAAACGCCGCTCACATCCTCCGATAGCGCTCGATTATCTGCTCCGCCATGATGGCCTTGCAGGCGAAGTTGCGGAACCGGCAGTGATTCGTTCCGTGTACCGAACAGGGGCGGCACGACAGACTGTCCATCTGGATGATGTCATGCGGGTCTTGCTTCCAACCGTAGAAACCCGTCTTCGGGTGCGTCGCGCACCATACACTGACGGCCCGCAGCCCCACCAACGAGCACAGGTGCTGGTTGGCCGAGTCCATGCATATCATGCCCTCCAACCGACGCATCAGTTCCAACTCTGACTCTAACGGCAACTCGCCGGCCACACTCACCACGTTCGGGAACACCTCCGCCCACTGACGCAGCATCTCGGTCTCGATACGTCCCGCGCCGAACAGAAAGACACGGGTCTTCGGCTGCGAGGAGAAGTAGTGAATCACCTCTTTCACAGTCTGATATGGTAGCATGTTTGACTTCGACTTCGCAAACGGCGCGATGCCCACCTCGTGCGCCCACGCCTCGCCGTAACGCTCCGTCACGGCCTGCGCAGCCGCTTCGTTCACCGGCAGCGATGTGAACGACGACGATGTCGCCAGGCCCGCGCGGCGGCATACATCCGCATAACGCCCCGTCTCATGAACTAACATGCCGCTGTAGCGCGCACCCAGCCACGTAATCACACGCTTGCCCGTCCGCCCGCGGTCAATCGAGTACCCCCGCACACCATGCACGCGGAACAGCAACCGTAGCAGCCACGTCCGCGGAACATCCTGCATATCTAACACAACATCAGGCTTATAGGCCGCCAACTCGCCGTGCAACCGTAGCGTCGATTTCCACCAACCGTCCCGTAAATCCGCCTCGTGAAAATGCACGTTCGGCATGCCGTAGAACATGCCCTGCAGACGCTTCTGACTCACTACAATGAACTGGTCGTCAGGCTGCAACGCACTCAGTGAAGCAATCACCGGAACGGTCATCGCCACATCACCCAGACTCGAGAAACGAAGTATCAGGTAGGTCATACCTATCGCAGGTCCGTAATCAGACTGAAATCCTGGTCGCCGTAGTCCAGATTCTCGCCCGCCATGCCCCAGATAAACGTGTAGTTATGTGTCGCGGCTGCCGAGTGAATAGACCACTCCGGAGACAGCACCGCCTGGTCACCGCGCATCCATATATGACGAGTCTCGTCCACCTCGCCCATGAAGTGGCAAATAGCCTGGTCTTCAGGTATATCGAAGTAGAAATATGCCTCCATGCGACGGCTGTGGACATGAGCCGGCATCGTGTTCCATACCGACCCGGGAGCCAGCTCCGTCATGCCCATCTGCAACTGGCAGGTCGGCAGCACCTGATTGACTATCATCTTATTGATATCGCGCTCGTTGGACATCTCCAGCGAACCCATGTGAGCCACAACGGCATCCGCCTTCGTCACCTTCTTGTCCGGGTAGGTCGTGTGCGCCGTCGCTGACAGGAAGTAGAACTTCGCCGGCTCTTTCTCATCTACACTCTCGAAGCGCACTTCCCGGTCGCCGCGACCCAGATACAGCGCCTCCTTGTAGTCCAGCACATACTCCTGCCCGTCCACGCGCACAATGCCACGGCCTTTGCCGACATTATACACGCCCATTTCCCTGCGAGTCAGGAAGTGTGGAGCCTTCAGCGGGTCGATCGCCTCCAGTGGCAACGACTCCTTTACTGGCATCGCGCCGCCTACAACCATGCGGTCGTACATCGAATAAACCATCCGAACCTCGTCGCCGGTAAACAGGTTCTCTATCAAAAAGTCACGACGCAGACGTGCTGTGTCATACTGCTTGGCATCCTCAGGATGTGCCGCATAACGAATCTCGTATGTTGTCTTCATATCTCGTAATAATTAGTTGTCTATTTCAATATGCTGAATATCAGAACATGTTGC
>JAFVDD010000007.1 GCA_017478725.1 Paludibacteraceae bacterium
CGCTGGCTGAAAACCGATGACCCTGCCGCTCTCCCGGTTCCGCATCAGTACGGCACGGGCGAGCTCATACGCGTAGCGACCTATCCCGCTATGCCGCCGTATAACTTCATCTGTTCGGGCCAACCGTCCGGCATGGAGATTGACCTGCTGACCGAGTGGGCGAACCGCCGCAACTACCGTTTGGAGTTCATGATGATGGATTTTGCCTCGCAGATACCTGCCTTGCAGACCGGCAAAGCGGACATCGCCTTGGGCTCGGTGGCGGTCACCGAAGAGAGGCAGAAACAGGTGCTTTTCTCCGACGGCTACAACGCCGCCCGGATCATGTTCTACACCCGCAAAGGGGAAGCGGACATCTTAACGAAGGGACAAAGGGACAAAGGACCAAGTACGAAGGCAAGCACCACTTGGCTGTGGATAGCTGGCTTCCTGTTGCTACTAACAGCAGGCGGAATATGGATTGTTCTTCGTCGCAAACGCAATCTAACAGCGAAGCGGTCTTACAGTGAAACGGTCTTACAACAAAGTGGTCTTACAGGCGTAGCCAATCCTATTATCTCCGTCTCCCGCCTCAGTAAGTCTTTCGGTTCGCTCCATGTGCTGCGGGACATCAGTCTGGAGGTCCGTCCGGGCGAAGTGATCTCTGTCATCGGTCCTTCGGGAACGGGCAAAAGCACTTTCCTGCGCTGCCTAAACCTCTTGGAGCAACCCTCCGGCGGCAGTATCCGTATCGACGGACAGGACATCCTTTCGCCGGACGCTGACGTACCCCTTATGCGGCGGCGGATGGGCATGGTCTTCCAGTCCTTCAACCTCTTCAACGACAAGTCAGTGTTGGACAACATCACCATGAGCCCCATTCTTCTCTTGGGCAAGAGCCGCGAGGAAGCCGAGCAGCAGGCACACCGCCTCTTGGAGATGGTGGGCTTGGCGGAACGTGCCGATGCCATGCCGGACGAACTGTCCGGCGGACAGAAACAGCGAGTGGCGATAGCCCGTGCGCTGGCGATGGAACCGGAGATACTCCTTTTCGACGAACCTACCTCTGCCCTCGATCCCACCATGGTCAGCGAGGTCTTAGGCGTCATCACGCGTCTGGCACGGGAGGGCATGACGATGATAATTGTCACCCACGAGATGCGTTTTGCCCGTCAGGTCAGCAGCCGCGTACTCTTCTTCGCCGAAGGCGTGATCTACGAAGAAGGCACACCCGAACAGCTCTTCCACCACCCGCAGCGGACACTCACGCAGCATTTCATACGCCAGATACACGAGACGGAGTTCACCATCCGCAGCAAGCACTTCGACTGGTTCGCTATGATGGCGCAGATGGAGCAGTTCTGCCGCCAATACAACCTTTCGCGCCAGCGTACGGAGAACGTCTATCGCGCCGTGGACGAGTCATTAGCCATCCTCGGCACCGCCCACTCCCACGCCCAAACCACCTCCCCCACCAACACCACCCAATGGGCTGTCGGCACCTGCCTCACGCTTTCTTATACGGAGCAGGACGACTCGCTGCTGCTCACCGTCCGCACGCCGCACCTCATCCCGTCTGATGCGCTCGACATCGAGGATAACATGCTTGCCGCCGCCATCCTCCGTTCCGTCAGCACCGATATTCATATCGACTCCAACGCACTATGTATGATTATCCAATGACACGTATATACACATTATGAACTCAACGATTATTATAGGTCTTCTCATTCCCTTTCTGGGAACGATGCTCGGGTCGGCATTTGTCTTTCTGATGAAGAAGGATATGCCCGCTCGTTTGCAGAAAGCCCTGCTGGGCTTCGCGTCCGGCGTGATGGTCGCGGCGTCTGTATGGTCTCTGCTCATTCCGGCTATCGAGGCGGAGGCGGACCAAGGCGCGTGGGCGGTGATGCCTGCGGCGGTGGGTTTTCTATTGGGTATCTTGTTCCTCTTGGCGATTGACGAGGTCACGCCTCACCTGCATCCCGGTGACGCTAAGCCCGAAGGACCGCGCAGCAAGCTCTCACGGACAGCCATGCTTGCCCTCGCCGTCACCATCCACAACCTGCCGGAAGGTATGGCAGTGGGCGTCGTCTTAGCCGGCGCGGAAGAAGGTTTTGCAGGACTCTCGCTCTCTGCCGCCGTGGCGGTCTCGCTCGGTATAGCGATACAGAACATCCCCGAAGGGGCGATTATCTCCATGCCCATGCGGGCGGAGGGTAACAGCCGCAGGAAGTCGTTCCTCATCGGCAGCCTCCGCGGTATTGTCGAGCCCATCGGCGGACTGCTTGTCATCCTCCTGGCTACATGGCTCACTCCCGTCATGCCGTACCTATTGGCGTTCGCCGCAGGAGCAATGCTATACGTAGTGGTCGAGGAACTGATCCCCGAAGCCTCACAAGGCGCGCACTCCAATATCTCCACCATCGGTTTCGCCCTCGGCTTCGTGCTGATGATGGTTCTCGATGTGGTGTTGGGGTAACTGACAACTAATAACTGATTGACCATCATCCGATGAAGAAACTCTGTCACTACATATCGAAATACATGGCGGTACTGGTTTTAGTATGCGCCGTGCTTTCGCTGCTGTTTCCGGGTGTGTTGCAACCCATCCCCACGAAAACCATCAACTACCTGTTGGGCGTGGTGATGTTCGGTATGGGACTGGCGCTCAACCTCCACGATTTCAAAATCGTCTTCAGCCGTCCGAAAGATATCATCATCGGCTGTTTGGCGCAGTTCACCGTCATGCCGTTGCTGGCATGGGGGCTGGCTAAAGTTTTTCAGTTGGACGAAGCGTTGGCGCTTGGCGTGATATTGGTGGGCTGCTGTCCCGGCGGCACGGCATCGAATGTCATCACCTATCTGGCGAAAGGCGACCTTGCCTTGTCGGTCGGAATGACAGGGGTCTCCACCCTGCTTGCCCCGCTGCTTACCCCTTTGCTGACATGGGTACTGGCGGGAGAGAGCATCCATGTGGACGTGGCAGGCATGTTGCTGAGTATCCTATGGGTGGTCATTCTGCCTATCGTATTAGGTCTGGTGATCAAGAGCCTGTGGCCCAAGTTCACGGAGAAAGCGATGGATTATCTTCCGGCTTTCTCATCGGTCGCTATCGCCTTTACGGTCTCTATCGTCATCTCCGCCAATGCCTCCAAACTGCTGGCAAGCGGTATCCTGATCATCCTTGTAGTGATGTGTCACAACCTCTTCGGGTTGGGGCTCGGCTATCTGATAGGACGACTGTCAGGGATGCCCGAACCCAAGAAACGGGCCGTCTCCATCGAAGTAGGCATGCAAAACTCCGGCCTTGCCTCTTCCTTGGCAACGCTCCATTTTGCCGCATACCCGATGGCGACCATCCCCGGTGCCATCTTCAGCGTGTGGCACAATATCAGCGGTGCGATAGTCGCTTGGCTATACACCCAAAAAGACAAGAAAGGTTTATAAACAAAAGTATATGAAATTTCAACCGGACTCCTACCTCTTGTAATGCCAAACACACCAGTATAAGTTTACTAAGAATCCACTTATGCAGCCTATTGAGTTTGCGGACATATTATCAACAGAATTGCAACTCGCCCACACAGGTTACCTGAGCCGTTACATCCGCCAGAACCTCGGCGTTTCCGCCTCGGAGATCAGGGGCGGAGAGAAATAAAGAATGTACTTTATTTAATTCCCTTCAACCTACGCTTTACCTGAACTAAGAAATTTACTATTTCATTATAAATAGTACCTCTTTTAATTTTGCCGGGAATATAACCTTCGCTCCAACTTGATTCCAAATGATGGATAGCGTACGTGTTCTTCGATTTGCGCATAACACGAGTAGAAGTAATAGGAGAAAAATAATCGTGTGTATATATTCGCAATCCCCATTTCTCAATATATTGTGCCTCCCTGCTTGGAACAAAACCATTCTCGCACAATATATTCCCTAAGCGGCGAGTATTGGTGGTAATGTCATAAGAGCCATCCGGCTTGATGAAAGTAATGTTGTTATATGCGCCAAGCATCGTTTTCACCCATTCGCAATGCGCTTCGCATCCCATCACACAGGTGCCTGGCAAGTGTGCGAGTGATTCTTCCAAACCACAGAAAGCTACATCGTTCAAGAGAGGTTCGAATGGTTTTATAATCTCAACATCAGTATCCAAATAGGCACCACCAAATTGCTCCAAAGCCCATAAACGCACGTAATCGCTGACAAAAGCATACTTTTTTGCCTTGTAAGCCTGTTGAACATAAACAGGTGCATCTGCTATACTAAAACTTGTTTCATCCCAAGCGCGGATGTCCCAGTCGGGCATTTGCTGTTTCCACGTAGCCATATAGGCAATTAGATGTTGCGGCATAGGGTTCTTTCCAAACCAGCAGTAGTGAATGATTTTAGGAATCATGCTAATCAGTTGTTGAGGTAATTAAACAAAAACGCGAATAACTGAGTGCGATCTGTTAATCGAGGCCGTAGGAAATGCCTAAAACAGTCAGATCAGCAATGCAGCTACTCGCGCATGTATAATATACCCCAACATGCCCAATGGACTTGCGTCCAAGGGCACGGGCGGGTGTAAAATACACTCGTGAGCATCTACTTCATCTTGTCTCTGAACTGTTTTGTCGAAAGTTCCTACGTTCCGATTAATCAGATAACAAGCGTCAGTAAACGCTTTAATTCAAATGTCATCGCGCGTCGCTACGCGCTTATCTTTCTCCCGTTTAACGTCTCGGAGAGGGACGTGTATTTTATAATGCTACGGTGAACGGATCTACGTACTTGACTTGACCGTTCTCACAGAAGATAAGCGGTTGGTTGTCACGGCGGTGTTGCTCCACTACCTTTCTGTAGGATTGTTTGAGCCCTGCACTCAATTTCGCCTCTAACTCACGTTCACTCATATTTTTTGTATTAATTGGTTCCACATTTCTTGTTCATATATCTGTATTTTGCCTTCAGAGCGACCTCTTTTAGCAACTAAAATAGCTTCTCCGTGTGCATTGTTGTACACCAACACACTATCGCATATAGGCAAATACAAATGTACTAAATTATATATTCCTCGTTTGAAGCGACGGCGGATATCATCCTCCGGTATATTATGACCTCCGTTGCTAACACGTTGCGCTACACGCTTGATTGCCTGCTCTTCGTTTTCCAAAAAGAAGAATATCAAGTGTACCTTATATCCTAAAGTCTGCGCATGATGCACCAAGTTGACATAAGACCGCGTAGCCAGCGTTGTTTCTATGGCGAAATCCACTTTCTGAGGAAGCAGTTCGTCAATCCGCTGTAGCATTATTCTGCCGGCTTGAAAAGCAACCAACTCCGGTGCGAAAGGCGATAAACCGCGTGCTATCTCATCGGCATTGACAAAATTGGGGCAATGCAGCACTTCCGGCAACAAGTTAAATGAAGCCGTTGTTTTGCCGGCGCCGTTCGGACCTGCAATAATATACAAATTCGGGTGTTGCATTGCTTTCAAACGATTTTGCGCTGCAAAGGTACACAAAAAAAATGATATGTGCAAGGGTTTTCTGAAAAATGTGCATCATTTGCCATGAGGGCGTCCCCGTTTACGGGGAAAACATAGACGAAAGGGGCAACCGGGTTTATCAGCGGCTCCCGGCAATGTGAGCCGCTTCTGGTCAGCCTTTCCCCGTAAGATGGTCCCGTGATGGTAAGGCGAAGAACAGCACATTCCCTTAACAAGGCATGCACGTTCCCATGACGGAGGAAGCACATGACCATCACGGGACCATGTCCCGGGAACGACCCGCTGAAGTCCGAAGGACATCCTAAAAAATCTTCTTAAAAAAATTAGTCCGACTGACCGCCATGCCGCTTTAGCGGCGTCTCCACGCGTGTACGCGCAGTACCACCACCTTTAATTAAAGGTGGTAGCTACCACCTACGGTGGTGGACTGGTCGGGCTTTCTTTTTTATTATTCTTTTGGTTCTTTTCTTTTTCTTTTTTCTTTCTCCAGGGGGAAGCCTTAACTGGCAAATTTAAGAAAATAGCCTTTCCCCTTGCATATCTCGCAAAAAAGTTGTACCTTTGCAGTCGCTTTGGAAGGAGACGCCGAGATTGTCTTGCAGCCCTCAATAAGCACGACTTATCAAAATGGAATTCAGACCTATGCGCCGGAAACGACGCAAATAAACAGAAACATGGATCGCGGAGCATATCTTATATCGGTTTTTGACGATACGTTAGAGCATTTAAAAGTATATTAGCATGATAGACTACACAAAAACATCAGACGGGCTGTATGCCTATCGTTATCCGCGAGCAAGTGTGACGGCAGATGCCGTGCTCTTTGCAGAGAAAGAAGGTCAGATGTACGTGCTACTTATCCAACGCGGCAACGACCCATACAAAGGCTATTGGGCATTCCCTGGTGGGTTCCTCAATATGGATGAGACGGTTGCTCGTTGTGCCGAGCGTGAACTGGAGGAAGAGACCGGCATTGTGCTGACCGGGATGCAGTTGGTGGGTATCTATTCCGATGTGGAGCGTGATCCGCGCGGACGCGTCATCACGGCAGCTTATGCCGCTATGACGACCATGCCGAAAGCAACAGCCGCAGACGATGCTGCTGCAGCAAAATGGTGGCCGCTGGATGCGCTGCCTAAGTTGGCTTTCGACCATGACAAGATTTTGGCTGACGCAATGAGAGTTTTGAAGATCAATGGATAACTTCGTAGCCATAGATTTTGAGACGGCGAACTTCGCGCAATCAAGCGTTTGTTCGGTCGGGTTGGTCATCGTCAAGGACGGGGAGATTGTGGATAACTACTACTCGCTCATCCGTCCGATACCGAACTACTACAATGCCCGCTGCAGCGAAGTGAACGGACTGCATTTCTACGACACCAACGATGCACCCGAGTTCCCGGATGTATGGATGGACGCTCAGCGCAAGATACATGAGTATTTCCCATACATCGAGGACGGAGAAGTGCCGTTCGTGGCGCACAATAAAGCGTTTGACGAGAACTGTCTGAAGGCGGTCTTCCGTGCGTATGAAATCGCTTATCCGGATTACGACTTTGAATGCACTTTACTTCGTTCTCGCAAGGTCTGGCCGGAAGGACATCATAACTTGGATATCATCGCCGGTTATTGTGGCTACGAAATGACGAACCACCATCATGCCCTCGCTGACGCCGAGGCATGTGCAATCATTGCAAAACAAATACTTTAGAATGATGATACGTTTAAATTGCTTTTTTCAGGCCACCGATGGTGACCAGTACAAGGATGCTCTGCGTGCTGCAGTAGCTTTGACCGAGAAATCCCGTCACCATGCCGGGTGTATCGCTTATGATGTATTCCAGAGCGCGACTCGCTCGGACGTTTTCATGTTCTGCGAGACATGGAAAGATGATGCTTCGCTCAAGGCTCATGCCGAGACACCGGAGTTTAAGAAATACGTAGCCGAGATAGAGGCTTGCGGACAAATGAAGTTGGAAC
>JAFVDD010000031.1 GCA_017478725.1 Paludibacteraceae bacterium
CCTCCTCACGACTCGGATAGTAGGCGGCACCGTGACGCAGTTCGAAGAGGGCCTGGGCATAGAGTTGACGGTAGTTGACGGTCGGCTCGGTGTCGATGATGCCGCCGACGGGACAACAGATGTAGCGGCGCGAACCAGTCGAGTCGGTCAGCGGGGTGGGGCTGTTGGTGGTGGCGATGAACGAGGCCGTACGCTCTGAGCGAACGTACTGGTCGGAGCGCATCTTGCGCACCTGCACGTCTTTCTCCGCCAGTATGCGCTTGATCTTGGCCTGTTCGCGCTCGGTCTTGGCGTTATACTCGTCGATGTTGACCAGGGCCATGCGGGCCAGCACGCGTTCCACCTGCTCGGCATTGTCCATCTTGATGTCATCGATGTAGTAGTCGTGCAGAGCCGGCGGCAGAATCAGACGGCAGAAAGTTGTCTTGTGGGTGCCCCAGCCGTCGCCGCCTTCGTGCATCTGCTCGAAGGTCATGCGGTTCAGGTCGCGGTCGGTCAGCTGCTGCCACTCGTGGTAGCAGCCGTCGTTGGGACGCCACTCCTCAATCTTCTTCACCGTGTTATAGCGCAGCTGATAGCGACGCTCGAAGAAGTCGGCGATGCCACGGGCGATGCGCTCTTTCTGGTTGAACGACGAGCGGGGCTGCAGCGGCTTCCGGGCGTAGACCGTGCGGAAGATCTTGCGGATCTCGTCCTCGTCGAGGCTGATACGCTCCTGCGAAGCCGTGCGCAGCACGCAGGGCTCCTCAGGCAGTCCGCACTGACGGCACTTTTCAGCCGTGAGACGCACGAGCGTCTCATCGTCGGTGGCTTCGCTGATGGCGAGTGCCAGGCAGTTGTAGTACTCAAGGCGCACCCTTGCAACTTACGGTATATTTCGATACGTTGAAGGCTATAGTCATTACCATGGATATCCCGACGTGCCTGAGTGCTTTGAACGAATTTTACAATCTGATCATCTGTAGTGATACTTAATAGACGTATTGGGTGAAAAGTGTAGAATTGAGACAGAGTACGTACACGATTTGCGCCATTCATACCCACACCTGTAAGGTCGAGAACCCCTTGTTGACCATAAGAGCCGGAAAGAGTCTGAGCTGGATAGTTGCCATCAAAAAGCTGTTCGTTGACTTTGTATACGGGATGTGTCTGCCCGTTTTGGCTGTATTGAAAGGTTATGGTACGACCCGTTGGAGAAATAATCCTGCTTAAATAGAAAGTATAATCAACACGGGCAACGGAAGGGTCAACAGATACCCCCTCAGGCTGTCCCCATTCTATGGCATGAAACTCATATTTCACGCCATTCCCGTCAATAATATCTAAGCCAGCGGTATAGGACCCTGTAACAGAAAAGCCTTGGTTTTCTCCAATGATAAAAAATTCTTTTTTCAATCGGTCCCAAATAAAGCTAATGGAGTTTCCAAGAAAACAGGCATGATAGGCGGGTGATTCACCATCTCCTCTAGACAGTACAGTGTTATATATTTGCTTTGGCAAGTCACCCTGATAAGTCAATGTGTCTTCTATAGTAACTGGATAACTAAAATAGTTTCTACCAAATCCACCGCTCCAATCTGGATGAACGCCATCTATCTTGTAGTAGATATTCTGTCCGTAATCGCCTGTGCAGAACATCTTTGTCATTGGCGCAGTCTGTAATAGATAATTCCAAATTCTTCTTTCCTCATTTGGATAGACACCACTTATGTCATAAACTGGAGATAACTGGGTTGTGATAGCACCACCGGCATTTAATATCCAATTAAGACCTACCCAGCTAGCTTCTTGGTCAACACGTATGGCTGTTCCAAGATAGTCAAGGCTAATAGGAATCTTTAAATCTCCGAACTCTATAGTATATAAAGGAATTGTAATGTTTGGCGTTCCAGTATAATTACCGACAGGAATTTCTGCCATTTTTTCAAAAGATGCAGCTTCAGGGGTCTTCGGAGTAAATCTAAGATGGCCTCCTTCATTGGCAAAGGATGCAAACAGAAGGAATGACATAAAAGGTAGGAAAAATATCCTCCCCAATTTTTGTGGCATGTGCTGGCTATGACAATATTTCATATTGTTTGAAAACAAACTGCAAAGGTACGGATAAAAATGAATCCCCAAAAGATGATGAAGAAGAATCTGAAACAAATATCTGACTACTTGACCTATATCAAATCAAGCATAGTTCCCTCTATTTTTAAATAACAGGGATTATCAGGGTGTTTGTTGTCTGTTTTTTACTATCTTTGCACCGCAATTCGCCGCAGGGGTCGGCAGTTGCGGTGCATCCCTTGTAAATGTAGCTACACTTCTGCATGAGAGCATCGGCGCCAGATTACTCCCAACTCTCAAAAAATCGAATGCAATGAGAGTGATATTGGAGTCCGCCGATACGGCAGGACAGGAGAAATTGGCCGAAGCCTTGCAGGAATGTGGCG
>JAFVDD010000032.1 GCA_017478725.1 Paludibacteraceae bacterium
GCGTATTTTCACGACATCTCCCTTAACAGTTGCATTCTCTGCCGTTGCATCTGCAATTGATGCGGCAGCAGCTACTGCATCTGCACATGATATAACGCCTTCCGGCAGCTCCGGAGTAACGGTAGGATCTGTTTCTTGCTGTGCATCCGGATTTGCACCAAGCATTGCTGCATAGTATCCACCACTGATTTCGTTAAAAGTAATACCGGCTTTGTTGGTATAAGCGACAAGTGAGCCTGCATAAACGAGTACTGTATCACCTTCGTGAATCGTATTCTTAGCCTCATCCAGAGAAGCCCATTTGGCATTGTTAAGTCCGTAGCCATCATAGAGTTCAATCGTGTCGTTCGCATTCTCAAGATCTGCGAGCCAGAAGCTTGCATGACCATTGAAACTCTGATAGGTAATGAACGGTGCGCCCATTACGACACCATATACAAAGTGGTCTTTCGCGTCTTTTTCCTTAATAAGTGCTACTGCCTCAGATACAGAGATTGTATCCGGCTTCCATACTACTGCTTCTTCGCCAATTGTCAAAGTGGCAGACGTGATCTTCGATGTTGCAGTTGCCGTAATGGTAACTTCTTTTGCTTTTCCAGTCCAAGCTTTCCCGGAAAACTCAGAGAACGAAATGGAAGCTCCTGCAAACTCGATTGCTGTAATGTCATCATCTGCTGTGAACTTCAATGTACCATTTGTGTACACGCGCAGATCACAATTACCATTCGAGTTCCAAATACGGGTTGCTGTACTTCCGCTGGTAGCGGTCATAACAACACCTTCTACTTGGACCGGTTCTGTCAAGTTGGTTCCTGCACTTGCCGCAGGAGGTGTAATACCCAAGTCTGCCGGCTTGGTAAAGTCGAACACAACTTGCTTCGCGTTAACAGCCGCTACTGCTACCAACGCCAGCACGAAAGTAAAAAACTTTTTCATGATTTAATGAATTAAATGAATAATTGGGTTATTTGTGCAAAAAATTATGCTCTAAAACATATACTTTTCCGATCTTCCCATTTTCGGCGCAAAGGTACGAAATAATTTTGACATGTGCAAATAAAAAAAACGTTTTTTCTCTTTTTTGCAGAAAACTTTGTATATGTAATTTTTTTTTTGTAATTTTGCACCAAAATTGAGTTTTATGGCAAAACTACTGATTATAGACGACGAACGCGGTATCCGCAACACGCTGAAAGAGATTTTGGCAGATGAGGGCCACGAGGTGGATGTAGCGGAGAACGGCAAGCAGGGTCTGGAGATGGCGCAAGCCAAAGCGTACGACCTGATTTTCACTGACATCAAGATGCCGGAGATGGACGGAATGGAGGTGCTGGAGAAAATAGTCGAAAGTCGAAAGTCAAAAGTCGAAAGCGAAGAGTCCATAGACTGTCCGGTAGTGATGATCAGCGGACACGGGGACGTAGAGACGGCGGTGCAGGCGCTCAAAATGGGGGCATATGACTTCTTGCTCAAACCGCTGGATCTCAACCGTATTCTCATCACCACCAAGAACGCGCTGGAGTCCAAAACCCTCAAACAAGAGACCAGACAGCTCCGCAAACGCGTAGCCTCCAAAGGACCGCAGATGATCGGTGAGAGCGCAGCTATCACACACGTGCGCGAAATAATCAATAAGGTAGCTCCGACCGAGGCACGCGTGCTCATTACCGGTCCGAACGGCACCGGCAAAGAAGTGGTAGCGCATCTGATACACGAGAACTCGGCACGTGCCGCCGGTCCGATGGTAGAGGTCAACTGCGCCGCTATTCCGTCGGAACTGATTGAGAGTGAGCTCTTCGGACATATGAAAGGCTCGTTCACAGGAGCGGTCAAAGACCGTGCGGGCAAGTTCGAGCAAGCCGACGGAGGCACGCTCTTCCTGGACGAGATAGGCGACATGAGTCTTGCCGCACAGACCAAGGTGCTCCGTGCGCTTCAGGAGAGCGAGATCACACGCGTCGGTTCCGACAAAGCCATCAAAGTGAACGTCCGGGTGCTGGCGGCAACGAACAAGGATTTGCAAAAAGAGATTGCTGAAGGCAACTTCCGCGAAGACCTTTTCCACCGCCTCAATGTCATTCCTATTCATGTACCGTCGCTCAACGAGCGCATCGAAGATATTCCGTTATTAGTGGACTTTTTCGCGGCACAGATTTGCAGCGAGCAGGGTATTGCCGTCAAGGCCTTTGAGCCGGAGGCGATAAAAGCCCTGCAACAGAAACAATGGACGGGTAACATCCGGCAACTCCGCAACGTCGTGGAGCGGTTGATTATTCTGGCCGGGGCGAAGATCACCGCTTCCGACGTTGAAATGTATGCATGATCCTACAGTCGCTTAACATATTGAACTACCGCAATATCCGCGAGACAAGTTTGGAGTTTTCGCCCAAACTCAACTGCTTCGTGGGGCTCAACGGACAGGGCAAAACCAACGTCCTTGACGCAATCTACCTGCTCTCCTTCGCAAAGTCGGCTTTCGCCTCCCAGGACTCTCTCAACATCACCCACGGCGAACAGATGGCAATGGTGCAGGGGGTGTATATAACCCCACCCGACCTCCCCACAGGGGAGGAGAATACTACCATCTCCTGCGGTCTCCGAAAAGGGGTGAAGAAGCAGTTCCGGCGGGATAAGAAAGACTATCCACGATTGATCGATCATATCGGGTTGATTCCGTTAGTGATGATCAGCCCGAGTGACCAGCAGTTGATTGATGAAGGTTCGGACGAGCGCAGGCGGTTCATGGACGTCGTCATCAGTCAGTTAGACCGCAAATATCTGGATTGTCTGACGACTTATAACGCCCTCTTGAAACAACGCAACGCCTTGTTGAAACAATACGGAGATGCGCCTAATCCGCCGGATGACTTGCTCGAAGTTTTAGAATGGCAGATGGTGGAACCTGCGGAATATATTTACAAGGCAAGGACGGAGTTCTTCGAGGCGTTTCAACTATTTTTCGAGCGGGTTTACCGGCAGATAGCGGGGCTGGACAATCCGGAAAATCCAGACCGCTACGCTATTCCGGAAAATGCTGATAATCCCGGAAGTCCGGAGATACCAGTATTGCGCTATGTGAGCCAGATGCAGGACCGGGATTTAAGAGAGGCGTATGCGCGGACACGGCAGCGGGATCTGATACTGGGTTGGACCAGTCAGGGTATCCACAAGGATGATCTCGATATGCGGTTAGGTGAATGGCCGTTGAAACAAGTTGGTTCGCAAGGTCAACAACGAACGTTTGTATTAGCCATGAAACTGGCACAGGCGCTATATCTAAGTGACAAAGGGACGAAGGACAATGTACAAAGGGTAAAACCGATTCTGCTGCTGGATGATATATTCGACCGGCTGGACAGCGAACGTGTGGAGCGGATTGTGGAGATGGTACAAGGAGACGATTTCGGTCAGATCTTCATTACCGACACCGACCGTCAACACCTCACCGACATCCTCAAACCCAACGAAAATGCCAAAATTTTCCACGTAGAGAATGGCACGATTATTTAAAACATATTTGGTCTGTATTCTGTCAGCGATAGCGGTCTGTACTCTGTCAGCCGAAGGCGGTCTTATGCCCTTCCGCGGAGCATGGATTGCGACCGTGGCGAATATTGATTGGCCTTCCGAAGCTGCGATAGGAGACTCTGCTACCCAGCAACACGAGATGACGTTTCTGTTAGACTCGCTCCATAGTTTGGGATTGAATGCTATTATTTTTCAGGTTAGACCGACTGCGGATGCCCTTTACCGTAGTTCTTTCGAACCGAGTTCGCATTGGTTAACCGGCACACAAGGATCTTCGCTCACTTGGGATCCTTTGCAATGGACGATTAAGCAAGCGCATCAACGGGGGATGGAGGTGCATGTGTGGCTCAATCCGTACCGGGTCAATCTGGCGAAGACGGACACCTCTATGCTGTGCGCCGACCATATATGGAGGAAACACAGGGAGTGGTTCTGGGAGTACAACAAACAGTGGTATTTCGACCCGGGTCTGGACGTGACACGCGACTGGATATGCACGATTGTGCAGGATATTGTACAGCGTTACGACATCCGGGCTATTCACATGGATGATTATTTCTACCCCTACCCTGCCAGCAAACAGCCGTTGCCGGACAGTAGCACTTTCGCCAAGTACCCGCGGGGTTTCACCGACATCCACGAGTGGCGGAGGAACAACGTGAACATGGCTATCCAAGACATCAGTCGTACCATCCGTGAGTGCAAGGACTCGGTGGAGTTCGGTATCTCGCCTTTCGGCGTATGGAGGAATATGAGCGTGGATTCCACCGGTTCCGCCACACAGGCCGGCATCACCAATTACGACGATTTATACGCCGATACAAGGCTCTGGATCAAAGAAGGCTGGATTGACTATATCCTGCCGCAGCTCTATTGGGAGATAGGCAAGAAAGCGGCTGATTACGAAGTCCTTGCGCACTGGTGGGCGAACGAAGTGCGCGGCACCAAATGCAAGCTGTATATCGGCATGGCGCCGTACCGGTTAGCCGAAAGTCAAAAGTCGAAAGTCGAAAGCGGTAAGGCTAATCCCTGGGCTACCGGCAACGAGATCAAACGGCAGATGGACCTGAACAGGACTATACCGGAGATCACCGGCGAGTGTTTCTACTCCACAAGGCCGTTGCTGCGCAATCCGAGAGGTGTTTGCGACAGTATCAAAGCCGTTTATCACCTCCTCCCGACCACTTCCCAGGGAAATGGAGAGAAATCCGTCGAGGAATTCAGTATGCCATGGGAATAGGTCGATAAAAAGTCGGCAAAAGCTCTTATAATGACAGACTTATCGCGTACTTATCCCACACTTATCGCGCACTAATCACGCACTAATTTTCGTAAAATATCCGTAAAAAATCAATTTGTGCCAGAATTGAGCACTTGTTTCAGAAAAGCGGTACAAAGATACTGCTTTTTTTTCGAATATGCAAATTTTGGTATTCAAAAACTACATTTTTTTGATAAAAAACGCCCGAACACTTGCATATATCAATTTTTTGTAGTAATTTTGCAGCGCAAAATGTGTGGCACGGAGAGACGGAAACGGATGCCGCACATGAATGCGCGGCGCATAAACGCCAGCAAAGAAAGACTATTTTTAAACAATCAATAATTTTAGACACATGATTTATTCGAAAGAAGTACAAGAAATGTGCGTGGTAGCCAAGGGTCCGAAGCACGGACCGGCACCTATTCCCGAGGAGGGCAAATGGGTGAAGGCTACCGAGATCAAAGACATCTCGGGTATGACGCACGGTATCGGCTGGTGTGCTCCGCAACAGGGTTGCTGCAAGCTGAGTCTGAATGTAAAAGACGGTATCATCGAAGAGGCACTCGTTGAGACGATCGGTTGCTCGGGTATGACCCACTCGGCTGCTATGGCTGCTGAGATTCTGCCGGGCAAGACGATTCTGGAGGCGCTGAACACCGACCTCGTTTGCGACGCTATCAACACCGCTATGCGCGAGTTGTTCCTGCAGATCGTTTACGGTCGTACGCAGAGTGCGTTCAGCGAGGGCGGTCTGACCATCGGTGCAGGTCTGGAAGACCTCGGTAAGGGCCTTGTAAGCCAGTGCGGTACACTCTACTCGACCAAGGCTAAGGGCGTTCGTTACCTGCAGCTCACCGAAGGTTACATCACCAAGGAGTTCCTCGATGAGGACAATGAGGTTTGCGGATACGAGTACGTTCACATGGGTAAGTTCATGGACGCCGTGAAGAAAGGTGTTCCGGCAGACGAAGCGCTCAAGAGCGTAACCGGCACGTATGGCCGCACGACCAAAGAGCAAGGTGCAGTTAAATCGATTGATCCACGCAAAAACTAAGGAGGAGAGACTATGATTCGTGAAGTAAAATTTGAGTCGCAAGACCGCCGCGAGAAACAGATTCTCGCCGCTCTGAACGCTAAC
>JAFVDD010000033.1 GCA_017478725.1 Paludibacteraceae bacterium
CCTCTCTAATCCTATTGCAACGAATGAATGGACTCACGTGGCGGTAAGTTATACTCCTGACTCGTTCTACGTATATCTGAACGGGCAAATGGCAGGCAGAAAAAAATACCAGCCCGTACCTTTAAATGATTTTATAGTAGGTTCTGGAGGAGCCAAAGGTTATGAGTTAGCGGATATCCGTGTCTATAACTATAGCATGGATTCAGCAGAGATTAACAGCACCGCCATGCAGATTCCGCTCAAGGGCAACGAGACCGGTCTGGAGCTCTACTATTCTGCGTGCGAGGAAGGCAACGAAGTGCATGACTTGTCCGGACATGGCAGAGACCTCAAAATAAACGGAATGAGTTTCAATAACTTTACCGAGACGGTGGAAATGCCTGCGGGAGTAGTCTATCGCACGGTGAAAGACTCTACGCGCGCCAACTACACGGCTTACACCAAGTCGGACGGTACGTATGTGATTACAGGTATTCCTTACCGCGAGGCGGGAACGTACTACAAGATTGTGCCGACGCTGGGAACGCATGAGTTCGCGCCGGCTAACCGTCCGCTGTATTTCAACAACAACACCAACACGCACAACAATGTCAACTTCACCGACATGACTTCGGTACGGGTTTCGGGCGCTATCTATTACGAAGGTACGGACTACCCCGTGGATGGTGCGTTACTGAGTGTTGACGGAGTGGCATGTGTTGTAGGCGGTGTGCCGGTACTGACCAATGCGGACGGTCAGTTCTCGATCCTCGTACCGATGGGCAACCACTATATCACGGCAACCAAGAGCGGGCATACGTTTGCCTATAACGGCCGCTATCCCGAGGATCCGAACAACGTAGGTAAAACCTATGAGTTCCTGCACGATGTGAATGACCTCACGTTCTACGACAACACCAAACTGCTGTTGGTAGGCCGCGTGGCCGGTGGTGACGAAGAGTTGCACAAGCCGCACGGTATGCACTTAGGCAAAGCCAATATCGGCCGTGCCGTCATCACATTGCAGGCTTCGGATATCTACTCACTCAACACGGATAGCGTAGAGCGCGTATGGGCACAACCGACCGACAGCATTATAGCCGCAGGACGAGTAGTGACCGCTGCGAGCGGCACAGACCTCAGTCACAACGTAGTCATCTATACCGACTCCGTAACGGGCGAGTTCACGGCATTGCTGCCGCCGCTCACGTATAAGGTGAAGAGCATCGTTATTCCGTCGAATGACGAGTACAGGTTCAACCCGCTGTCGTATAACCCAATCGAGTTAGGCGCATACGCCGGCTCGATGATGATGCAGGACAGCCTCAAGCTGGACAGCTCGACCGTGCATCGCGTCAAGTACCACTTAGCGTTTGATGCGCCCTACTATGTAGAACCGGTGCTGACCGTTACCGATGCCGGGCGTACAGACCTTGCTTTCGGTGAAGAATGGGTGAACTGGCAGGACGAGAAAGACAAACTGCACATGGTGCCTTCCTTCACCGTAGATTCCGTAACCGGCAAGCCGGACTACCGAATGACCTATCCGCTCTTCAGTCAAGGTGCTGCTTATCGCTGGCGACTGAAGATTACCGAGTCCTACGTCAACAAGGATGATGCCGCTAACCCCGTGACCACCGTACTGCCGTGGAAGAACGGTATTGTGACCATCAAGAGCAATCTGGGCAACCGCATCGCCGCCGAACGAGACACAATCATGCCGATGGGTGATGACTCGACAACGATGGTGAACTACAAGAAAGGAGAGACGATTGCCTTGGGCGAGAACCAGATAGCCCTTGACTCGACCGGTATGGGTATTTATCAGTTCCGTGCCTCGGATCCGAATATCACGAAGCCCTACACACTCGGCGTTGATATGAGTTACACCAATGTGTATGGCACGCGTAACTACGCGTGGTCTCAGAACGGTGCGTTCTATGGTGTAGTGCTTGGCTCGATTACCAACGGGTCAGATGTAGTCACGAGCGGACCGGACGATGTGCTCTATATTCTGCGTAACGCACCGGGCTCCGCCTCTACTGTGTCTGCCACCAAAGGCACTACTTTCACCAAGACCAGCAACAACACCACTACTGCCCATTGGGGAGCTTCCACAAACTGGACATTCGGAATCGGGAAAACGAAGGCCATTTTGGACAACGGTGATGTAGAAGACATTTCGGATGGATTTTTCTCGTTAATGTTCATGGAGGAGCGAGGTCATATCAGTGCGGGTGGTACCTATACGGGCAATAAATCGTGGACAAACACCCAGACTTCGGTGAATACACTGACACAGACCGTGAGCACCACGCCGGGTTTGGAGGGTGCCGCGGGCGATGTGTTTGTAGGCCAAGCTACCAACGAGGTCTTCTCCGACTCCCGCCGCGTGGATATACAGCGTGACCCGAATGATTCGACACGCTATTACATAGGTGACTTCGACGGCTTTGTATTCGGTAAGACTTTTGGTACACAATTCACCTACACGCAAAATCATATCGAAACGAAGTTGTTGCCGGACTACCAGAGAATTCGTAATTCGCTGTTGCAGCATGCTGATTCGATTAATGTGGTCAACTACCGCACCGGCAAAGATACCACCGTGTTTGTCAACAATACCTCCACGACGCAGTATTATACATGGCTGAGTCCCGACGACCCGAGGTACGGAGTGGACACCGCCACCTACGCGATGGTACCGTCGAAACCGGCTCCGGACGAGAAATTGCACGTAGATAAAGACATGGTGCAATACTACAACGAGCAGGTACGCTCATGGAAGAAACTGCTGGAGCATAACGAACAGATGAAAGTGATGTGCCTGCAGCGAAGCAGTGAGTTCAAGCAAGAGCAATACAACCTTGCAGCACTGAAAGCCGACCGCGTACGCGAAGTGATGAGTGCCTTGACCGAGGCGCGCAGCAAGATGGCTGCAGTCAGTCAATATAACGTGGACAGCCTACGTGCCTTCAACAAACGCTCGTCATACGGCGACGGACTGCAGTATATGGGTTTCAGCAAAGGCGAGGTAGAGCGACTTATCAAGACATATGACGACAATAAGAAAGAAGAGAAGAAACAACTTGACATCCTCGAGGATGAGCAGTTGGATACCTTGCATCTGAACATCTCTGACTACTATGGCGGCGGCTACCTGATGCGCAATATATCCCTTAGCCCGGGAGCGTCTGTCGTATTAGGAGAAACCAAATCACTCTCCAAAGGAGATAATGTCGGCATTACCCATGTTGGCACATTCACGTTCGGTGGAGGATTCGCTTATAATAGAGAGGTTAAAATGGTATCCGAGCATAGTGCCAGTGCCGGGGGCGGCACTACCGCAGCCAGCGGATCGGATGAGAATAATTCCTTCTCGTCGAATATCACGCTGGCGATGAATGCTACCTCATCGATGTCATTCGACATGTACGCTGCGCCGGACGGCTTTGCGCCTATCTTCTTCGTACGTGGCGGTGCTACCTCGTGCCCCTATATTGATGAGGAGCGCACCAAATACTATGAGCCGGGACGCCACGTGCTGACCACTTCGACGGCAGCCATCGAAAAACCGTATCTCTACCTGCGTCAGGGCAGCAGCTCGATGCAGAACGATCTGCCGGTAGGCGCATCGGCATACTTCACGCTGGGCATGACCAACCAGTCGGCAGTCAGCGGTGCGGCAGGCACCTATAAGCTCCGTCCTGTGGACAAGCACACGGGCGATGAGTTGGGCGCTGTGCTGGAAGTGAACGGTGCGCCGCTCACCTCGGCGGGTATCACATATATGCTCGCTGCGGGTGATTCGGTCTTCGTGCCCCTGCGCGTTTATCAGTCCAACCCCGAGGTGATGCGCTACGACAGTATCGGTATCGAACTCTTGAGCGATTGCGACCCGACACGCAGTTCGACTATCTGGCTCTCGGTCAACTACCGCTACTCGTGCTCGGACATCAACCTCACGCTGGACAACACGCTCCTCAACACCCAGACCAAGTCTATTCTGGGCAAAGACACGGTAGAGTTGAGCGGTGAGATCAGCGGTCTGCTGCCCCAGTACAGCGCGCTCTACGGCGTACGATTGCAGTACAAACGCGGCGAGGGCGAGTGGAGTACCATGCGCACGTGGCGCAAGGGCATCACCGTACGCGACAACGAGGGCAACTACCCGATGCCGGAGGCAGAGCATTTCCGCTTCGCTATCCCGATGTCGGACAAGGATTATGCCGACGGCACCTATCAGGTGCGCGCAGTGACCGTCTGCAAGCCCGCTGCGGAAGAAGAGGTTTGCAAAGAGTCGGAGACCTTTACCGTCATCAAGGACGTGGCACGCCCCGAACCGATCACTATTCCTTCGCCGGCGGATGGTATTCTGCGTAGCGACAATACGATATCCGTTACCTTCAACAAGGATATCCAACCCGCCCGCGTGCTGGCAACGAACATCTCCGTTACGGGCGAGCTGAACGGACACGACCTGCGGCACTCCGTGGCATTGCAGTTGAGCGGTCAGAAAGCCGCTACGCAAGCTACGCTGCGGCTCGGAGCATCGGACTTCACCATTGAGACGTGGCTCAACTATTCCGAAGCAGGCGAACTGATGAATATCGGCGACGATAAGTTCCGCCAGTCGCTCACTGACGATGGCAAGCTCGCCATACAAATCTACACCGTGACGATTACCTCTACCGCCGCGCTGCCGAAGAACAAATGGGTATTTTTGGCACTCAGTTATCAGCAATCAACCGTCAGTCGTCAGTTGAATGCCTCAATGGCGTATGACGATGTGACCAGTCCGCTGATAATCAATGAGGCTGCGCCCGGGGTCAATACCAAGGCTGCGCTGCAGATAGGCGGCGGTACAACTGTAGGTATGATACACGACCTGACTATTTGGAGTGAGGCACGCGATATGACGACCTCGCTCAGCGAGCGCAGCCGCACCAAAGTGCCGTCCACGCCGGGGCTGACTGCTTACTGGCCGATGGATGAAGGGTATGGCAAGGCTGCCTTCGAACGCGTTCACGCACGTCATATCACTACCGGCAACAACGCTTGGTGGATAGCCGGCGACAACTACACCGCTGTACTGGACGGCAGCAACGAGCTGCGTATCCCTGTCAGCGAATTAGGTATCGGCGCAGAAGATGACTACGCCCTTGATTGCTGGGTCAACACCACCACCGACGGTACGATCCTCTCATTAGGTGACACCGCATTGGTGCTCGCTATTGAGAACGGCAAACTTGCGCTTACCGCCAATGGTTCGAAACGTTCGCTCGCTTCGTTCGCTTCGGGCACATGGCATTACGTGGCGCTTAACGTCCGCCGCAGCGGTATGACCTCCGTCATCCTTGACGAGAACATCGTGCTACAGGAAGCCAATGCAAATACCATTCCTACTATGGGGGGCGACTACCTGACCATCGGTAAGGGACTCACCGGTGCGTTTGATGAACTGCGTATATCGCGTGTATCGCTGACGAACGAATTGCTGATTCTTGCCTCGCATTTCCGCCTCCACGGCAATGAAACAGGACTGGTAGCATACTACCCGTTTGAGAAAGACTCGATTGACAGTGGCAATCAGCACCAGACGGCTCCGACGCTGGAGGACCGCTGTGCCAACGCGCTGAACAAGCAGTCCGCCGAATGGAGCGGTGCACAAGGACAGATGACCAATACCAACCATCCGGCGTTGATCGAAGCGCGTGCAGTCGAAGCGGTACCATTCACCTTCACCGCGTCCGACCGACAGATCAACATCTCGATCAACGACCAACAGATGGCGCCGGCTCGCGTAGAAGGATGCAACCTGCGCGTAGAGGTGAAGGATATCGTAGATGAGCACGGCAACTACGCGGCTCCTGTTTGCTGGAACGTGTATGTGCAACGCAATACGCTCCTATGGAAAGACAACTACGCATCGGTTACCAAGCATGAACTGGAAGAGCAGCAGCTGGCGCTGACTATCGTGAACACGGGCAGCGAGGTGCAGAACTGGAGCATCACCAACATCCCTGTATGGCTGCAACTCAATGCCACCGCGGGCGTCATCGCTCCGCAGTCTGAATTGCCCCTCACCGCTACGCTACCCGCTTCGCTCGCAGCCGGATACTACACCGGTATCCTCCTGCTCACCGGCAAGGACGGCATAGCCGAGCCGTGTATAATAGAGGCCTCGGTGCTGGCTACCGAACCGGAATGGAAAGTAAACGAAGGTGCGTATGAATCGACAGGAAACATCATCGCTCGCCTAAGCCTGCCGGCCGGTGTGGCACAAAGCGAAAACGACATCATCGCCGCCTTTACGGGCAACGAGTGCGTAGGTATCGCCCATCCGCAGTATATCAACGCCTACGACGCATGGTACGTGATGATGACCGTCTATGGCAACGCCGAAGCCAACGCCAACCTGCAGTTCCGCCTATGGAATGCCGAGACGGGTATCACCTATGCCTCTGTCAGCGTGCTGCCGGCACCGTTCCGCTTCATACCGAACATGGTCAAGGGAACACTGGCTGACCCCGTCATCCTGGAAGTAACCAACCGCCTGCAGCAGACGCTTGTGCTCCAACCGGCATGGAACTGGATAAGCCTTAGTATCCGCCCCGTCTCTGCCAAAACAGAGAATGTCTTTGCACCTGTCCTCGGCGACATAACTGAGGTGAAGAGCAAGACCCAATTCTTCCGGGTAAATACGGCAGACACCACGTATGCCGGTTCGCTCAAGACGATGAATGTTACTTCCTCCTACCGTGTCAATGCGCTGAGGCAGACCATACTGAATATTGATGGAACGGCTGTCAATTGTGCCGAGACACCTGTCACTGTCCGCAAAGGATGGAACTGGATAGGCTATCTGCCGCTACAGACGATGCCGGTAGGCGACGCACTGGCAGACATCACCCCCGTCTCCGGCGACCTCATCAAGAGCAAGAATGCCTTCGCCGTTTATGACGGAGCACAATGGATAGGTACCCTCAACCGCATGACTCCGGGCGAAGGATACATGTACCTCTCCCACGCAACCGACATCTTCACCTTCCGCTATCCGGAAATATCGGCTATGTACAGTTTGCGCAGGCAACGGTTAATAGCCACTGCCAACGCCTTTACCCCCGTCACCGATCCGTACAGCGGCAATATGTCTATCGTAGCTCGTGTGAAGGACGGTGAAGAAACGGTACACGGCGTAGAGGTAGGTATCTTCGCAGGCGAGGAATGTCGCGGTGCTGCCGTAGAAGACGATGGCGATTATTGGTTCATCACCGTAGCAGGTGACGAACCGACACCGCTCACTATCAAGGTCTATGACCCGGCTACCGGCCAGACTGTGGTTGTAAAGCAGAGTTTGAACTATGCGGACGACGCTACGCTCGGTACACTCGCCGAACCGTATATCATCCAACTCAACCAAGCAGAGGGTATTGACCAAATCGGTGCGGATGATATAGGTTCTGACCGTCCCTATAAGATAATAGAAGATGACCATGTCATCATCATCCGTGGCGGTGAACGTTACGATGTCACCGGCAAAAAGTTAAGCAAATAAGTCTCCTTTTCGGTAGCTCGTTCAGTTATCCGATTCCATAGGCTCGAACCTTGTCCCATCCGGATGAGGTTCGTTTCGTTATGTCTACCCCCTTTCTTCCACACGAGAGCACCGCCATTTCTGCTTGCTTTGGCTTGTCTATATTTTATATAGCTTGTCTATTTTCTTTCTTTGTTTATTACGTCCACATTGGATGTGGACATCTTCTTTGCATTACAGGGTTATAGCATAGCCTACTAAAAATGAAAATCAATATGGCTACAAAATACAAATCAATGTACAAATATGAACTGGTAAACGCAGCAGGCGTATAAACAGCGCGGAGCGCGCAAATCGTCCTTAGGACGTATAAACAAAAAAAAGACGCCCGAAAGCGTCTTTTTGGGGGGTGTACCAAGGGCACGACTTACTTGAGCTCTGCCAAGTACTTAATAGTGCGAACCATCTGGCTGGTGTAACTGTTCTCGTTGTCGTACCAGCTGACAACCTGTACCTGATAGGTATCGTCGTCGATCTTAGCCACCATAGTCTGGGTAGCATCGAAGAGCGAACCGAAACGCATACCGATAACATCGCTGGAAACGATCTCGTCCTCGTTGTAGCCGAAGGACTCATTGGCAGCAGCCTTCATGGCAGCATTGATACCCTCTTTGGTGATGTCTTTGCCCTTAACTACGGCTACCAGGATAGTGGTAGAACCGGTGGGAGTCGGAACGCGCTGTGCGGAACCGATGAGTTTACCGTTGAGCTCCGGAATAACGAGACCGATAGCCTTAGCAGCGCCAGTGCTGTTCGGAACGATGTTCTGTGCACCTGCACGGCTGCGGCGGAGATCGCCCTTACGCTGCGGACCGTCGAGGATCATCTGGTCACCGGTGTAAGCGTGGATAGTGGACATGATACCGCTCTGGATAGGAGCATAGGCATTCAGCGCAGCTGCCATAGGAGCGAGGCAGTTGGTAGTACAAGAAGCTGCAGAGATCACTTTGTCTGCCGGAGTCAGCGTCTTGTGGTTTACGTTGTAAACGATAGTCGGCAGATCGTTACCTGCAGGAGCAGAGATAACAACTTTCTTAGCACCGGCCTGGATATGTGCCTCAGCTTTAGCCTTGCTGGTATAGAAGCCTGTGCACTCGAGTACTACGTCAACGCCCAGCTCGCCCCAAGGCAGCTCAGCTGCAGCAGGCTTAGCATAGATAGTAATCTCCTTGCCGTCCACGATGATCGAACCCGGAGTAACCACAGTCTTGCCGTCCTCAGCGAGAACAGCGTCCTTGTAAGCAACAGTGTGTTTGCCCTCACCATACTTGCCGGCGAAACCACCCTGAGCGGTATCGTATTTCAGCAGGTGTGCCAACATCTTCGGGCTGGTCAAGTCGTTGATAGCAACAACCTCATAACCCTCAGCCTCAAACATCTGACGGAAAGCCAGACGACCAATACGGCCAAAGCCGTTAATAGCTACTTTTGTCATAATTGTGTATTAATTTAAGTTTATAGTGTAAAAAATGATTTTCCTTTTGCGACTGCAAAATTACTATTTTATTTTTGTATATCAAAATAAATCGTCTATTTTTCTTGATTTTGTCACCTGAATTTACCAAAAACGCGCACGCAAAGCGCACGCGAACCTATTTACGTCCAAAATCAGCCGGTATCTCTCCCCATGCCTTGGTGTCCCATTTATAGATAGGGGTAGTCCATGTGTTATCATGCAGCCACATCTCCGCTTTGCGTACCATGTGAAACAGATCCTGATTGCCTGCATTCCATTCCATTTTTGTTTTGCACCGCTTCTGGCGCACCCATGCGAGTGCAGTCACGCTATCCGTATAAATCACCCAAGGGAGATTGTATTTCTTGATATACGCCAAGCCCAGGACCAGTGCAAGAAACTCACCGATGTTATTGGTCCCTTGGGTGAAGGGTCCCCGATGGAAGACCTCGGTTCCGGTATCGGCCACTACGCCGCGGAACTCCATCACGCCGGGATTGCCGCTGCACGCAGCATCCACAGCCAAAGCCGGTAATATAGGTTTTGTATTTGCCATGTTTGATTTGTGATCCGCCCGGGAATCGAACCCGGATTTGAGCTTTAGGAGAGCCCCGGTCTATCCATTGACCTAGCAGATCAAGCCATTTACCATTCAGCTATTTACCATTTGGTCATTTAGCATCTACTCGGGAATTCGCCGTATTCCTCAAAGGTGTAATTGAGGAAGTCATTCATCGGTTTGGCGGTTCCGGCTATTTCCTCAATTTTATCGATGAAATCGGGCGAACATACCATTTCGTCACTCAGCGGGACGCTGACTGTATAGGTTTTGTGTTTGAGCCATTCGGGGTGTTTGAAATCCGGATCAAAGCCCGCCGGCACTTTCTTGAGTCCGCCCCACGTATAATCGAAATCCTGCGCAAAGTATTTCTTCCATTGACGCGAACCCATAATCTCCTCCACTTCCTCATAGTTGGCTTCAATCTCGCTGCGCAGCGCCTGGAGCAGCTCTTTGCCGGGATCCCAGATTCCGGCTGCGAACAGACATTGGCCGGGTTGGATATGCACATAATATCCACCCCGCATTGATTTCTTGCCCCATGTTCTCGGCTGCCCGGGTACGCCGGCAGCAGGGAACACGCCAAACCACTCTTTGTACGGACGTTTGTCGGCCGAGAAACGGATATCGCGATTGATACGCCAGATGCAATCCTTGGGCTGCAGGGGTGCCAGCGAGGGATCCATCTTCGCCAAGCGGCGCAAGTACTCCTCCGAGAACGCGATGAAACGTTCACGGCAGGATTGATACCAATCACGGTGGGTGTCAAACCACTCTTTGTTGTTATTCACTGCCAACTCGCTCAGGAATTGCAGGGTATCGCGCATGTTATAAATGTCTGTCATCAGGATTCAGCTTTCAGTTTTATGATGCAACGCTCTAGTCCGTTCATCCAGTGAGGGATAGAGACCTCAAAGGTCTTTTTGAACTTCGATTTATCCAACACGCTATAGTGGGGACGGGGCGTTTTGTATTGGTATTCCTCCGACAAAATCGGATGGACAGCACACTCTATTCCGCCATACAGCTGATGAATAGCCAGCGTGAAATCATACCACGAGCAGACACCTTCGTTGGTAAAATGATAGATGCCGGGATGCCATACTTTAGCCTCAATCACCGTGAAGATTGCCGCCGCCAAATCGGCTGCATAGGTAGGTGTACCTATCTGGTCAAAGACCACACCGAGTTCCTTGCGCTCGGAGCCGAGACGAATCATCGTTTTGACGAAATTGTTGCCATAGGTGGAATACAGCCACGCCGTGCGGAGAATAACCGCATCCGGGCACTCCGCCAGCAGGTTTTTCTCACCCTGGTATTTGCTGGCGCCATATACGGTACGCGGAGCTACCGGATCGGTTTCGCGGCAAGGCACGTGCTCATCGCCGGAGAACACATAATCGGTACTGATATGAATGACGTGTACGCCCTGCGAACCCAATACCGATAGTGCTTCCGCGTTAATCTTGAACGCAGTAGCCTCATCTTCCTCGGCTCGATCCACATTGGTATATGCCGCGCAGTTGACAATGAGGTCGATGGCATTCGCAGCCACAAAAGCCTTGACGGCTTGTCGGTCGGTGATATCCAGCATATGGGTATCCGGAGCCTCCACTACATCCGTAAAGAAATAGCGATGCTTGGGATGCGTGGCGCCCAGCACTCGCATCTCATTGCCCAATTGGCCGTTACTGCCGGTTACGAGTATATTCATCTTGAGAATTGAGAATTACGAATTAAAATTATGAATTAGAAGGGACTGACCAGTTCCGCCATTGTCGGATGCTTGGTGTCCTTTTCGCTGAGGATGCGTTGGTCGGCAGGTACCTGCCAGTCGATATTGAGAGCAGGGTCGCTGAGGAGCAGACCGCCGTCCGCCTCGGGGTGATAGAGATTGTCACATTTATAGGCAAAAACAGCCTTTTCGCTCAGCACCGAGAACCCGTGAGCAAAGCCTCTGGGGATAAAGAACTGCCGATGGTTGTCCTCGCTCAGCTCGACAGAAAACCATTTGCCGTACGTAGGGCTCTCCTTGCGCAAATCAACCGCCACGTCCAGCACGCGGCCCTGCGTACAGGAAACCAGTTTGGCCTGGGTATAAGGCGGGCGCTGGAAATGCAGCCCGCGGACCACGCCATAGGAAGAGCAAGACTGATTGTCCTGCACAAACTGCGCGTCTATACCCGCTTCGCGGTAACGCGCCTCGTTGTATGTTTCACAGAAATAACCGCGGGAATCAAAAAAAACGCGCGGTTCGATGATTAACAATCCCTCGATAGGAGTTTTGATAATTTCCATATATCATTCCAAAAAGCGGATGCAAAGGTACTACTTTTTTTGCATATGTGCAAATTTATTTGCATTTTTTAATGTCTTCATAGCTAAATCCGCGTTGAAGGAGGAAACGCAGCAGTTGTTCGTCTCTGCGTCCGGAGTTGTTGATCACATGTTTAAGAATACGGTTGTATTCCTCTTCGTCTATCTCATCAAGAGCCTCCCGGATAGCCGGTTCGGGGAGCTGGAGCGATTGCAGTCCGGCACGGATCTTGAGTTTGCCCCACTGGTTGTATTCGAGTTTGTCGCGCACATAAGCATGACAGAAACGCCGGTCGTTAAGAAAACCGTCGGCATACAGATTTTGCCCGATTTCATCGAATAAATCCGATGGCGCTCCCCACTCAAACAGTTTGCGACGGACGTCTGCCGCGCAATGCTCTGCGCGGGCACAATAGGCCTCTGCTTTGCCAAGCCATTCGGCCTTGGATAATTCGCGGTTTGCCATAGATATCATGGATAAGTTGTATGTCCGTACAGCCATGCTCGCGCATTAGCTTTTGCACCTCGTTGCCGTAGGCTTCGTTGATCTCGAAGAAGAAGTTTCTTGCAGGCGAATGGACGGATGGACGAATGGACGAACGGCAGAAGAGCTGCACTATGCGGCGATAGAACAGCAGCGGGTCGTCGTCGGGCACAAAAAGAGCAGAAGATGGTTCGTAATCCAACACATTGCGGCGCATGGTTGATTTCTCGCTCTCGCAAATGTACGGAGGATTGGAAACGATCAGGGTAAAGGGTGAAAGGCGAAAGGCGAAAGTTTCTTCGGTTTCATCGGAAAAAATGTCGGCTTGCAGGAAAGAAACCTCCACATTATTGCGGCGGGCATTTTCACGAGCCACCGCAACTGCATCCGCAGAGATATCCATGCCGGTAACTTGCCACTCGGGATGCAATTTCTTGAGCGCGATGGCTATGCAGCCGGAGCCGGTACCGATGTCTAACACCCTGACGGGATAGTCTAAGGTGGTTTGAGGTTGTTTGAAACAGTTTGAAATGGTTTCCACCAACTCAGCCGTTTCGGGTCGCGGGATAAGCGTGGCAGGAGAAACCCGCAGATCCAGCCCGCACCAAAGTGTATGGCCGAAGATGTACTGAACCGGTTCGTTTTGGCGCAAACGGACAATTATTTTGTCAATTGTTTGGTAATTCGGTATATTTTTTGTACCTTTGTAGCCAAATTGCAGTTGCGAGCGAGTGCAACCCGTCAGCTCCTCCAGTATCCACCACGCCAAAGCGAGGGATTCATCATTGCCATACAGGTCTGCAAGACGGGAAGAAATATAGTTGATTAACTCTTTCACGGTGCAAAGATACGATTTTTTTTTGATATACACAAATTATGGATTACGAAAAATATATCAGACGCTGTATTGAGCTGGCACGCCGGGGCGAATATTATGTCGCCCCCAATCCCATGGTAGGCGCCGTACTGGTGCGTAACGGCGAGGGGCAAAAGGCAAAGGGCGAATGTATTCTTGCAGAAGGCTGGCACGAGCGGTACGGCGAAGGTCATGCGGAAGTCAACTGCTTCCGCAATTTTGAGAATACAGAGTACAGAATACAGAATACAGATCTTTCCCAATGCACACTGTTCGTCAGTCTGGAGCCGTGTTCGCATTACGGCAAGACTCCTCCATGCGCCAAACTGATTACAGAGAAAGGTGTGGGACGAGTGGTAACAGGTATGCTGGACCCCAACCCGTTGGTGTCCGGGCGAGGCGTACAGATGCTGCGTGACGCAGGTATAGAAGTGATTACAGGCGTATGCGAACAAGAGTGCAGGGAACTGAACAAGCGATTCCTTTGTCTGCATGAAAAGAAGCGCCCGTATGTAGTACTCAAATGGGCGCAGACGGGAGACGGGTTTATTGATGGGCGAAGGAGAGACGTACGAGGGACGAAGGAGCATTTGAACGGTGCGCTGGCTATTTCGACGCCGAATACCAAAAAACTGGTACACAAGATGCGGGCGGAGAACATGGCTATCATGGTAGGTACCCATACCGTTCTGATGGACAACCCGCGCCTCAGAACCACCCATTGGGAAGGCAGAAACCCCATCCGCATCACAGTGGACAGACACGGGATTTTATCGATGGAATCGAGGATTTTTGACCATACAGAGAGCGATTACCCGGGTATTGAGCCCGTGATTG
Organism: Paludibacteraceae bacterium; assembly: GCA_017478725.1. Classification (GTDB taxonomy): domain Bacteria; phylum Bacteroidota; class Bacteroidia; order Bacteroidales; family Paludibacteraceae; genus Colicola. The sequence goes on from JAFVDD010000033.1 coordinate 14,085, forward strand.
TTTACCGCGAGCGCACCGACTGGCCGTTTATCTTGCAGGACTTGGCCAAGAGAGGAATAGACTCGGTTCTGGTAGAGGGCGGCACCACACTGATAGAGCATATACTGGAGACGGGTATATGGGACGAGATACACGTCGAGGTGGCTCCGGAACTGATTATAGGCGACGGCGTAGCCGCTCCGGCAATAGCGCTTGGCGAGGATTATGAGTGTATAGACGGGCACCGGCTCTACACTTTGCGGAAGGATTAAAAAGCCTAAAAAAGAATCAAATCATTTGCATATATCAAAAAAAAGTAGTACCTTTGCGCCTGCTTATGAAGAATACAACAATCATACTCACCCTAACAGGGTGTTTATTGCTATGCGGATGCGATGTGCTGGAGCGCAAGCATCAGGCGGGTGTAGCCGTAGAGCTGAACGGGCATTTGCTATACCAGTCCACCCTGGATTCGCTGACGATGGGAATGGATAGTACCGAGCGTGCCGCTACTATAGAACAGTACATCCGCCAATGGGCGGAGGACATGCTGGTATCGGACGGGGCACGCAGCCAGCGTAATGACGACATCGAGAAAATGGTAGAGGACTACCGCCACACGCTCTACATACAGGCATACGCACAGCGCCTGATCAGCAAACGTATGCCCAAAAACGTAGCAGACAGCACTATAGAAGCGCTGTACAACCAATTGGGAAACCGCTTGCTGCTGAAAGAAAGTATCGTGAAGGGCATCGTAGTAGTGGTACCCAACGAAGCACCGGGTTTGGCGGATTTGAGAGACTGGCTGCGCATAGCCAACGGAGAAAAGGTGGAAAAAAAGAAAGCCGACAGCCATAACCGCCGTTCGAACGGCAAAGGGAAGCGAAACACCCAGCCGGTAGTGGAACTGAGCGAAGAAGAGATGCGCTCGGAAGCATTGGACAACATTGAGAAATTTGCATACCAGAACGCCAGCGGCTACGAGCTTTTTACGGAAGAATGGAAAACAGCCTCGGAACTGCTGCTGTTGCTGCCTTTCGAGCGAAACGAACTGGACGGACGCATGAAAAAAGACAGCCAGATAGAGATCAGCGACAGTATCAACACCTACCTGCTGCAAGTAACCGACAAACACCTGCAGGGTGAATTGATGCCTTTGGATTACGCACGGCCGCAGCTGGAGGAATATATCCTAAGCACGCGTCAGGCGGATTTTCTGCGCAGCGAACGCATCCGGCTGTATGAAGAAGCCGTAGAAAAGGGGAAAGTGAAATTTTACGAATAAGACAACACGGATATGAAAAAAGCCATTATAACACTATTCTTTTTAGCCACAGGGCTGAGCGGTTGGGCGCAGGGTGTGATAGACGAAGTGATCTGGGTAGTAGGCGACGAAGCCATTTTGCGCAGCGAAGTAGAGGAAGAACGATTGCGCGCACAATACGAGGGACAACAGATCAAAGGCGATCCCTATTGCGTGATACCCGAGCAGCTGGCTATACAAAAACTGTTTCTCCACCAAGCGGAGATAGACTCGGTGGAAGCCAACGAATCGAGTGTGAGCCACCAGGTGGACATGCGTATCAACTATTATATCAACCAGATCGGCTCGAAAGAGAAGATGGAGGAATATTTCCGCAAGACGAGCAGCGAGATACGCGAGGAGATGATGACGACGGTGCGCAACCAGATGATTATCCAGCAGATGCAGAGCAAACTGACAGAGAACATCAAGCCCACGCCTGCGGATATCCGGCGTTTCTACAACTCGCTGCCCGCCGATTCCATCCCCATGATGCCCGCCCAGGTAGAGGTACAGATTCTGAGTTTTGAGCCTCCTGTGCCGGTAGAGGAGACTGAGCGTATCAAGAGCCGTTTGCGCGAGTTTACCGAACGTGTGCAAAACGGCAGCGCGGATTTCAGCATGCTGGCGCGGTTGTATTCGGAGGACACAGAGAGTGCCAAGCGCGGCGGTGAGTTGGGGTTTGTAGGCCGCGGACAGTTGGTAAGCGAGTTTGCCGAAGTGGCCTTCAACCTGAATGACCCCAAGCGGGTAAGCCGGATCGTACAGACCGAATACGGATACCACATCATCCAGCTGATTGAGAAAAAAGGCGAGCGCATCAACTGCCGCCATATTCTGCTCCGCCCGCGTATCAGCGCAACGGACAAAGTGAATGCCATAGAGCGGCTGGACAGCATCGCCAAAGCTATCCGTGCCGACTCGATCCAGTTCGAACAAGCCGTCATCCGGTATTCGGAAGACAAGAACACCGTGATGAACTCCGGCTTGATGATCAATCCCAACACCGGCAGCAGCCGGTTTGAATACCAGGATCTGGCACCCGAGATAGCCAAGCAGATATACAACATGCAGGAGGGTGATGTGTCCCAACCGTTTGTGATGATGGACCAGCAGAAGAACAAAGAAGTGTGCGCCATTGTACGCCTGAAAAAGAAAACGGATATCCATCGCGCCAATCTGACCGATGATTTCCAAGCCATCAAATCCATGCTGGAACAGAAAATGAGCGGTGAGTTTATCCACAACTGGATCCTAAAAAAACAGAAAGATACCTACGTGCAGATTGCGCCGGAATGGCAGGGGTGCGATTTCGAATATCCGGGATGGGTGCATTAATGACGAATGGACGAATGGTCATAGGGTTGTTACTGCTTCTCTTCTGTAATGCGCTTTGCGCGCAAGAGAGCAAAGAAGAGAAGAAGACGATGGTATATCTGGAGCGGTCGGAGACCCTGAATTTCGACGAGAAACGGATAGCCGACGCGCAGATACTGGTGGGCGACGTGGTGTTTCGTCATGAGGATGCGCTGATGTATTGCGACAGCGCCTATTTCTACGAGAAAACCAATTCACTGGACGCCTTCGGGCATGTGCGGTTCGAGCAAGGCGACACCCTGCAGGGGTTCGGCGACCTGCTGTATTATGACGGCAACAGCAAGATAGCACGATTGAGGAGAAACGTGAGGCTGGTGCATGGCCGTGAGAATGAGAATCCCACCATACTGACCACCGACAGCCTCAATTACGACCGCAACAGAGGGATAGCCTACTACTATACCGGCGGCACTGTGAAAGACTCGCTCAATACGCTCACCTCGCGAAAGGGCACCTATACGCCTAACACCAAACAGGCCGTTTTCAGCCGGAATGTGAGACTGGAGAACCCGAATTTTGTGCTTACCAGCGACACCCTGCTATACAACACCGCCACCAGAGTGACGGATATCATCAGCCCCACAGTGATTATCTATGAGGAGGAGACCGACATCCATACTTCGCGCGGATGGTATAATACGGAGAGCGAACACTCGATGCTGCTGGACCGTTCGCTGATTGAGCACACCAACGGTCAGACACTGACAGGTGACACCATTTATTATGACAAACGAAACGGTTACGGGCGTGCGATCGGTCATCTGGAGATGCGCGACACCGCGCAACATGCCACGCTGTACGGCATGTACGGCGAGATGTGGGAAGAGAACAACCGCGGTCTGGCTACCGACAGCGCACTGATGGTAGATTGGTCGGACAGCATGCATCTGGCATATATTCATGCCGACACGCTTTATACCGAGGCGCTGCATTACACCGACAGCGCCATGCAGGACAGCACCTACCGACGCGTAAAAGCCTACCACGGCGTCCGCGTTTACAGGGATGACATGCAGATGGTTTGCGACTCGATGGTTTACCTCAGCAGCGATTCTACCATTCACCTGTTTCAATCGCCTGTTTGCTGGAGCGGCAACCAACAAATCAGTGCGGACAGCATCTGCGTGTATCTGAAAAACAATATGGTGGATCATGCCGTTTGCACGATAGACGCTCTCTGTGTGATGCAAGACTCCCTGGGGATGTTCAACCAGATGAGCGGCAAGGAGATGATCACCTATATGGAAGAAGGGGAAGCCAAACTGGTAGATGTGAGCGGTAATGCCCAAACCATATACTATCCGCTGGAAGAGGACGGAAGTATCGTAGGGATGAATACGACCGAGAGCAGTTTTATCCGCGTGTATGTGGAAAACAGACAGGTGGAAAGAATGCGGTTTACCAAGAACACCACAGGTATTCTCTACCCGATAGAGCAGGTACCCGGCGGAGCCGACAGGCTGTCATCGTTCTTTTGGGCCGTCAATGCGCGGCCTACTGACCCGGACGATGTGTTCCGGAAGGCGAAAATAGAGAAATAAAAACATACACGATTATTAAGATTTTTGGCCTTCGGGAGCAAGTCGGATGAATATCGGGGGAATATCGGAGGCAAATCGGGGTTTTATCGGGGCTACGACAAACCACAAAACATACACGATTATTAAGATTGCAGCATATGAAAAAAAGTTTATTGACAGTATTACTGGCGCTTGTGGCGCTGAGTGCGAGTGCGGTGGATTTGCCCAAACAGGGTTTTGGTATCCAGGTAGGTTGGGCGCAGCCTATTCTGCGACTGAACAGCCCTAACCTGCTCTATCCCAAAGACTCGCTGGTCAACACCGTCAAACTGAACGGTTTCAAAGTAGGTTTGGTTTATGACGCCAGCTATATAGCCGGCTTTGGCAGTACGATGGGCCTGAACTACACGTTCGGAGCCTACAACGGCGGATGGAAATCCACCGGTATCATCAGCGAATATCCGCGCAGCCGCCAAATGTTCACGTATCATGAGATCGAGGTGTTTGTAGATTGGCAATACAAATTCGAGGTAGCCAAAGAGACCTATCGGATGCTTTACACCGGTCCGACCATCCAATGCGGATTAGGACTGAATCTGCGGGTGGACAAGCAGACTGACTTTGACGCCGATCTGATACAAAGCCGCTACAGTGCTTACACCACCGATGAACACAACGAGGCGTTGAAGCGTCTGAATGTAACATGGGGTGTGGGTGCCGGATTCCAGTACAAACGTTATTTCCTGCGCGGCGGGTATGACTTCGGATTGTTCAATCCGCACAAGTACGGACAGTATGTGAACGTAGCGGGCGAAAGCATTGACCGTAACACCCGCGGACGGTTTGACCAATGGAGCATTAAGATCGGTATGTACCTGTGGTACGCAGAGTAATGACGAAAGGCGAATGGTTAATGTCATAGGCGAAAGTGATTCCTAAAGAAACCATAGACAAGATTTACTCGGCTGCCAAGATTGAGGAGGTGGTGAGTGATTATGTGACGCTGCACAAACGCGGTGCCAACCTGATCGGTCTTTGTCCGTTCCACAACGAAAAAACCGGTTCGTTTACCGTGAGTCCGTCGAAAGGCATATACAAATGTTTCGGTTGCGGCGCCAGCGGCCACGCGGTAGGTTTTATCATGGAAATCGAGCAGTGCAGTTATGTGGAAGCACTCAAGCAACTGGGTAAAAAATACCACATTGAAGTGGAGGAGCGCCAGTTGAGCGCCGAGGAGCAGCAACGCCAGGATGACCGCGAATCGATGTTTGTAGTGAACGACTTCTGCAACCAGTGGTTCCAACAACAGCTCTGGGAAACCGCGGAAGGCAAAGCTATCGGGTTGAGTTATTTCCGCGAACGCGGACTGAGGGACGATATTATCCGCAAGTTCCAGTTAGGCTACTCGCCGGAGAAAGGCAATCCGCTTGCCAAGGCTCTGAAAAGCAAGAGTTTTGACGAGAAATACATTACCAACAACGTTGATACCAAAATAGGCTGCGGCGTGTGCGGCAAGAGCGAAGACGGCAGGCTGTACGACCGGTTTCGCGACCGCGTCATGTTCCCTATTTTCACCGTCAGCGGCAAGCCGGTAGCCTTCGCAGGGCGTATTCTCAAGAAAAAAGAGAACGTAGGCAAATATGTCAACTCGCCGGACTCCATCATTTACAGCAAAACCAACGAGCTGTACGGTATTTTCCAAGCCAAGCAGTCGATTGCCCGCAAGGATATGTGCTATCTGGTGGAAGGACAGATGGACGCCATTTCGATGCACCAGTCGGGCATCGAGAATGTCGTTGCCAGCGGCGGTACAGCGTTGACCAAACCGCAGATTCGGCTGATCAAACGCTTCACGAGCAACATTACCGTGCTGTACGACGGCGATGCGGCAGGCATACACGCGGCGCTACGGGGAATAGACATGTTTTTGGAGGAAGGCTTCAATGTGAAGGTAGTGTTGCTGCCTGACGGCGAAGATCCCGACAGCTACGCACAAAGCCACGACGCCAGCGAGTTTATCCGCTATATCGAGGAGCACCAGACGGATTTTATCCGTTTCAAATCAGCTTTGCTGAGCAAAGACGCAGGCGATGACCCGCAGAAACGCGCGTCGCTCATCAAAGATATCACTTCCTCCATCGCCGTCATTCCCGATCAGATCACACGCCAAGTATATATCAAGGACACTTCCGACCGCCTGCACATGGGGGAACAACTCCTGACGCGCGAGGTGATCAAACTGCGTAAGGAGAAAGCTGTGGAGGCGGAAAAGCGCCGCAACACCGAGACGGAAGACAAGGCTGCGGGAGAGGCTGATACTCCGATCACTCCGGCGTATCAGAACACACCTGATTTACCGGTTTCATCGAATAAAAACGGACAAGCCGTCTCCCGATTGGAGAAGAACTACTACAATCTGATGCAAATGATTGTACGTTTTGGAGAGCAGCCTGTGGATGTCGAGGGAGATATTTACAGTATAGGCGACCTGATTATTATCACCCTTGAGAACGACAGCATTGCCGCCCCAAAGTCCGTTTACCAACGGATCATCGACGAGTTCAAGCGGCATAGCAAGGACCAAGGGTTCAAGGCGGAGCAGTTCTATAAGTTCCATCCGGATCCGGAGATCAGCAGCACAGCCGTGGAAATGATTGCCTCACCCTACCGATGGGTGGAAGCGCACGACGAGAACCGTTTGGGCGAACTGGTGATACAACTGCTGTACGAGATCAAACTCACGATTATCGAGCAGCAAGTTGAAGAAGTGAACCAAGGGCTGAAAGAGGCGCAGCAAAACGGTGACTGGGAACGCATGAGAACACTGCTGACTTACCAGCCCGAGTTGCTGCAACGCCGCAACGAAATCAGCCGGTTACTGGGCAACCGGATTATCACGTTGTAGATAATGGGCAAATGGACGAATGTTAAAGGTGAACAGTTATGTTGTTTAAAGAGATAGCCTACGGGCCGATACACAGCCGCCGCTTAGGCACGAGTCTGGGCATGGAGATCATGCCGCTGGAGCACAAGTTATGCACCTTCGATTGCGTTTATTGCGAGTGCGGCTGGAACGAAGCGGTACACCAACCTATTCTGCCCACGCGCGAGGAAATCCGTGAGGCGTTGGAGAAGAAATTGACAGCGCTGCAAGGCGAGGGTATAAGTTTGGATGTGATCACCTTCAGCGGCAACGGCGAGCCTACCCTGCACCCGGAGTTCTTGGGTATCATCGAAGACACCTGTGCGCTGCGTGACCGGTATTGCCCGCAAGCCAAAGTGAGTGTATTGAGCAACAGCACGCAGTTAGGCCGGACGGACGTAGTAAAAGCACTGCGGCTGTGCGACAACCGCATCCTCAAACTGGATGCCGGCACCGATACGATGATGCGGCGTATTGACCAGCCGGTGAATGATAAACTGACAGTAGCGACTATTATCAGCCGGCTCAAGCAGTTTGACGGCGATTTCACGTTGCAGACTTGTTTTCTCAGGGGCGAGCATGACGGCGCACGAATAGATAACACCACCGCGGAAGAACTGCAAGCATGGTACCGTGCGGTGGACGAGTTAAAGCCCCGACAGGTGATGATTTACGTGATTGACCGCCAAACGCCGGAGGAGCACCTGGAGAAAATCCCTCGCGAGGAAATGGAACGCATAGCCGCCCCGCTGAGGGAGAAAGGCATGGAGGTGATTGTCAGTGCCTGAGCCAACGATTTATATTGCGGCAACCGTATGAAGATACTTGTAGCACCGTTAAACTGGGGACTGGGTCACGCCAGCCGTTGTGTGCCACTCATACAACAATGGCTGAACGAAGGGCACGAGGTAGTGCTGGCGGGTGACGGCGACAGTCTGACACTGCTGCGCAAGCATTTTCCGAAACTAAGGTACGCCTATTTAGCGCCTCTTAGATTGCGGTACAGCAACGGAAACAGCCAAGTGTGGGCAATGGCGAAGTCGCTGCCGCAACTGCTCAAGTGGGGCATTCAGGATCATGTGATGTTAGGCGCATTGCTCAAGGAGGAGAGGTTCGACCGCGTAGTGAGCGACAACCGGTTCGGGCTCTTTGTTAAGGGCGAAGGGGCGAACGGACGAAAGGCGAATGTTAATGGCGAGGGGGCGAATGTTCATATCGAAACTATCTATATAACTCATCAGTTGCAGATCCGCCTGCCGAAAGGCTGGCGTTGGGCGGAAGGGCTGTTGAGACGATGGCACAAGCGTATTTGGAGACACTACGACGAAGTGTGGGTACCCGACTATGCGGATGAGGCAAAGAGTCTGAGCAGATGGCTGGGACATTTAGGTGAACGCCAGGGTGCGGAGGAGAAGAAAATCCGTTATATCGGCCCTCTAAGCCGTTTCGCCGCCGACAGGGATGTCCGTAATGGTAACGAGATGGTAACGGGAATGCCCCGAGAGTCAGCCGAGGCATATGCAGTAGTAGCCGTACTCAGCGGATTGGAGCCGCAGCGGAGTATCTTGGAGCGGGAGATTGTGCAGCGTTATCAGGGGAGCGGACAACGGGTGCTGGTGGTGCAAGGGCTGCCGGGAAAGCCGATGACGCGCGTCAAAAGGGGAAATATAACCATTGTGCCGTACATGGGTGACGAGGAATTGCAGCAGGCTTTGCTGGGAGCGCAAAAGATCATTGCCCGTTCGGGTTACTCGACCATTATGGATTTGCACGCTCTCGGCGTGCTCGGCAAGGCTGAGCTGATACCCACACCGGGGCAAAGCGAGCAGGAGTACTTGGCCGAGGTAATGGCGAAAGGTGAAAAGTGAAAGGTGAAAGGTGAAAAGTGAAAGGTGAAAGGTTAAAGAGAACAAAAAGAGAATTACTATGCATAAAAACATCATTTATCTGTTGCTGTTAGCAGCAAGTATCACCGCGTGCCACAAGCCGGTACGGGTGAGTTCGGTGAGCACAGAGGCTATAGCTGTGAACGCCTCGCTGGATCCGATTCAGGACAGCGATTACATCGCCTCGCTGGCTCCTATCAAGGAGGGGTTGGAGCGCGAAATGAACGTGGTGCTCGGTTATGCGCCCGAGCGTATGTGGGTAGGCCGTCCCGAGTGTCCGATGCTCAACTGGTCGAGCGACGCGTTGTGGGAGGCAGCCAAGAAAGCCTACCCCAAGCGGGTGGACATGGCAGTAGTGAACATAGGCGGCATGCGTTGCGAGTGGCAGGCGGGCAACATAACACGGCAGTGCGTGTTTGAACTCATGCCGTTTGACAACCGTCTGGTGGTGCTGACTCTCAAGGGCAGCGATGTGCTGGACTTATGCCAATCGTTTGCCAGCCGCGGCGGCGAGGGAGTAGCCGGCCTGAGGATGAAAGCCGTGGACGGGCGGTTGGCGGAAGTGCTGATTGACGGCAAATCGGTGGTAGCCGACAGCCTGTACACTGTTGCCACCAGCGATTATTTGTCCGGCGGAGCCGACCACATGGATGCGCTCACGCACCATGTGGATTATTGGAACAGCGATCTGCTGATTCGCGATCTGTATCTGGAGGCTGTGAAAGAACAGGGAACCGTCACCGCCAAGATAGACGGGCGGATGACGCTTCTATAGACAGAGTAGCCGGGCGGTTGAGCCACACGGGCATGTTTTTTTCCACGTGGCCGACAGGGGCATTGAAAAGAACGGGGTAGTTGTAATCAGCAACTGCCTCGTTTATTGTTTGATAGACTGTTCCGGGCATCGAGGGATCGTCTTCGCAGCCGGAGAACTGTCCGACGATGAGTCCGCCGAGGTGCGCCAGCACGCCGCTCATGCGCAGGTTGCGGATCATACGATCGATATGGTAATGGCGTTCGCCGATGTCCTCAATCAAAAGCAGAGGTTTTTGAGAGTTGAAAGAAGTTGAAAGTTCTTTGCCCAAGGGCACGATCTGAAGGTATGGAGAGTTAAGAGTAGCTGAGAGACTGAAAGGCGTAGCCTGAAGGCCGTAGAGGACGGAGAGGTTGCCGCCTATGAGGGGAGCAGAGACTTGCCCGGGGCGGTTGAGCGGATGGGCAGCAAAAGTGTATTCCAGGGGTTCGCCGCTCAGGATTTTGCGGAGGGCGACAATCGGCTCGGCGTCCTCCGGAAGCGTGGCGATGTGCTTGCACATGATGCCGTGCAACGAGGGTTGGTGATGAAGGCCTGCCAGCTGGTGGAGCGCGGTGATGTCGCTGAAGCCGAGGATCGGCTTGGTGATTGGCGGCACGCGGTCGATAATCCGTTGCAGGCCGTAGCCTCCGCGGCTACAAAGGATCAGATCCACTTGCGGGTCGGCGAGTGCGTCGCAGAGATCCGCCAGCCGATGTTCGTCGGTGCCGGCAAAGCGTCCCCATTCATCCCGTGCATGGGCACCCTCGCTCACCGTGTGTCCCCACTCCCGCAGGCGTGCGGAAGCGGCGTCAATAAGGGAGGGGTCAATCACTCCCGACGGCGATACTATGCGGATGTGTTGCGTTTTTTTCGTCATGTCGTTATGACGTCATGTCGTCAGGTCGATTAGGAATACAGCCGATACTCAATCCAATTAACGAGGCGTTTGGGCAGTAGCCGGTCTAGCAGGCAGAGGACGCGGTAAAGGAATCCGCCCACGTACTGCGGACGCGGGGAGCGGCAGGTAGCGATGTGATAGAAGAGCTCCGCCATTTGCCGGGGTGCCATTCCTGCCCGCTCGTCACGCTCCATGTTCGTGATAGCTTTGCGGGCGTGGCGATACACTTCTTCGCCGGCGGATGATTTGGCACGCGCGTCGGTGAAGCCTGTGCTGACGTCGCCGGGCATCATCACGGAGACGGAGACGCCGAACGGCCTCACCTCGTTGGCGAGCGCCAGCGCGAGGGCGTTGATAGCGGCCTTGGAGGCGGAGTAGAATGATTGGAAAGGCACGGGCAGCGGGGCGGCGACGGAGGAAGTGAAGATGATACGCCCCGATTGCTGGCGGCGGAGCTGCGGCAGGACGGCTTGCGTAAAGCGCACCGCTCCCATAAAATTGACGTCCATCTGCCGTTCCGCCTCGCTGAGATCAGTGAACTCGACGGCACCGGATATACCGAAGCCTGCGTTGGAGATGACTACATCTACATGATCGGTCATCGTGAGCACTTGCGCGACCGCCGAACGGGTACTTTCCTCGGAGCGGACATCGCAGGTGACATGAATAATCTCCCCTTTCGTACATGGTATATCGTCCTTTTGTACTTCCCTTCGGCTGAGTTCAAAAACACGCCAGCCCCGCTCCGCAAAGAGCGAGGCTGTGGCTTTGCCTATGCCGCTACTACCGCCGGTGATGACCAGTGTACGCATGATTTTTTCAGATTTTACCTATCCTAGATAGTCGGGCACACCCTCTTTGAGGACGCGCGCGATGATCTCTACCGCCTCGTCGATGACGGGTTCAGTGTGGGTAGCCATGAGCGTTGTACGGAGCAGGCACTCGCCCTCGACGCAGGCAGGTGCCATGACAGGATTGACATAGACGCCTTCGTCAAAGAGTTTTTTGCCGTAATAGAGCGTATCGAGCGTCTTGTAGGTGAAGATCGGCACGATAGGTGTGGGTGCCTCGATGATCTTGATACCGGACGCCAGGAGCTGTTTCTGGAAATACTTGGCGATGTTCATGAGCCGTGCCGGACGCTCGGGATCGAGGATCAGCTGGTGAAGCGCCTCGAGGGCGGTAGCCGCCGAGCAGGGGGTGATAGAGGCGGAGAAGATGAACGGCCGGCTCACGTGGCGCAGCCAGTCGGCTACGCGGTGGCTGGTCAGCATACATCCGCCGATGGAAGCCAGCGATTTCGAGAACGTCAGCATCGTGATGTCCACCTTGTCGGTCAGCCCGAAATGGGCAGCCGTGCCGCGTCCGCCGGGACCCAGTACGCCGAAGCCGTGTGCGTCGTCCACCATCACGCGGGCGTTGTATTTCTCCGCCAGCGCACAAATCTCCGGGAGCTTGCATATATCGCCGCGCATAGAGAACACGCCGTCGGTGATGATCAGTTTGCCTGCCTCCTCGGGAATAGACTTGAGTTGGCGCTCCAGATCCTGCATGTCCGAGTGACGGTAACGGAGCACCTTGGCGTAGGAAAGACGGCAGGCGTCGTAGATAGAGGCGTGGTTCTCGCGGTCGTTGAGGATATAATCATCCTTGCCGGCGATGGCGGAGATGATAGCCAGGTTAGTCTGGAATCCCGTGGATACGGACATCGCCTCCTCGTAGCCGGTGAACTGAGCCAGTTCGCGTTCCAGCTGGAGGTGCAGATCGAGCGTACCGTTGAGGAAGCGGCTTCCGCTGACTCCGGTGCCGTACTTGTCGAGCGCGGCATGTCCGGCTTGGATAACCGCCTCGTTCTCCGTGAAGCCGAGGTAGTTGTTGGAGCCGAGCATGATAACGCGGTGGTTTTCCATCTGCACGATAGGAGCCTGACGGCTCTCCAGCTCGTGGAAATAGGGGTATATACCTAATTGGCGAACCTGTTTGAGGGTTTCAAAATGGTCGCACTTGTCGAATAGATCCATAATTATTGGGGCTTTCAGCTATCAGCCTTCAGCCTTCAGCTGACTTCTGATGGCAGACGGCTTATAGCTGATGGCTATTACAATACATTGAGTTCTTTGAGGATAGCGGTTGTTTTGCGGACGGCAGCCTCGCTGTCACGCAGTTTCTGCATCTCGGCGTCGGAGATCTTGAGTTCGAGGATTTTCTCGATACCGTTCTTGCCGATGATACAGGGCACGCCGATGGTGATATCCTTCATGCCGTATTCGCCTTCGAGAGCTGCGGAGCAAGGGATCATCTTCTTCTGATCTTTGATGATAGCCTCCGCTACGGAAGCGGCAGCAGCGCCGGGCGCCATCCATGCGGATGTGCCGAGCAGACCGGTGAGGGTGGCGCCGCCTACCATGGTCGATTTGACTACGTTCTCCAGCTCCTCTTTGCTCAGGAACTCGGATACGTTGATACCCTTGTAGGTAGTGTAGCTGGTGAGGGGGATCATCGTGGTGTCGCCGTGACCGCCGATAACGAAACCGTCCACGTCGTTGGCGTTGCATTTGAGCGCCTGGCTGAGGAAGTATTTGAGTCGTGCGCTATCGAGCGCGCCGCCCATACCGATGACGCGGTTGCGCGGCAGTTTGAGGGCATGCAGCGTCAGATAAGCCATCGTGTCCATCGGGTTGGAAACGACTACGAGGATAGCGTTGGGGCTGTATTTGAGCACCTGGTCGCACACGCTCTTGACTATACCGGCGTTCACGCCGATGAGTTCCTCGCGGGTCATACCCGGCTTGCGGGGCAGACCGGAAGTGATAATCACCACATCCGAGCCGGAGGTCTTGCTGTAATCGTTGGTCACACCCTCTACGACGGTGTCGAAGCCCATGAGCTGCGCCGTTTGCATGATATCCATGGCTTTGCCCTCCGCAAAACCCTCTTTGATATCAATCAGACATACTTCGTTGGCAACCTCATTCACCGCCAACACATTTGCGCACGTAGCACCTACGTTGCCTGCGCCTACTACAGTTACTTTACTCATAATTGTATATGTTTTTTTAAGATTTCAGCATTCAGCCGTCAGCCTTCAGCTTTCAGCCATCTGACTTCTGACTTCTGACTTCTGATGGCTGACAGCAAATTATTTTACATTTTAGCGTGCAAAGGTACGATTTTTTTTTGACATATGCAAAATTTTTTGTACTTTTGCAACATCTTTCTATGATTTGCACGGATTTACATAGTGATTTGCAGTCATTGCTGGCTGAATACGACCCCTCTCAGGTTGTTTTCGTGATTGACGAGGCGGTGAAACATGCGCCGTCAGCCGTCAGCCATCAGAAGTCAGCCTTCAGCCTTTCTGTCACAGAGGAGGGCAAGAGCCTGGCCACGGTGCAACAGATATGGGATTTTCTGATTGAGCGGCGCATCACGCGGAGGGGTGTGATTGTGGCGGTAGGCGGCGGCGTGGTCACCGATCTGGCGGGTTTTGCCGCGGCTACTTACCAGCGCGGCATCGCGTATGTGAACGTGCCTACCACGCTGCTGGCGATGGTGGACGCCTCTACCGGCGGCAAGACGGGTTTCAACTACGGCGGATTGAAGAACTGCATCGGCGCTTTTCATGAGCCTTTGGCCACACTCATCTATCCGCCTTTCCTCGCTACCCTTCCTCCGCGCGAGATGCTGAGCGGCTATGCCGAGATGCTCAAGACGGGGCTCATAGAATATTCGCCGTCACGGCCACGGGCTCGCCATCAGCCATCAGCCATCAGCCATCAGAAGTCAGAAATCAGCAAAGTCAGGCCTGCATTATTCCACAGGCTGTTGCAGTACGATCTGGAGACTATGCCTATCGACAGCCTGACGCCCCTGATAGCCGATTGTATCGGCATCAAGGGACGTATCGTAGCCGCCGATCCGCGCGAGAGAAACCTCCGCAAAGCGCTCAACCTCGGACACACTTTCGGCCATGCCTTAGAGGAAATGGCTATTCGCCATCACGGCCACGGGCTCAGCCATCAGAAGTCATCAGTCAGAAGTCAGATATTGCCCCACGGCTATGCCGTGCTCTACGGGCTGATTGCCGAGCTGTACCTGTCGGTTACGCTGGCGGGCTGTCCGCGCGAACCCTTGCAGCAGCTCACCTCGCTCATGCTCCGTTACTACGGCAGGCCGCAGTGTGCCTGCTCCGACCGCGGACAGCTCATCGAACTCATGCACCGCGACAAAAAGAACGAGCGTGCCGCTGATATCAACTGCACGCTCATCCGCTCCGTCGGCTGCCCGCTCACCAACCAACACATCACCGACGCCCAAGCCGCCGAAGCCTGGGACTACATCTTCTCGCTGTGAGGGGTGTTACTCTGACTAATCTCCACCTGCTTCAGTGAGGAAAGAGAGCGCGGAAAATCAGGGCGTAAGCCGTCCTGCACAGGCATTTCAAACAGGATGTACCGTTCGTCATTGGCGAGAATAACCCTGTATGTAAATGCATATGGAATAGCGACAGAAGTCATCCGGACGCCATAATCGACTGCGACCAAACCTTGATCAAAATAGAATGACAAGAGGGTGTCTTTCTCAGCCGTTTCTATTACACATCCTTGGTAATAGTTCTCCTTGGTTGTCTCACTATCATAGCACCCTATTGTAGCGATTATCCTACCACCCGAAACCGCTTCGCTCAGCACAGAAGGTGCAGCCGGCTCATCAGCGGTGGTGCGACAAGCAGTTAATAGCAACATGAAAGGCAATAAAGGAATAATAAGTTTTGTTGTCATATCCACAGAGCATTAAAGTTTAACAAAAAGTGTATCGAAACATGATTGCAATGGCAAAATTACAAAAATTATTTCATTCTGCAAAACATTTGCCTTAAAATTGCGGAAATTATTTGCTTTTTGCTATCTATGATTGACAATTGACAACCGTGCATGATTATATCAGTTTACAAACGATATCTTTACCTCATTTCTCTCATAGGTGTTTCAGTGGGATAATCTTAAGCCTTGAACGGTAAAGATATTATCTTCACGTTTTATCAATAGATTACCGTCACGGAGGATCTTTTGCGCATTCTTATCCGTATTCTCGGCCGCCGTATTATCCACATCGGAAGGAAGTGACCTAAGCGTAAAACGTCTTACTTTAACGCAGTTGCCCAATTGCGCGTGAAGCAAGTAATAGCCACGATAATTTACTTCAAGGGAAGATATATCTAATGTATCTCCTACTTGACTATATGATTTGAATAAAACAGTCTCTTGATCATCCAGTGTTGTTATCCAAATGCTATCCAGAAACGGTATTTCTTCCAAGCGTTTCTCAGCGCAAGCGTCAGCAAAAAAGAAGTACAGACGATAAGCGGGACGATACACAATACAATGTAAAGAATACCTCTCATAGTGTACGCAACTCATGTCACAATTAGCGCAACAGTCTATACTGTCATTCTGAGCAAACACCGGTGTGCAGCACAGAGCCATTATATAGCTAATAATAAGACTTATCTTTTTCATTGTATTCTATTATCTTTTCGAAAAACGTTTACTATATGATTGTCCATTAAAATTGCCGACTAACATACCGCCAGCGGTTTGGATTTCGAGGGTGTAAGCACCGGGAGAAGGAAGAATCTCTGTCGTGCCAAAGGAAAAGGAGTGATCGACGACAATGGTAGATTGTTTATACACGCGCAGCAGTTGCGCATCGGTAATAGAGGGTTCCTCAATAGTGATATTCAGGATATTGCCATCAATCGTTGCACGAAAGTCGTTCGGACGAGTGGGAGCATGACCAGACTGAGAGGGACCGTCAAAAGGATTATCTCCTTCTATTAATCCCACTCCTGCCATCTCCACTAATTGGATCTCAACTTCTTCTGCGCCTAATGCGCGTGGGAATGCAATAAGAGCTCCCAATACCAAAGCAATAAAGATTTTTTTCATTTCGTTGTGATTTTGAAAGTTATACGTTTAATGATTTGACGCCACAAAATTACTACTTTTGATAGAAATGACCAAATTTTGAATTGGGAAAAACAAATCCACAAAATACTAATAATCAGTATTTTGTGGATTTAATAATTGGGAAAGTTAATCGGATTCTCTGTTTATCCTAACAGCCCTATGATAAATGTACGCAAATTGGGAGTAGTTGTCCCAAATTTATTTGCTGTCGTGTATTTGAATTTTCCAAGACCGCTGCGTGCATAAGGTATCATGTCAACCATTTGATTGGTATTCGCTTTTAACAAAATGAGGATACAGAGACGTATTTCTTTGGGGGACAATTTATATGACTGCAATATAGTAGCAATATTATATAAATATCTGTCTGAGAGTATGCACATCTCTGTAAAATTATTCCAATGCAGATATTCTCGTAAATCCTGATTGCATCGTATCAGTGCACAGAACTTCTCTACATCTGCGACTATCTCTCTATGATGGGCATCGTGTAACTGAGAAAGGGTATTATTCTGAATAGTTAAATCTTCTATTTGTTGTGAGAGCGATTTGTGCTTTTTCCGTTTGAGTAGCCCATACACGCCAGTGAAAATTCCTACAAGAACTATTGTAATAAGGAAGGGATATAGCCACCATAAGTCATGATTGCTTGTCAAATCTTGCTCCAACAACTGTGTTGCCTGAGACAATTTCCCTTGACGGATTTCCAAAAACTTCTGAGTATCTGATCGTTTAGCTGCCGTTTCACGGACAGATTCTACGTCTTTGCTTGTATCATCATTGATTAGAATGTATAAAGCGTTGTTGATATCCTCATGGGAGGGAGATGCTGCTAATACTTTCTCAGCATAATAAGTTGCAGAATCTTGCTTTCCAAGATATGAATATGCCTGCGCACATATTATCAAAGGAGTAGAAATATCATTAGTCTCTTGGAGCAATCTTTTGCAATAATATATAGCTGAATCATATTGCTGTGTGTAAAAATACACATCCGCCTTTGTTTCCTCCGTTTTAAGCAATACACCTTTGTCTCCACAATTCATTTGGATTATCTCCAGTATTGCGAATGTTTCATCCTTCAATCCTTGCTCTGCCAACTCAAATGCCATGTCATTACGCGCATAGCAATAGGACAAGGTATCACCGTCCCTGAGAAACATATCGCTGAGCGCTCATACATATCATATGCAAGGCCGTACTCGCCAGCCAAGTGGCAAATAGATCCCATGTTGCTATACACGCGGCCAAGGATATGGTAGTCGTGTGCAGGGGTGTGCGTGGCGTTGATGAACACCTGCATGGCTTCGACGGGATTGTCCTTCTGGCGAAGGAGACGGCCGTAATGGTAGCAGGAATGAACGTAAGTACGGAAGACGGATGTACGATGTACGAAGGCATGCTTCCCTAATGTCTCATAGGCGTTGGCGAGGGTGGCGCTATCGCCGGCGTCAATGCCATACATCTGACCATTGTGCCACAGGCTGTCGGCTTGCGCCACGACGTTCTGCGCCTCGCGTAGCGGACGAGGAGAGCAGGACACAAGCGCTGCAAGCAGAAGGATGTATAGTTTCGTCATCATAGCGTCAGAAGTCAGAAGTCAGCTATCAGCCGTCAGAAGTCAGAAATCAGCATTCAGTTTTGGTCATAGGCGGCGACGATATGTTTGACCAGGGGATGGCGGACGATATCTTTTTCGTTGAAACGGATGATACGGAGTCCTTTGATAGCGCGGAAGCGTTCGATAGCGTCGCTCAGTCCGGAGCGCTGTGAGGGCGGGAGGTCGATCTGGGTGAGGTCGCCGGTGACGATCATCTTGCCGCCCAAGCCCAGGCGCGTGAGGAACATCTTGAGCTGGGGCACGGTGGTGTTCTGCGCCTCGTCGAGGATAACGACGGCGTCACTCAGCGTGCGGCCGCGCATGAAAGCGAGGGGTGCTATCTGGATAGTGCCTTTCTCCATGTAGTCGTTCAGTTTGGCGGCGGGGATCATGTCCTGCAAGGCGTCGTAGAGCGGCTGCAGGTAGGGGTCGATCTTCTCCCGCATGTCACCGGGCAGGAAGCCGAGTTTCTCGCCTGCCTCGACAGCGGGACGCGAGAGGATGATACGCCTTACTTCTTTGTTCTTGAGCGCCCTGACCGCCAGCGCGATAGCCGTATAGGTTTTGCCGGAGCCGGCAGGTCCGACGGCGAAAAGGAGGTCGTTGTCGCGATAAGCATCGACGAGCGCCTGCTGGTTAGCGGAGCGGGCGTAGATAGACTTGCCGTTGACGCCGTGGAGGATCAAGTTATCCGTAGCCTGTTCGTGCGGTTGGTCGCCATGGAGGAGCATGAGTATATCCTGCTCGGAGAGGCGGTTGTTGCGGATGCAGAACGCCTCGCAGGTGCGGAGCGCATGCTCGAAATTCGCCACGGAGGCGTCTGAGCCGGTTACCTTGACCTGGTAGCCGCGTGCCACGACGCGCACATCCGGGTGCTGGTTCTTGAGGCAAAGGATATTGGCGTTATTGACCCCGTAGAAGGTCGGCGTATCGAGGGATTCCTGAAGATTGATGATTGTTTCCAAGAGAATTGAAAGTTGAAAGTTGAAAGTTGAAATCTGAAGGTATGGAAAGGAAGATCGACTGCAGTCCGTTATGCAGGAGCAGGTGAGGCACATTGAGTTGTCTGTTGTAGGTTAGTGCTTGGTCGAGCGTCCGCTGGGTGAGAGGCACCGTCTCCGCCTTGCATTCGATGATCATTAAGGGCTGACAACTGACGGCTGACGCAGGTCTGACCTGGCTGATAGCTGATGTCGCATAGACGACGGCATCGGCGCGGTAGGCTTTACTCATTTGCGCATTTTCGCATTGGTTCATTGCAAGGGGTACCTCGACGGCGATGAGGGAGGCGGGATAGCCGAGTTGGTCCACCATTCGGTGGAGCAACTGCTGGCGCACCCACTCCTCGGGCGTCAGACGCACCCAGCGGCGGCGCCACTCGCAGAAGATCTGCTCCTTGCCGTTGTTTATGCGGGTTCGCATGATAGGTGACTAGCTGACTAGTTGACTAGCTGACTAGCTTTCTAGCTGACTAGTTATTTCAAATAGTTGTCTTTGAGGGAGCAGGTGCGGTTGAGAACAAGCTTCTCGGCGGTGGTGTCGGGATCGACAACAAAATAGCCCTGCTTGAGCAGCTGGAAGTGGTTCTCCTGCTCGATACCGTCTTTGAGAACAGGGGCATGCAGTTCCTTGCGGAGGGAGCCTTCCACTTTGGCGGTAACCACCTTGAGGCTGTCGGGGTTGAGCAGTTCGCGGAAATCGCCCTCCTCGGCGGAGGGGTTCTCGACGGCGAAGAGGCGGTCGTAGAGGCGCACCTCGGCGTCCAGACAGCTGTTGCACTCCACCCAGTTGATCGTCGCTTTAGTCTTGCGGTTGCCGCCCTCGGTGCCCGACTTGGAGTCCGGGTCGTAGGTGGCATAGACAGTAGTGATATTGCCGTTTTCGTCCTTCTCGCAGCCGGTGGCTTGGATGATATAACTGCTCTTGAGGCGCACTTCGCGTCCGCCGGGGCTGAGACGGAAGAACTTATTGTCCGCCTGCTCCTGGAAGTCGCCGCGCTCGATCCACAGCTCGCGTCCGAACTGCATCTCGCGTGTGCCGAGCTCGGGATGACCGTCGATGTTCTCAGCGACGAGTGTCTCGCCTATGCCCTCGTAGTTGGTGATGATGAGTTTGACGGGATCGAAGACGGCGCAGACGCGCGGAGCTGTCTCCTTGAGATCCTCGCGGATAGTGTGTTCCAGGAGTCCCTGGTCAATCATGCCTTCCACTTTGGTATAGCCGATGCGATCCATGAAATTGCGGATAGAGGCAGGCGTGTAGCCGCGTCGGCGCAGACCGCAGACGGTCGGCATACGCGGATCGTCCCAACCGGCTACGAGTCCTTCTTTGACGAGCTGCAGCATCTTGCGCTTCGACATGACGGTGTAGGTGATGTTGAGGCGGTTGAACTCGCGCTGCTTGGGGCGGTAGTCGGGGCCATAAGGCGAGAGTCCGGCGAAGTTCTCACCTGTGATTTGATCGAGGAAATAATCATACAGCGGGCGGTGTACCTCAAACTCCAGCGTGCAGATAGAGTGCGTCACGCCCTCGAAATAATCGCTCTGTCCGTGCGCAAAATCGTACATCGGATAGACGTTCCAGCGGCGTCCGGTGCGGTGGTGCGGATGGCTGGTGATGATGCGGTACATGATCGGGTCACGGAAGTGCATGTTGGGGTTCGCCATGTCAATCTTGGCACGGAGCACCATCTTGCCTTCCTCTATCTCGCCCGCCTGCATCGCCTCAAAGAGCCGCAGGTTCTCCTCTATGGGACGGTCGCGGTAAGGCGACGCTACACCGGGTTCTGTAGGCGTGCCTTTCTGGGCGGCAATCTCCTCGGGTGTCTGCTCATCGACGTAGGCTTTGCCTTCCTTGATAAAACGGATAGCGAGGTCGTAGAGCTGCTCGAAATAATCGGAGGCATAGAAGATCTTGCCCCATTTGAATCCCAGCCAGGCGATGTCGCGTTCGATCGTCTCGACGTACTCGGTGTCCTCCTTGGCGGGGTTAGTGTCGTCAAAACGCAGGTTGCACACGCCATTGTATTTCTCGGCGATACCGAAATCCATGCAGATAGCCTTGACGTGACCGATGTGCAGGTAGCCGTTCGGCTCCGGCGGGAAACGCGTCTGGATACGACCGTTGTTGACTCCCTCGGCGAGGTCTTTCTCTACGATTTGCTCAATGAAATTGAGACTTTTCTCTTGCTCTTCCATATATGTTCGTTTGTTTCTGTATTAATCAAGTCACCCGATAGTCACGCTCTTACGATTCCTCTGGCTGATGCGCGTACGAAATCGACAATCACGTCCCGTTCGGGGGTTTGCGGCATCGTGGCGAGGATATGATCCAGCGCCTGGGAGGTGTTCATGCCGCTGTTGTAGATCAGGCGGTACGCCTCCTGAACGGTGTGGATCTGCTCGGGCGTGAAGCCGCGGCGGTTGAGTCCAACGGAGTTGATGCCGCAAAAAGCGATCGGTTCACGCGCCACGATAGCGAACGGCGGGATATCCTTGTTGACCTTGGAGCCGCCCTGGATCATGCAGTGCGCACCGATGTGCGTGAACTGGTGAACAAGCGTGCCGCCGCCGATGATAGCGTAGTCGTCCACCTCCACTTCGCCCGCCAGCTGGGTGGCGTTGGACATGATAATATGGTCGTGAAGGATACAGTCGTGCGCCACGTGGCAGTACGCCATGATCAGGTTGCCGGAGCCGATGACAGTCTTGCCCTTGGCGGCGGTGCCGCGGTGAACAGTGACAAACTCGCGCAGCACGCAGTTGTCACCTATGATCGTCCACGTCTCCTCGCCGCGGTACTTGAGGTCCTGCGGCACGCAGCCGATGACGGCGTGCGGAAACACGTGGCAGTTGTCGCCAAGAATAACATTATCGTCAATATAAGCAAAGGCGTCGATGGTGACGTTGTTGCCTATCTGAGCCTTCGGGCTCACGTATGCCAGGGGAGAAATCATGTATATGTACGATTTAACGATGTACGATGTACGATTTAACGATTTATTCACTAAGTATTTGGTTGCGGAGGCGGCGTACGCACTGGGTATTGAAGGTGTGACCGGGCTTGTAGGCGATGATGCGCCCCTGCAGCCGCAGCCCGAGCAGGGAGAGGTCGCCGATGACGTCCAGCAGTTTGTGGCGCGCCGGCTCGTTCAGGTAGTTGAGCGGCGAGAGGTAACCCAGTTTCTTGGCGTCGAGCCGCGGCTGCCCCATCTTGTCGCAGAAATAGTCCATTCCCTCCTGCGACATCTCCGTTTCGTAGATGACGAGCGCGTTCTTGAGGTCGCCGCCCTTGATGAGTCCCACACGCAGCAACGGCTCTATCTCGCGCACGAAACAGAACGTACGCGCGGAGGCTATCTCGCGGGGATAATCGCTCAGGCGCGACAGCGTAGCCTGCTGCTCGCGGAGGATATTGGAATTGAAGGCAATGGTGACGTCCACTTCGTAGTGGTCGCAGGGCTCGATACGCAGGCGGTGACCGTGCTCGGAGATATACTCGATAGGCTCGGTGACCACATACACCTTCTGCTCGGCGTCCTGCTCCTCAAGCCCGACGCGCTCAATCTCGCGTACGAAGAACCGCGCCGAGCCGTCCAGAATAGGCATTTCGGGACCGTTGACATCAATCACACAGTTGTCCACGCCAAGGGCGTAGAGAGCCGAGAGCGCGTGCTCGACTGTGGATATTTTCCATTTGCCACGCTCCAGAACGGTGCCCCGCTCGGTACCCGACACATAATCCGCCAGCGCTTGATAGCAAGGCTGACCGGGCAGATCGATACGGCGCAGACAAACACCGGTGTCTGCCGGCGCAGGGCGAAAAGTGGCTGTGATATTGAGGCCGGTGTGGAGCCCTACCGAACTAAGCGTAAAACTATCTTTTAAGGTATGTTGTTTCATTTTTGTCCTGATTGTTTGAATCGAACCACTGCGCGGCGCCAGGTAGCGGCGTCGATAGCCGGATAGCCCATATACGTGCCGGGGCGGCGGACGGAGTTGGGGATGCCTGACTGCGCACCAAAGACACAGTTGTCGGTTATCTCGATGTGTCCGGCTACGCCTGCCTGACCTGCCAAAATACAATGGCTGCCGATCTTGCTGCTGCCGGCTATGCCCACTTGCGCGCAGAGGAAATCAGAGGTGCCGACCTCCACGTTGTGGCCTATCTGCACCAGATTATCCAGTTTGGCGTTGCGGCGGATAATAGTGGAGCCCATCATAGCACGGTCGATCGTGGTGTTGGCGCCGATCTCCACGTCGTCCTCAATCACTACGTTGCCTATCTGCGGGATCTTGCGGTTGTTGCCCTCCGCATCGGGTTCAAAGCCAAAACCATCGGCTCCGATGACTGCTCCTGCATGCAGGATACAGTTGGCGCCAATGACGCAGTTGTAATACACTTTGGCGCCGGCGTAGAGAACGGTGTTGTCGCCGATGGTCACATTGTCGCCTATGTACGCCTGCGGATAGATCTGCACGCCTTTGCCCAGCCGGACATTTTTGCCGACATACGCAAACGCGCCGATATACGCATCGTCAGGGATTTCAACGCCTTCGGCGACAAAAGAGGGCTGCTCGACACCCCTGCGGGCAGGGTTCATCGCTTTAGCCGCTATTTGCAGCAGTTGCGCCATGGCGCCGCGGGCGTTGGGGACGAGGATGAAGGCTCTGTCCTTAAGGTCTTTAAGGTCCTTAAGGTCTTTAAGGTCCTTAGAGATGAGGACTATGCCGGCGCGGGTGGTTTCCAGGCAAGGCAGGTATTTCTCGTCCGTGATGAACGAGAGCTGGTGCGGCTGCGCCGATTCAACAGGCGCCACATCCGAGACTTGCGCGCCGGCGTTGCCGTACAACTGACCGCCAAGCAAAAGAGCTATTTGTTGAGCACTAAAAGTCATAACAGTTGAATAATTTAACAGTCTAACCGATATTTGAACAAATATCGTTTGATCGGTTTGCGGGTCAGCGAGGCAAGATCCAGAATCTCGCTTGCCTCGGCTATGTCGCGCACCGTGCCGTCGGAATAGAGGATATCGATCGTGTCGGCTTTCTCCGAATAGGTGTTGCTGGTGGAGACATGCTCCGCCCAGAGGAAAGAAGCGTCCTCTTCGCTCACGCCGAGCCGGTCGGCATAATAAGCATTGAGCGATTGCTTCTCGTCGTCAGTCAGCGGCTGCTCCAGCAGTTCGCCCCGAAAGAGACGGCGGTTGATGAAAGCACGGCTGAGCGCGCTGAGCACCTTATCGTCGCTGCTGATCCACACCTTGATAGCCGACAACACATCCGTGTCGTCCAGCAGGGCATACATATCCAGCGCCTCGCTGTGCGGCGCAAACATATCTACCGAAACAGGCTTGTAGAGGAAATAATGCAACGCCGGCGAACAGAATAACCGGAGAGGCTCCTGCCCCGTTGTGTCGTTCGGATTCATGCGGGCGAGCTGTTTTGCACGGCTGAGGATCTTGATCAGCTGCTGCTCGGCGGCAACGGAGGTTTTATGCAGATAAACCTGCCAGTACATCAGCCTGCGCGCCACCAGAAATTTCTCCACCGAATAGATGCCTTTCACTTGCACCACCAGGCGGTCGTTGCGCACATCCAGCATTTTCAGCAACCGCTCGGACGCCACCCTGCCCTCCTGTACGCCGGTGAAGAACGAATCGCGGCAGAGATAATCCATGCGGTCCACGTCCAGCTGGCTGGAAATGAGCTGGTGGAGAAAATGTTTGGGGTATTCGTTGCGGAAGATGGCTATTGCCATGTCGAGAGGCTTCTGAGAGCCGACGGCAGATTGCTGACGGCTCAAAT
Source organism: Paludibacteraceae bacterium (assembly GCA_017478725.1). Classification (GTDB taxonomy): domain Bacteria; phylum Bacteroidota; class Bacteroidia; order Bacteroidales; family Paludibacteraceae; genus Colicola. The sequence goes on from JAFVDD010000033.1 coordinate 39,145, forward strand.
CTTCGTTGATCCGCTCCATCATCAGGAGCGATATATCCTCGTGGGTGACGCCGTCCACCAGCGTGTGTTCCAGCACGTGCGAGAAGGGGCCGTGGCCGATGTCGTGCAGCAGAATGGCTATCTGCGCCGCCGTGGCTTCCTCCTCAGTGATCTCCACCCCTTTGGCACGCAGTGCGGCGATAGCTTCCTGCATCAGGTGCATCGCACCCAGCGAATGGCCGAAACGGCTGTGGAGGGCACCCGGATAAACCAGATAGGAGAGCCCGAGCTGGCGAATACGGTTGAGACGCTGCACGTACGGGTGCTGCAGGACGTCATATACCAGTTCGTTAGGTATAGTCAGAAATCCGAAAACGGGATCGTTGATTATTTTGCGTTTGTTAGGCATATATTATACAGCCCGATTATGCCATACTACATAAACGGGCTGCAAAGTTACAAAAAATTCTTCGAATTGACAAATATAATCTGCTTTTGTCTGCGATTTTGGTCAAACAAAGGTCATTATACCTTAATTTCGTCCCAAGTTGCGGCTTTTTTGCGAAATATGCAAGTTTTTATGCCCTAAAATTTGCGTATGTCATGAAAAATGCGTACCTTTGCAGCCGATTTTTGAAGGAATCGACCCGTTAGGGCTAAGCAGTCGCGCTGTAACATAGTGCGGCGCCGCGATGTTGGAATCGGTAGACAAGGCAGACTTAAAATCTTCTGGGCATTTCGCCCGTGTGGGTTCGAGTCCCACTCGCGGTACGGAAAGAGAGTGTGTCAAAACGGCACACTCTCTTTTTGTTTAGTCAAAATGCTCCAAAATGATTCAAAAAATAATCGTTCCGTATAGATATACGGATAAGTAACAATCGTTCCGAACGAATGTGAGGATAAGCAATAATCGTTCCGAACGAATGTGAGGATAAGAACAGGACCATCACGGGACCATGTTCCGAGAAAACCCCAAGAAAAGTACAATCAGAACAATAGAAGGGAATTCGCCGAACGATAAGCACTATGAAAAATGACACCGCAGAGAGCGATGTCGTTTTTGTGAGAGATGCAAGATTTATGAAATTAGTTTGAATTGCGCAGGAGAAAGAATTCTGGTTTGTTTGTACTCTTGAAGGACCAATAAATCTTTGTCTCCTGATACAATATAATCGGCTTTAACAGTTTCTGCTAATGATAAAAGATATAAATCTTTCGTATCACGAATAGCCACATTAACTCGATTAGAAATTTTTGTATTTATACAATAAACTTTTATAAGCCGCAACAGTTGTTCTATATCGAATTCCTTTATTCGAGATAAAATCTTAGGACGGCTGGCCACATCTTGTATTTCATGTAACAATTGCGGACATACAAAGACATCAATGTGCTCATTTGAAAGCACATCGTGAATCAGACTCTTCTGAAAGCCAAGAAGGAACGATACCCACACGTTACTATCAATAATTATTTTCATGATTGATAACGCACAGCACGGACTTCGTCCATAATATCTTCTTCAGACAAATCAGAAATAGTAGGACGAGTTTGAATAAACTCCTCTAACATTTGTTCACGGGTTTGCGATTGCCATCCGAAACGGTTAATCAGTTCCTTTAGCAAAGTCCAATCAGCTCTAGGAATATTCAAATATACTCCTTGGGTCATAGTTGCTGTAGCAGACATACAATTATCCTCCATATTAAATCCGTTGCAAAGGTACAATAAATATTTTGAATATGCAAGCCTTTTGGGAGTTTTTTGTCCAAATCAATACTTTTTAACCGATAGTCGAACGATAAGCGTCATAATAAGTAATACCCCGACTTGCCTCCGATGTGCTTCCGATGCGCTTCCGAGATGCCCCCGATAACCCTATGTGTATTCCGCTGAAAAACAGGGAAATACAAAAAACTAACAGAGCAGCGTACATGCGCTGCTCTGTTAGTGTATAAACCATTGACGAATCATCAATCGTCAGCGGCCAGACCTGTATAACGGTAACCGGTAATGCGGAGACGGTCGTAATAAACTCCTGCATAGGAATCATCACTATAGAGGATATCCATCGTGATGCTATCAGCAGGCATTCCGCTCGGGGTCTTTGCGGCTCCTTTGAGGACTTTTCCGTTAGTAATATCCACGCTGATACCGTACTGCTGGTCAATGGCGCCAGCAACCTCAAACGTGCCGGCATCTTTGTCGCAATGAGCTTTTACTTTGAAATCCCAGAAAGCGCCATCCACATCCTGAATCCAGATACTGTCCGGATCGTTGGCAGCAGTATTGTAGGTCAGCAGCCAGAAGTTACCAAGACCAAAGAGATCCTCATCTTCATAAAGCACGGAACCGTCAGTATCCAATCCTTGTACGGTTACATACCACTGTCCGGCAAGAGACTCAGTTGCAGTGCCGCCAATAGGTGCTTTCTCGCACGAGGCAAACGTCAACGCTGCCAAGGCTACTATTGCAAAATAGATCTTTTTCATAATTACTACTCTACTTTATTAAGTGTGACATCAAATTCCATTATGCCGGCATAGCCTACTTTGTAGGTAATTTGTTTGTTGGCTGCATCATAGACACCCGCATTCAGGTAGTCGGCAGAATCGCCCCATCCCGGCACATAGCTATATTCCAGCGTGATTGTACCATCTGCGGCTATTGTGATTTCAGCCTGCATAGCGTATGCAGTGCCATAACCGGCACCCTGGGCATACCACCCGGCAAATAGATCGTCCACAAAATAGGTACCTGCGCCTTCGGAAAGGAATAATATTTGGAAATTACCTTTGTAAGATGCTACTGTGCCATTATAATCACGGGTACTGACCGATGCGTCCAGTTGCCAAAAGCCCTCAATAGGATCAGCCGGATCCAATACAACCACTGTACGGGAAGCACTTGCTACAAAGCCATCGGCATTGACTACGCTATAGGAAATCGTATAGACACCGGATGCAGAGGTGTCCACGTCGCCCGTTACCGTAACCTGATCCGAGACATCCTTGCCGGCCATCGTTGCCGTGAAACCAGGCTCTACATATGTTGAACCTTTGTCTATTATCATCTGGCTTTCTCCTTCCAGCTGAATCTCCGCATAATAGGTGATTTGGGTCTTTCCCAGAGACTCTTTTTCACAAGAGGCAAATCCTACCGTAAGCAGAGCCATCACTGCGATAAACAATATTTTCTTTTTCATAATCGTAATCTTTTTAATAGGTGAATACTATTTCAATTACTTACCCCAGAAAATAGGCTCCAGATACCCGGGGAACTCAGGGCTGTTGGAGTTACGTGCAGTAGAACTCTCCGGATAGGGGAAGCGCTCCAGCAAGTGATTGTCTCCCACCTGGTCAAAACGTTGGAAAGGCGTATAGAGCGTACCCGGCACATACAAGGTAAGATCCAGCGCACCGGTACCTGCGTACATATCGCTTCCTTTTACTGCACCGAATGCAGGGTAGTCCAGACGGCGAGCTTCGGTATAGCCCTCAAAGCCGTTGATACCGGCGAGCGCCACCCATTTGGAGATACCGATAACCTCTTTCCATTTGCTCTGGTCATAGGGGAACTGCGCAATGCAAGCTGCAGATCCGGCTACACCGGCGGTCTCGAACGAAGCGTCGATGGCGGCAGCATAGTGAGTTGCTGCATTGCCTGCATCACCCTTGCGGGCATAGAACTCGGCGAGGAAGAACTCAACCTCAGTCTGGGCAATCAGAATAACCGGTGTGTTGTAAGCGAATTTGGTTTCGCACCAAGCCGCGGTTGTTTTGTACTTGTCCTCCACCGTGGAGAGGTTTGTTCCGGAGATACTTCCCTGGAACTCGTTGCTTCCGTTGGGTTCGAACCATGCAGCGAGACGCGGGTCGGTGTACGTATCCTGCTTCATCGTACCAACGAGTGCCAGGTTCGCGATAATATTGTGGGTTGCACGTCCCCATGTAGCTTTCTCCTCCGAGAAGAAGGGGTTAGCCTGACCTGATGCATTAGCCCAGCAACCGGCTATTTGGATATCTGCCGTAGGCAGGTTTCCGCCATCGATGACAGCTTGAATATCCGCGGAAACATCCTTCACACCGGACATACGGCTCAGCAGTTTGAGTTTCTGCGCATTAGCAAAACCGATCCAGTCATTGAGCGACTTGGAGGGGAAGATATAGCTTGTTGCCACCTGGTCGCCAGCTTTCACCTGAGCCAAGGCGTCATCCAGTTCCTTGAGCAAACCGTTGTAGATATCCTCGCCCTTGTCATATTTGGGAGCCAGATTCGTTACATCAAAAGCCTCGGCATAAGGAACCTCGCCAAATGCATCCACCAACAGTTGGAATGCATAGGCACGCAGTACGGTAGCCTGCAGGAGCACTCCGTTTTGTCCGGACTCTGTAGCTTTTTTCTTGACAATCTCCAGATTGCCCAAAGCACGTTGGAACAACTGGGTATAGGTTCCGCTACCATTGGTTGCAGACACATTGAATTGCGAATAAGCCACATAGTTCGGAGTTCCGAACTGCTGCGCATAATATTGCGCATTGTAAGCTCCTAACACATGGAGTGTATATGAATAGGTTGCAGCAATATTCATTTCTACTGCCGGCAAAATCATATCACTTGTCAAGTTTTCCTCTGCCGGAGAGTTCGGGTCGTAGTTAATATCCATATAATCCTTGCAACCGAACAATCCTAATGTCAGGGCGAATATCGATACTATAGAAATATACTTTTTCATATTCTTGTCCTCCTATGTTTAGAATTTGATATTTACGTTAATACCATATTGACGGCTGGTCGGGTTGGAGTACAACTCACCGAATTGTGCTGCCAAGTCACCATCACCGGCATACGAGGTAGCCTCAGGATCGATATAGTAGTTATCCTTAGCCGTGAACGTTGCTACATTGTTCACGTAAGCAGTAAGAGAGATACCCTCGAAATGAATCTTCTGCATCCATTTCTTCGGCAGATCCCAAGTCAGGCTGATGTTACGCAGTTTGGCGAACGAACGGTCAATGAGGAAGAACTCACCGCCCTGACCGGCACCGGTACCGTCAAAATAGCTTTGATAGGTACCGTCAAGCAGGAAGATAGGAGTGGTGTTCTCTGCATAAATCGGGTTACCCTCTGCATCAGCACCTACCTCTACAACAGAGTTCGGTACGATGAACGGATTACGGCCGTTGTAGGTGGTAGCAATACCGTTACCGGTGAACTCCATCAAGTTCTTGGTACGCGAGAACATGTAACCACCCAGACGAGCGTCAAGCGTTGCGCTGATAGTTACGCCGTAGAACGAGAGAGAGGTACTGATACCACCTGTCCACTTGGCCTGCATGTTCTTGCCGGTATCCTCAATCTCTGCACCTATAACCGGCTGACCGTCTGTACCTACGATAGTTTTGCCGTCAGCAGTCTTTTGCGGCAGGTTGGTATAGAACTCACCAAGCGGCTTGCCCACCTCTGCATAAACATATACAGCGTCAGCAGAGGTAGAGAATCCCTCGATGATGCTTTTGCCGCCATCCAGACCATCCGGCAACTCAAGTACCGTATTCCAGTTGCGGGCAATATTGAAGTCTAAATCCCAACGGAAGTTCTTTGTCTTCACAGGAGTGGTGTTCAATACCAACTCGAAACCGGTGTTGCGTACCTTACCGAAGTTAGTCACCATATAGCTGTATCCGGTTGACGGATCAACAGGCAGCGTAAAGATCTGGTCTTTCGTAATACGGTGATAATAGGTTGCATCCAAACCCAGACGGCCGCCGAAGAACTGGAGGTTCAAACCCACCTCGGCCTCGGAAGTCATCTCAGGACGCAGGCTACCGCTACCCAGTGTGGATGTTGCGATGAACGCATTCGTTCCGCTCAGCGGGAAGGTGATATTCGGACTACCGTTGCCCAGATAGGTTGTGAACGCGTACGCTTGTACGAACGACGGATTAGTCAGGTAAACGGATGCGTCGTTACCCGTCATACCGTAAGCGGCACGCAGTTTACCGAACGAGAGCACTTTGTTCTTCGGGATCAGTTCCGTGAACACCCAGCTTGCCGTTACGCCCGGATAGAAATAGCTGTTCTTAGCCAACGGAAGGGTCGAAGACCAGTCGTTACGGGCGGTCAGATCCAAGAAGAACTGATCTGCTATACCCAACGTGATGTCACCAAACAGACCTACGGAACGACGTTTCGATTGGCTCTCGGTGATGTCATCCTTGTTGGCGCCGTTGCTCAAATCCCAGAAACCGGTCTCGAACGTCAGGCCGCTTGTTTGGGCTGCGATAGCAGTAGAAGCACGCTCATTGATGTTCACACCCAATACTACATTCAGATCAACGATGCCCCAGCGGTTCTGGTAATTAGCCAAAACATCATGGTTCAACTCATACAGACGACGATAACGCGCGAACACACTACCTATCTGGTTCATCGATGAGGGAGGATAACCCATGTTGTCCGTAATCAGTGCATCGTCCAGATCGATTTGCGGAACACCGATCTTGGTGTCAGCATCCGTGTAGTCGAAACCGAAACGATAGGTCAGCGTCAGACCCTTGACAGGCTTGGCGTCCACCTGCAGTTTACCATACACCTGCTTGGCATCATTGTGGTGATAGTTGTTGGCAATAGCCCAATAGGGGTTGGTGATGCCGTAAGGCGTCAACCATGCCTCCGGCGTGTTGAACGCGCTCGACAGATCCTGTTTGTCCACCAGCGAGATGTCACGCGGGAACTCATACAAACCGTCAATCACAGAGGTACCCTGATAGGTATCTACGACGTCGGTTTTCGATTTGGCGAAATTGACCGAACTCGACACTTTCAACCACTTCAACGGTTCATAGCTGCCGCGGAAGGCAATCGTGTGACGTTGATAGGTGTCCTTGTCGCCCGGCATTACACCATTATCGCCCGAGAACGAATACGAAGCGTAATAATTCAGTTTGTTGTCAGCCGATGCGCCGCTGAACGATACGTTGTGGTTGTGCGATACACCTACATCAAAGAAATCCTTGATGTTGGTCGGCAGTGCCTCATACTTGTGCAGCAACTGCTGGTTGTTCCAGATAGGACCATACACCTGCAACGAGCCGTCCAAAGCCGGTCCCCACGAACCGTTCTCGATGAAGGTCTGCTGACCGTTCCATCCCTGGCCGAACTGGTTCTGGAAAACAGGCAGGTTGGCAATCTGGTTGAATGCCACACCACCGCTGTACTCGATGTTGAAGTTTCGTTTCTCGCCCTTGGCACCCTGCTTGGTGGTAATGATTACCACACCGTTGGCAGCGCGGCTACCATACAGCGCCGTTGCGGCGGCACCCTTCAGCACGGTCATCGACTCAATGTCCTGAGCTGCGATGTTGCTGATACCACCCAGCGAGGCGGCTTTCTCATCCTGGCTTCCGGCTCCATAGTCAGTCGTGTTCTGCAAGGGCACTCCGTCCACTACATACAACGGCTGGTTGCTGCCGCTGACAGAGGAGAAACCACGGATAATAATGTTGCTTGCAGCACCCGGGTCGGTAGAAGTAGCCTGTACTTGTACACCTGCTACCTTACCTGCCAATGCCGTAGCCACGTTCGTTGTACGCGCTTTCGTGATTTCCGATGCGTCCACCTTGGTAGCTGCATAACCGAGGGTTTTCTCGTTACGCGAGATACCCAGAGCCGTTACAACCACTTCGTCCAATACTTCGGTATCCTCTTCCAAGGTTACTACCATATTGGCAGACGCGGGCACGCTCACAGAGCGCATACCTACGAAACTTACTACCAGCGTTGTGCCCGTTTCGGCCTCAATACTGAATCGACCATCATAATCGGTGATGGTTCCCCGGCTGGTACCCAGCACGGAAATAGATGCTCCGGGGATACCTTCGCCATCTGCCGCACTTACTACCTTACCGGTAATGGTCTGGGATTGTGCCCAGACTTGCCCGAGTGTAACCATACAAACGGACAATAGGAGTAAGAATCTCTTCATACCTTTAAATGTTTGTTATACATAATGAATTCCGCTTTTCGGAATCAGGCGACAAAAGTACTACTAATTCCTGATATAAACAAACATTTTGTAAAAAAAAAAGCAAAAAACTTAATTTTTGCTAACTTTACTTTGCAATTTATGACATTTTGGAATAAACGTCAGGCGGATTGTGTACAAACAAAAAATCCGACGGGTCAAACTCGTCGGATTGCTGCCAGATGATGCGTATAACGGCCGTCGGGATGGTCCTTGTCCGCCTGCTCGACGGAGAAAATACCCGTCTCGTCTATCTTTTCCACTTTCACCCGTCCGGAACAATGGACGAGTGTGCAGGAGCCTACCCCCGCCCCCTCCCTGAAAGGAGGGGAGAGAATAATCCCTACATGGGAGATGCGGCCATCGTTATGGTCGAAGAAAACGAGGTCGCCCGCGTGCGCGTGTTTTAATAAGGAGACGGGGCTGCCCTGAGTAGCTTGCTGAGAAGCATTGCGCAGCAGCCGTTTGCCGAAAAGCGACAGTATGGTTTGCGTAAAGCCGGAGCAGTCCATTCCCATAGCATTCTTGCCGCCCCACAGATAAGGCACGTTCAGGAAGAACCGCACCGCCTGCATCAGGTTCTGTTCATTCAGTGCGAGCGGTTGCGCAATCACCATACCGGGGTCGATGCGAAACCCTACTCCAAGCACCTCGAAGCGTCCGACGGGCGCTGTTTGAGGGTTTTGGGGTTTGAGGGTTTGATAGTTGGTCAACCTGGTGCCGGCGGTGAGAGGGATAGTCTGGCCGTTGTTTTCGCTGACGGCATACGCCATAGGCATCGCCACCATCGCCGTTGCCGACTTGAGTGCTTTCCGGTAAGCCGTATAGTCCTTGCCGCCTATGGGGGAGATCATCTTGGCGTCCACCCAGCCCTCTTGACCGTCCGAATGCAAGCGAATCCTATTCCACCGGGGTACTTGCTCCAGTATGTCACACGTTTCGCCAAACAGGATTTGCGTGCTTTGCTCCGATCCCTCACGCGGCTCAGTACGGACGGGGATGATGCTATGTAAGGAAATGGCTTTCAGCATTCAGAATTCAGTTACCAGACCTCCTGCGGGTGGTTGTTGTCGGTACGGGGATAATCGATGGAATAATGCAGTCCGCGGCTCTCTTTGCGCTCCAGCGCCTGACGGGTGATCAGATAACCCACGTTGATCATGTTGCGCAGTTCGCAGATATCCTTGGTCGCTTTCACGCGGCGGAAGAGGTCTTCGGTTTCTTCGTAGAGCAGGTCGAGTCGTTCCCATGCACGTCTGAGGCGCAGGTCGGAGCGGACAATACCCACATAGGTGGACATGATCTGCCCCACCTCCTTCACATCCTGGGCTATCAACACGCGTTCTTCGTTGCTCAGCGTACCTTCGTCGTTCCATTCGGGCACACGGTGGTTGAAGTCGTATTCGTCTATCACACTAAGGCTGTGCTTTGCTGCAGCGTCGGCATAGACCACTGCCTCGATGAGCGAGTTGGACGCCAGGCGGTTGCCGCCGTGCAGACCGGTACACGAGCACTCGCCCACGGCATAAAGACGGCGGATAGATGACTGACCGTCCAGGTCCACCTTAATGCCGCCGCACATATAGTGCGCACAGGGAGCTACGGGTATATACTCTTTGGTAATATCAATGCCGATACTCAGGCACTTGGCGTAGATATTGGGGAAATGGTGTTTGGTATCCTCGGGATCTTTGTGGGTCACGTCGAGACACACGTGGTCGATAGCGTGGATCTTCATCTCGTTGTCAATCGCCCGAGCCACTATATCACGCGGCGCAAGCGATAGACGCGGGTCGTATTTCTGCATGAACTCCTCGCCGTTGGGCAGACGCAGGATGCCTCCGTAGCCGCGCATGGCCTCGGTGATGAGATAAGCAGGGTGCGTCTCGGCTGGGTTGAAGAGGCTGGTGGGATGAAACTGTACGAACTCCATATCCTTGACCTGCCCTTTGGCGCGATAGACCATCGCAATGCCGTCGCCGGTAGCTATCTCGGGGTTGGTGGTAGTGGCATAGACGGCTCCCGTACCGCCGGTAGCCATCAGGGTGATGCGGCTCAGATAGGTGTCTATTTTCTGCGTATCGGGATTGAGAATATACGCTCCGTAGCACTCTATATCCGGCGTGCGGCGGGTGACACGGACGCCCAGATGGTGCTGGGTGATAATCTCCACTGCAAAATGGTTCTCCAGTACCTCTATATAGGGATTGCGCCGCACGGCTTCCATGAGCCCGCGCTGGATCTCCGCACCCGTGTCATCGGCGTGGTGCAGAATACGGAACTCCGAATGCCCGCCCTCGCGGTGCAGGTCAAAAGCGCCGTCGTCTTTCTTGTCAAAATTAACGCCCCAGTTCACCAGTTCTTCGATGCCTCTGGGTGCGTTGCGTACCACCTGCTCTACGGCTGCGGGGTCAGAGAGCCAGTCGCCCGCCACCATCGTGTCGTGGATATGTTTGTCGAAGTCATCCACAAGAAGATTGGTCACAGAGGCAATACCCCCCTGCGCCTTGGCTGTGTTGGCTTCCTCCAGCGTCGTCTTGCAGCAGAGAGCGATGCGGTATTTACCGGTACGGGCAACCTGCAGCGCAAAACTCATGCCGGCTACGCCGCCGCCGATAATCAGAAAATCAAACTCATGTACCATTTGGTCATTTATTATTTAATCATTGAGACTGCAAAATTACTGCTTTTTCACGACATACGCAAATTTATTTGCGCTTTTTCGCTTTCACCGCGCTTTGCAGAGGGCAAAAACGCTGAATTGGGCACCACGGAAACGTTTCATGGCTTTGAGACAGGCGCGTGCCGTCTCGCCCGTAGTGATCAGATCATCCACCAGCAGGATATGTTTCCGATACATCTGCTCGGGATGAATTACGGCAAAGGCGTTCTGCACATTCCGGCCTCTCCCTTCCTTGGTCTGAAGTGCCTGTTGGGGTGTGTCTTTGATGCGCAGCAGATGAGTGGTGTCCACCGGTAGTCCGGTTATACCGCTCAGCCCGCGGGCAATATATTCCGACTGGTTATAACCGCGGCTGCGCAAGCGGTTGGGATGCAGCGGCACAGGCATGATTACATCTATGCCGTCAAAGAAATCCGAATAGAGGAACTCTTTCGCCGCCTCGCGTCCCAACTGCAGTCCCAACTCCGGTCTGTCGGCGTACTTCATGAGATGGACGAGTTGACGGACCGGATGCTCTTTCTCATAAAAGAGGTACGCGGCAGCACGTGTGAGATGCATGGCTTTGCGTGCGGCAAACGGCGTTTTGTATTCACCCCAGAGCGTCATCTCCGTGCCGTTCTGCTCTATCGCAGCCTGCTCGGTGCGTGGCAGCGAAGACTGACACGCAGGGCATAACAGAAATGTTGCCCGCTCGCCGACATAGGTCTGGCAGAGCGGGCATACACGCGGATAAAAGAGACTAAAGAGTGACACCGTTCTTGAAGATGGAAATCTCGTGATAGCCGTTCTTCTCGTTGTTGGTGCGGGTGCCGTTAGCCACCGCTATCACAAACTCCGCAAAACGTTTCGCCACTTCCTCCATCGGTTCTCCCTCAGCAATCACACCGGCGTTGAAATCAATCCAGTTGGGTTTGTTTTTGTAGAGGTTGGTGTTGGTGGATATCTTCATCGTCGGTACATACGTGCCGAAGGGCGTGCCGCGGCCGGTGGTGAAGAGCACCATATGGCAGCCGCAGGAGGCGAGTGCCGTAGATGCTACAAGGTCATTGCCCGGCGCAGAGAGGAGATTGAGACCCTTGACCTGCAAGCGGTCGCCGTAGGGCATCACGCCGCGCACCAGCGACTTGCCGCATTTCTGAGTACAGCCGAGCGCTTTGTCCTCCAGCGTGGAGATGCCGCCGGCTTTGTTACCCGGACTCGGGTTCTCGCCCACCGGCTCGCCGTGACTCAGGAAATAGTCCTTGAAATCATTGATGAGGCTGACGGTCTGGTCGAAAAGCTCGCGGTTGGCGCAGCGGTCCATGAGGATGGTCTCAGCGCCGAACATCTCCGGCACCTCAGTCAGCACGGTGGTACCGCCCTGCGCCACAAGCCAGTCGCTCAGGCATCCCAGCAGCGGGTTGGCCGTGATACCGCTGAAGCCGTCGGATCCGCCGCATTTGAGACCCACGCGCAGTTCGGACAGAGGCACAGGCTCACGCTTGTCGTGCTGCGTCTTGGTATAGAGCTCGCGCAGGATAGGCATGCAGTACTCCACTTCGTCGCCCTGGATCTTCTGGGTAACCACGAATTTCACGCGGTCTTCGTCAATCTCGCCGCAGAACTCACGGAACACATCGGGCTGGTTGTTCTCACAACCGAGCGACACTACGAGGATAGCCCCGGCGTTCGGGTGGTGGATCATGTCGCGCAGGATCTTCTTGGTGTTCTCGTGGTCATCACCTAACTGCGAGCAGCCGTAGTTGTGCTTGAAGGCGAAGATGTTATCCGCTCCCGTCTCCTGACGCAGTTTCTCCGCGCAGCGCTCGATGATACCGTTCACGCAACCTACGGTAGGGATGATCCACACTTCGTTGCGGATACCTACCTGGCCGTCCTTGCGGCGATAACCCATGAAAGTGCGTTTCTCGTCGGGGATATTGAGAACGACCTCTTTGGGGTGGTACTCATAGGAGAGCAAACCGGCGAGGTTGGTCTTGATATTGTTCTCGTTCATCCACGAGCCGGCTTTCTTAGCCTCCCTGGCATGACCGATCGGGAAACCGTACTTGATGACGTTCTCACCCTCAGCGAGGTCGGTGATGGCTATCTTGTGTCCGGCAGGCACATCCTCAAGGACTGTGATCCGCTTGCCGTCCACCTCGATAACCGCACCGGCCGACTGCGGTTGTATGGCTACAACCACATTGTCGGCGGGATTGATTTTCAGAATATTAGTCATAATTGTTTCGATATGACGTTATGTCGTTATGACGTTATGACGAAGGTTTGTTAGAAGAGGCTCTTGATCTTGGAGATCACGTCGCCTACTTTGTCCACAGCCAGCATAGCCTGAACGGTATTGAGCATACCGATGGACTCGATGGAGTTGAGGTAGAGTTCTACAAGGTCGGTCAGACCCGGAATCTTGTTGAGATCCTCTTTGCTCTCCTTCCAGATGATATCGGTAGCGCCCAGCACGCCCTCTGCCACCTTGCGGGTGTCGCCGGTAGCCCAGAGCTCTTTGAGCAGGTCCATGATCTCCTGTGCATCGTTCGGCTGAATAGGTGCGCCGTCCTCGCGAACGCCGCCTTTGTAGTACTCGATGATAGCCGCGAGACCCAGTACCAGACCCTTCGGCAGTTCGCCCTTGCGCTCCAGATAAACCTTCAAGCCCGGCAGGTCGCGGGTCTCGAATTTCGGGAACGAGTTCAGCATGATAGAGGTCACCTGATGATCCACATACGGGTTGTTGAAACGCTCCAGCACGCTCTCGCCGTAGGCTTTGAGTTCTTCCTTCGGCAGGTTCAGCGTCTCCAGCAGCTCGTCAAACATCACCATACGGATGTATTTGCCCAATACCTCATGGTTGCAAGCATCGCGTACGATGTTCACGCCGCTGAGGTAGGTTACAGGGCTGAGCACGGTGTGCGGGCCGTTGAGCAGCGTCACCTTGCGCTCGTGGTACGGCTTCTCGCTCTCGGCAATCAGTACATTCAGGCCGGCTTTGTTGGCAGGGAACTCAGCCTCCAGCTCGGCGATAGACATATTCTCCGGTTTCTCGATTACCCAGAGATGGAAAATCTCAGCCTGTACAACCAGATTGTCGTTGTAGCCCACTTTCTCCTGAATCTCGGCGATGTCTTTGCGCGGGAAGCCCGGCACGATACGGTCAACCAAAGTGGCGCATACGTAGTTGTATTTCTCGAACCACTCTTTGAAGCCCTCATAGTCTGCGCCGAAATCGTCTTTCCAGAGCTCGATGTACTTGCGGATGCAGTCTTTCAGGTGGTGTCCGTTCAGGAAAATCAGCTCGCACGGCATGAAAATCAGACCCTTCGTCGGGTCGCCGTTGAAGGTCTTGTAGCGGCGGAACAACAGTTGAACCAGCTTGCCCGGATACGAACTTGCAGGTGCGTCGGTGAACTTGCAGCTGTCATCAAAGGTGATACCCGCCTCAGTGGTGTTCGAAATCACGAAGCGGATCTCCGGCTGCTCTGCCAACGCCATGAACGCCCAGTTCTGGGTGTACGGGTTCAGCGCACGCGAGATCACATCAATACGCTCCAGACTGTTGACAGCCTTGCCGTCCAGACGGCCTTGCAGATTCACATGATACAAGCAGTCCTGTCCGTTAAGCCACTCCACCATGCCTTTGTCAATCGGCTGCACAACGGCTACCGAGCCGTTGAAGTTGGTCTTGGCATTCATGTTCCATACAATCCAGTCAACGAATGCGCGGAGGAAATTGCCCTCGCCAAACTGAATGATTCTCTCGGGAGCTACGCTCTTCGGCGCGGTCCACTTGTTCAATGCTTTTTTCATACAAATAGAATTATTTAAAGTTAAACGATTATTGCCGATATTACGCTGCAAAATTACACAATTATTTTGACATGTGCAAATTTTTTAGTACCTTTGCACGATTTTTCTTAATTAATACACATATTATGTCCTTACAATGTGGTATAGTGGGTCTGCCCAACGTCGGCAAAAGCACCCTTTTCAATTGTCTGAGCAATGCCAAGGCGCAGAGCGCCAATTTTCCTTTCTGCACCATTGAGCCGAACGTAGGCGTGATCACCGTTCCCGACGAGCGGCTCATCAAACTCGGCGAAATATGCCGGCCCGAGCGCGGGGTGATTCCCACCACCGTGGAGATCGTAGATATAGCCGGACTGGTCAAAGGAGCCAGCAAAGGTGAGGGACTGGGCAACAAGTTCCTGGCCAACATCCGCGAGACGGACGCTATCATCCATGTGCTGCGCTGCTTTGATGACGAGAACGTGGTGCATGTGGACGGATCGGTCAATCCTGTGCGCGACAAAGAGATCATCGATGCCGAACTCCAGCTCAAGGACCTGGAGACCGTAGAGAGTCGCATCCTGAAATGCGAGAAAGCCGCCAAAGCAGGCGGCGACAAATTCGCCAAACTGCAACTGGAGGTACTGCTCCGATACCGCGAGGCGCTCTCGCAGGGCAAAAACGCCCGCACCGTCGAACTGGAGAACAAAGAGCAAGAGGCTGCCGCCAAGGACCTCTTCCTGCTCACCAACAAGCCGGTAATGTACGTCTGCAACGTGGATGAAGGTTCAGCGGTTACAGGAAACGCCTACGTAGAGCAGGTGCGCGAAGCTGTCAAAGGCGAAATGGCGAATGGCGAGGAGGTGAATGTGTTAGTGCTGGCTGCCAAGATAGAGAGTGAGATAGCCGAACTGGAGAGTTACGAGGAGCGCCAGATGTTTCTGGGGGAGATAGGTCTGGAGGAGAGCGGAGTAAACCGGCTCATCAAAGCCGCCTATGCCCTGCTGAAACTGCGCACGTTCCTGACCGCCGGATCGGACGAAGTGCGTGCCTGGACTTTCCGCGAAGGCATGAAAGCACCGCAGTGCGCAGGCGTTATCCATACGGATTTCGAGCGCGGGTTCATACGCGCGGAGGTCATCAAATACGATGATTTCGTAGCGCTGGGAGGAGAAGCGCAATGCCGCGCCGCCGGCAAACTCGGCATCGAGGGCAAGGACTACCTGGTGCAGGACGGCGATATTATGCATTTCCTGTTTAATGTATAAGCCCGGAATTCCAGAATACTATGATTATTGAACATCTTTTGAATTACGGCTGGTGGGTTGGAGCGCTGCTGATTATCGCAGGGTTTGTGGCTCTGGTGAAAGGTGCCGACTGGCTGGTGGACGGTGCTTCGGCAATAGCCAAACGGTTCGGAATCAGCGATCTGGCTATCGGACTGACCGTAGTGGCTTTCGGCACAAGCATGCCGGAGTTTGTGGTGAATATGGTGAGTGTGGCAGAGGGCAGCACCGATCTGGCCATCACGAATATCTTAGGATCCAATATCATCAATACTTTTGTGATCTTGGGTCTGACGGCAGTGGTCTATCCTATCGCCTCGCAGAAACGCAGCCGTGATTTTGATATCCCGCTGTCCATCATCGCAGGCGTATTGGTGTTCGCCTTTGTGGCAGTCCGTTCGCCATGGGGCGATGTGATGCCTGCCGGCGACTGCGGCGACGACCGCGGTATAGGGCGCGTGGGAGGTATCGTACTGCTGGCGATGTTTGTTTATTTTCTCTACAACACGTTCCGTCACGCCAAGGACCACCCGGGTGAAGTACAAGGGGAAGACGTACCAAGTACGAAAGCGATGAGTGCCGGCAGAGCCGTGGTACTCATTCTGGCAGGCTTGGCGGGATTGGTCATAGGAGGCGAACTGATTGTGAAGAGCGCCGTGGATCTGGCAACACGGATCGGTGTGAGTGAAGCCGTCATCGGTCTGACTGTCGTTGCGCTCGGCACATCATTGCCCGAACTGGCTACCTCCGTCATTGCCGCCACGAAAAAGAATTGCGACATAGCGTTAGGCAATGTGGTGGGCAGCAATATATTCAATGTGTTTTTTATTTTAGGCACAAGTGCCGTCATTCACCCGCTGCCAGCCTATCAGGGCATCGAGTTGGACGCATGGGCGGCTGCCGTGGGCAGTCTGCTGGTGTGGCTGTTCGTCAAATCGAACCAAGAGCGCCAGATCAAACGATGGGAAGGCGGTATATTGCTGCTGGCCTATGCCGGATACCTGACTTATAGATTGTTGAACGTGTGACGTTCACGGTCGAAAAACCATCCCCACTTGTTGAAATAGCGGCACATGTTCTGGATATGGATCCGGAGCATGTGTTTGTTTTTATAGGAAGCCTGCGCATGGGCATGCACGATGGTCCATTGCGGATGATAGAGCGTCAGGCTGTTGCAGTGGATGCGGCGCGTGAGGTCGATATCCTCCGGGTACATGAAAAACCTCTCGTCAAAGAGCCCGGCTTCCACCGCCGCTGATGTGCGCAGAAGCATAAAACAGCCGCTGAGGTAGGGCGCATTGACAGGACGGGTAAGATCCTTGTCGCGCAGCTCATAGAGGCGGTTGCGCCGCGCCATAAGCCACCCGGGCAGAAAACGGCGGCCGAACACATCTATCGGCGAGGGCAGACGTTTGGCAAGGTACTGCTGCGTGCCGTCCGTATTGAGCACGCGGGGCATGAGCTGCCCTACCTCGGGATGCTCCAGCATCCAGTCGTGCATCGCGTCTATATCCTCGGCTTTGACCCGGATATCGCTGTTCATCACAAGGTGCAGCTCCGTCCGGTAGTACGCACTCTCGCGCAGGGCGATATTGTGCGCCGTGCCGTAGCCGGGATTGGACGGGATAGCCATATAGCGCACCTGCCGCGTGCCGAACTGTCTGGCAAGCGTCTCTTTCTCTTGCGCCATACCCGGTTTGCGCACACCGGGCTCTGTGTTGTCGAGCAGGTAAATCTTGCGCAATCTCCGGCACCGAAGCAACTCACCTACCAGGGGAAGCACTTCCTCCTCCCATCGGGGACGATATAAAACAATCGAGATATTCAGCATTACCCGTTTCTGTACACTTTCGGAGTGACGCCTATATGGCTCTTGAAGAAGCGGTTGAAGAAAGCTACATTGTCAAATCCGAGGCTGAGGGCAATCTCTTTGATCTGCAGATTGGTGATCTTGAGCTGCGATTTGGCGTCCGTCAGGATAGCCTCGATGATGATGTCTCCAGCCGTGCGGTTACCTACTGCCTTGATCGTGGAGCACAGATGCGGCAGAGTGATACGCATGGCATCGGCGTACTGGTTGACATGGTGCCACTCATGGTAGTGCTGCAACACCATCTGGCAATAATCCTGATAAATCTCCGTCTTGCGGTCCAGCGGACGCACCACATACGAGTCCTGCGACTTCGCATAGGCGGTATAGGAGGTCTGCAGCAGATTGAATATATGCACCATCTTCTCGCTCGTGAGCATGGACGGACGCGTGTTCATCGCCTCGATGAGCGTGTTGTACATACTGATCAGCACCTTGCTGCGTTCATCGTCAATACTGATTACCGGCGAGTGGAGCTGCAGCGCCGTAAGCGACATACGGTTGTTGAAAGTGTGTTTCTCCAGAAAACTGCTGCCGAACACCACCCAATAAACCAGCGCATCCTCAGAGAACTCGCGGATAAGCAGAAAACTGCCCGGCTCCAGAAGCAATATATCATTGGCTTTGAAATCGTACTCCGTCACATTGATGGTAGCGTGAGCCGTACCGCGCACCAGCATCGCATACACGCCGCACTTGATTTTGCAAGGATAACGGCCGTATTCGTTCATCAGTTTACCGCTGGCATCACCGATCATATAATCGCCGTATGGGCAATCTACGATAGGAATTTTATTCTCTTTCATCTTAATAAAGTGTATTAATCCGGGTGCAAAGTTACTACTTTTTTCCGAATTATCAAAATAATCGTGCACTTTTTTGCATTTTTATAAAAAAAATAAGGAGTCACCCTTTCGGATGACTCCTCGTTGACCTTGTCAAACAGCGTATTCCTAACCGCTTACGCCAGTTTATTGACAAACAGCGCCAATTTCGATTTGAGGTTGGCAGCTTTGTTGACATGAATAATGTGGCGTTTAGCCAGTTTGTCGAGCATCGAGCTTACCTTGGGCAGAGCAGCAGCTGCTGCAGCTTTGTCGGTAGTCTTGCGCAAATCGCGCACAGCGTTACGTGCGGTTTTAGCGTAGTAATGATTGTGTGCTTTGCGTGCTGCCGTCTGGCGGATACGCTTCAGAGAGCTTTTATGGTTTGCCATCTTGTTTGTTTTGTTTTTGCCTGTCTCACAGGCGGTTGTTGACTTTCCTTCGGAGCGATGAGAGGAAGGGCTCTTCGGGATATTTATTTAGGGAAGGTCATTGTTTTTCTGTTCCAACGCTGCGAACTGCAATGTTCGCAGCGTTGAGAGGAGGAAGTGCGAGCCGCCTCAATCCGCCTCGCGGATTCACTTAGGCGAGCCGCTTCCGACGTAGTGCCAAGGGGAATCGAACCCCTATTGCAAGAATGAAAATCTTGAGTACTAACCGTTATACGATGGCACCCGGAGCAGTCTCCCATCAAACGGGAGAAGCGGCCTCCGCCCAAAAGGGCTTTGGACGCGTTCGTCCGAAAAAGCGTGCAAAATTACAACAAAATTTTGACATACGCAAACTTTTTGTGATTTTTTTTGCATATTTGGAAAATTTGCAGTACCTTTGTGGTCGATTTTTGTGATAATTATCCTTCATGACAGCTACTAAAACATATATTTGTCTCCGCCGGGTAATGGCCGTCGCTTGCCTCCTGACCCTCTCCTCTCACCTCTCAGCCCTGCATGCCGATGACGTCCGGAAGCCGGCAGAGCAGATAGCCGACAACTCGTTTTTTGACCCTACACGCAAGGAGAAGGAGGTAGAGCGTTATGAGTTCGGCGTGGAATACCGCATAGAGGCGGGGTACGTGCAGCACAACCAGTGGTCGCGCAGCGAACTGACTTATCCGGATATGTACCTGCACGGCGCACGCATAGGAGCTACTTTCACGTTCCTCCTGCCTATGCATTTCGGGCTGCAGACCGGATTGCTCTACACGCTCGTTTATGGCCGTAACGACCAGCATTGGCGCAGCATGAGCGCTGTCTCTACCCAGGAGGAATATATCCGCCACCGCGTGCTGGAGCATAACCTCACTATCCCTCTGAGGGCTTATTATACCGTTCCGCTCTGGCGGGAACTCAACCTGTTCTTCTACACCGGTCCGCAGCTGCATATAGGTCTGGCAGAGAAGGATTATATGTCTCCCCACCTGAGCGGAGAGACAGAGACATGGCTCAAAAGCAAAGGTCTGCCCGTTGAGCCGTACGACCGTATGGTGGACGAGATTGTGCGCGCGAATATACAATACGGTGTGGGCGGAGGTCTGGAATGGGACCGTTACCGACTACAGAGCGGCTATGATTTCGGACTCAACAACCTGCTGAGACACCCCTCATCCGACCTCTACCGGCATATGTGGGAATGGGGGTGGTACGTTAGTTTCAGCTATCGGTTCTGACCCAAAAATGACATCTGCAGATATCTTTTTGCTCTTTTTTAAAAGAAAAACGCAGAAATATTTGGTCAATTCAAAAAAAAGCAGTACCTTTGCACCCGCTTTTGAGCTAAGTGAGAGAGAACTCACGAAGATAGAAGATTATTTTTCAGGAATAAAGAAGGGAGGGGTACCCTGCTTTATGACTATGAAAATAACGAACTATCAAGGGACTCCGAGAATTTTCGGTTCCCGAAAATTCGAGAAGTAGCGCAGTTGGTAGCGCACCACGTTCGGGACGTGGGGGTCGGGTGTTCGAGTCACCTCTTCTCGACATAAGGCGATTTTGATGACAAATCAAAGTCGCTTTTTGTTTCTATGTCTTTGCAATCGTCTGATATAGAACGAATTACACGGAACACCTCATTAACACAAAGTGTTCGAGAAATTCCCTTTTCTTTGTCGTATTTTATACCCATAGGAAAGGCGAATTTTTGTAATTTTTGCCGCTCTTTGAAATCTCCTTCTTTCCAATAACTCGCTAATTGACAGGACATTAGCACTGCTTGATGGGCTATACGCAAAGTGTTCGAGAAATTTGATTCATGCAATTTCAATTTCTGCTCGTTATCGGAAATGCTTTGTCGTAATTTCTCTATTGCAACTCTATATGATGATTCAGGAATCTCTCCAAGTGCGTATCTGTATTCAACTACATCTGCTTTCTGTTGGAGTTCGGCAATTTCATTTTTGATAACCGCGACTATCTTCGATTTTTTATCATGGTGCTGTTGCAGCAACTTCTTCAAACGATTCTGAACGTTTTGTATATTTTCTTCTGCAACGGCATATTCAGACAATAGATCCATATACAAACTATGTAGATGTTCTGCTTGCACATTAACTCCGCAACCATGAGTATTGCACTTGTAATATAAGTATCTATGTTTAGGGCGTACCCGTACATAACCCGACATGGCACTACCACACACAGCGCAATACACATGTCGCTTTAGAGGGAAATCGACAGCATCCTTTATTTGCTCATAACCCGTGTGCGCATATCCCTGCGCTCGTATGAATGTTTCTTCATCAATCAATGCTTCATGGTTGCCGATGATTCGTTTGTTATTCATTCGAGGATGAATAATAAGACCACAATAGAAAGGGTTCTTTAGAAGTTTATTGAGATGTTTTAACGGCATATCTAACCCTAACTCTTTTAGTCTTATAACTATATCCACTTCCCGCTCTCCCTGTGCGCGCAAGATAAAAGCATGTCGCAATATATATCCTTGTTCTGTAACAACGATTAGTTTTTCACGTCCCTGCTTTCGGCGCTCATAACCAAATGGGATTTGGAAAGGCCAATTGCCACGCTCCAATTGTCCTTGCTGACCTGATAAAATCTTATCCGTCTAATAGCGTTATCAAACTTTCCAAGAATGATAGATAGATCTTCAACAAAATCACCAACCACCGAATCGGGGTCTGAAGATTGTGTAGCAGAGATTACATATATCCCTTGCTCTTTCAACTTCTGTTTAGTGGCTATAGCCGCAGCAGAACGGCTAAACCTATCAAAAGAATAAACAAGGATAACATTGATTTCTTTATCTCGGCAAGCAATAGCAATCATCTGCTTGTATAGTTCCCCCTCCGACTTACCACTTTCATGCTGTCC
The DNA here is from genome assembly GCA_017478725.1 of Paludibacteraceae bacterium. Taxonomy (GTDB): domain Bacteria; phylum Bacteroidota; class Bacteroidia; order Bacteroidales; family Paludibacteraceae; genus Colicola. Next base: position 60,922 of record JAFVDD010000033.1, read on the forward strand.
ACCGCAATACTTCTTAATCCGAATACAATTCGCTTCTGCATACCGCTCACATACTTCACGTTGAGTATCGAGCGAACAGTTTTCTCTTTCCTGACGTTCGCTCGATACCCGTGTCCACACTATAGCAACTTTATTTGTTAGTTTGCTATAAGGAATAATCTTTTTTTTCGTTTTGCCCATATTATTTGTTTATAACAAATATCGGGCCGTTTATGCGATTTTTTTATAGATAGGGCATAGTTTTTTAATTTTGTATGTGATTAGCCCTTCATTAGTATCTACAATCAATCCTTCAGGGAAGATATGAGTCTGTAATCGCAACCTATCTTTATAATCGGCTTGACGGATGAGGTCTATTAGATTCTTGCTCTTCTCTACAACATATTGTGTTATCTCCTCGGATTCCCGTTCTGCTTGTTCTGCTGTATAAATTTGCTCATCAAGAATTTTAAGATTACACTCTACTTGCGAAAGGGCTTCTTGGTAAATGTCCTCGTTAATCTTTCCTTTTGCATAATTCAGTTGAACATTTTTCTTCTGTTGTTCCAACTCTGAATATCTTTTCCTTAATTGTGGAAGATTTTGCGCCAACTCTCCAATTCGCGTACGTACTTCATTACTCAATATCTTTTTAAATAAAGGTATGAACTTTGGATTTAATTGATACTGACTTATCAGTTTATTGAATTTCTGATGCAAATCATCAGCATTAAGATTTAGACAACAGCCCTTCGTGTTACACTTATAATAGTGGTGTACCTTGCTTAAACGCACTGTCGCATAACCCGTCAATGCCTTTCCGCATTGTGGACAATGGAGCAATCGCTTTAGAGGATATTCGGGTTCCATTTTTGTTACCCGATCTTTATTTGCCCCGATTTCATCGAGATAATTCCACTCTTCCGGAGTCCCATATATTCGGTGTCTCATCTCTTCATTGATGGCAAAAAAAGTTTCTTCGTCGATGATTGTGGGGTGTATTCCTTTCTTCGGCATATTGTCAAGGTTCCTGTGTATAATCCAACCACAGTAAAAAGGATTTTTCAATAGTTTGCTTAAATGCTTTGGTTGCATATTAAGTCCTAGTGCTTTTAGACGCTCACATATTACAACCTGTTGTACACCTTCAGCTCTCCATAAGAAAGCCTGCTTCATAAGATTTCCTTTGAAATTATCTATCCATATTTCTTGTCTCTTTGAGGGATTCCTTACATAACCACATGGAATTCGATATGGCCATTCTCCACGACCCAATTGCCCATGTTGCCCAAATAATGTCTTGCATTGTCTAACGTCATTATTATATTTGGCAAATAAAATGCTAATGTCACTCATCAAGTCACCTTCTGGTGTATCAGGATCAAATTGTTGCGTGGTAGAGATTAAATATTTCCAATTAGCCTTTAATATCTCTCGCGCGACAATACCTTCGACATTTCGGCTAAATCGATCCAAATTTTGTACTAGAATGATATTGATTTCATCATCTTTTAATGCTTCTTCTATCATGTTTTTAAAGTACTCACCTGGAGTTTTAGCACTTTCATGTGTATCGCAAAAGAACTTTTTGATGCGAATGTTGTTTTGGGCAGCAAATTTGCGACACATATCCTTTTGTGTTTCCAAAGAACTACCCTTATCTTCTTGTCCATAAGAACTAACTCTTATAAATGCACCGGCAACTTTTTCAACCAAATCCTTGTATGGGGTGATTACTTTCTTCATGGTTATTTATGTCTCTTTTTAAGTAGATTTCACAAGCGACTAAGGCAAAGTTGTATAAAGATTGTATGATTTCTCGCTGCTCATTCTCGTCGACAATTCCTAAGTTATGTAAGTCATTTTCGTAAGTTATGTAATTTAACATGATACCTCCTCTTGTTTATTTTAAGGAGACTTTCAGAAAGTCCCGAATTTTTTTCCTAAGAGTATAATCTTGCGTTGATCCTTTAAGAAGGTGTTCGTAACAGACTTGTTTGTAGGGTTCAAACACTTTCTTGCTATAAGATGATTTGTAAAACCTTCGTAATGCATGTTCTACTTTTACCACATCATACCGACGGACTAGACAAAAGTTCTTTATGTTTTCTGCTTTCATGGTTGTAAATTCAATAGGTTTGGTTCCCATTGTAACAAATTCTTTGTACATATCCAAGAAAGGTTGAGCGTCTGCATTCAAGACATCACGTAAAGTTACCTTCTGACTTTGTATGTTTAATGCATTTCTTATTTGTTCCTCAGTCGTCAAATTTCTCTCTATTCGATATATGTCTTTGAAGTGCGCAACAACACTATTAGGAATATTTTGAAATCTTTGCATGTGGTGTATTTCGGCACTCTTGTCATATATTGTTAAACGTTTTTTGTGTCTAGATACTTTGGCTGTATTATGTATAATTGTATTGAATTGGGGATAGCGTGGCAATATGATTGTATTCTTTTTATGGTTGTATATTTAAAATATTAGTAGTATCTTTGCACTCGATTTACATCTAAGGAATGGATTAAGGCCGATTTTTATGTGGTGCCAGACACCGTCATAAACGTTTTGTCCCCATTTCTTATACA
>JAFVDD010000034.1 GCA_017478725.1 Paludibacteraceae bacterium
AGAAAAATAACAGAAAGCAGACTATCCTTGCGGTAAGTCTGCTTTTTCTATATCGCTACCGACTACGAAGTCAAATAAGCCAAGAAAAGTAATCGTTCCCGCAGGGATAAGAACCCATAGTGTGCAGCCAGAAAACAAATCAAGAACTTGCAAAGTTGTTGATTTGAGAGGAGGAAGTGCGGCAACTCCCTTGAGAAACGAAATTTCTCAACACGTTGCAAGCCACTTTCGACGAAGGCGTGTACGCTTCAGGAACCAAACAGGACGATAACTTCCAGGAGGCTTGTCGTCTCACGGCAGAGTTTGCCAAGAAAGAAGGTCGCCAACCCCGTATTATGATTGCCAAGATGGGTCAGGACGGCCACGATCGTGGTGCGAAAGTCGTTGCCACAGGTTATGCCGATTGCGGCTTTGACGTGGATATGGGACCGTTGTTCCAGACCCCTGCCGAGGCAGCCAAACAGGCGGTGGAGAACGATGTCCACGTTTTCCATCCTAGGCGGAGGCCGCTCCTTCCGCTTCAACGGAAGGACGCTCCGTCCCTTAGGTTATCGAGGAACTGAAGAAACTCGGCCGCCCGGATATCAGGTCACCGCCGGTGGTGTCATCCCCGCCCAGGACTATGACTTCTTAGCCACAAGGGCACGATTAACTGCGTTTTTCCTCTACAAAGCCGGCGTCGCCGCCATCTTCGGCCCCGGCACCCCGGTCGCCTATTCAGCGAAAGTGGTCATGCAACTGCTGATGCAAGAGTAATCGCATATTGCATAGTTAGAAAATTCTTAAAACGGGAGGACTCGATGAGCCCTCCCGTTTGCGGTATTGTAGAAAACGATGAGATTGCAAGGGGTAGGGATTATAGTTCCGCTCCCAGTATGTTATACTTCTTGCCGTTGCGGAGCAGAATAATTTGTCCGTTCTCAACGCGTTTTTCGCCGCGAATGATGGTTGTGCTTGTCCGGTCAATGCCTTCGGGGTTGTCGGGCAGAAAATTGTGCATGTAATACGGTACGCACACATCCTCGGCTGTTTGGGTGGCACTCACGGCAGCGGTCTTGTTAATAGCATGGCCGGATGTGCTCTTGTTCTCATCCCAGAAACCGCGGTTGAGCCATGTGGTAAGAACGGTTCCGCTACTGGTGTTCCAGTTGGTATCGTCACCGTTGCCGGCTTCCTCGGGGAACCAATAATTGATGCCTGTTACATTCTCCAGCGGTTTGAGGGCATCCACAAGATCCTTGACGAAATTGTATTGTCCGGCTACGGAGCATTTCCATACATCTTGGGTATCGAAATTAACGCCGGAGGTAGGCCAATATTGGAAGTTATAGGCACACTCAACAATTTGCACTTGCTTATTCGGGAACATGATACCGAGGTTCGTAACGGCATTCACCAAGTGGTTCTTGTCGCTCTTTGAGGTAACCTGGTCTGCTGTCAGATAACCATGCCAGAAGGGGTAGTAACTCAGTCCGATGATGTCGAAGTCCACACCGCCGTTAACCAGTTTGTTGTAATAATAATTGTTGTATCCGCTGTTGGTGGGTCGGTCGGTGTGGATAATAATCTGTGCGGCGGGACATAACTCGCGTACGGCGTTGCAACCGGCTTTGAGCAGTCCCAGATAGCCATCCCAGTTGTCGCCGGAACGGTTGTAAGGTGCTACTTTGATGCCGCACAGGCCATACATGATTTCGTTGCCCACTTGCACGAGGTCAGGCGTTGCGCCTGCTTCGTTCAGGGTTTGCAGCACGTGGCGCGTGTATCCGGCTACGCTATCCGCCATGGCTTCGTCGGACGCATCTTTCCATGCTACAGGTGCCTGAATATGGGTGGCGTCCACCCATTCATCGGAGTAGTGAAAATCCAGCATGAAATAGGCTCCTGCGGCTTTGATGCGTTTGCCTAAAGCCGTTACGTACGCCAGATCCTGGCAGACAGAAGGGTCGGTAGCTCCTTTGGCTTGCCGGATAGGGTTGACAAAGATGCGCACGCGGAAGGTGTTCCAGCCGCATGTGTCCACAAACCATGTCAGGAGGTCGTTGATTTTCTTTCCTCTCACGTCCTTGTAATACGAGTTGTGCTGCTCGTACATTGGGAGCATAGAGATGTCACCGCCTACGTAGCGCTGGGGAACCGTTGTTTCTTGCGCACATATGCTCATGCACGCGAACGCGCAGAATACCAATAAGGAAAGTTTTTTCATTTTAGATTTTAGATTTGAGATTTCAGATTTCAGCCCCGGCGGCAAATATGCCACCGAGATGCAAAATGTATAATTCGGGTGCAAAGATACAACTTTTTTTTGGAATATGCAAATATTAAATTTCAAAATCACGGGATAATATACTACGTATATTATAGGGTGGGGTATGATACGATATTCACCCGATGCGATCCCGATGCGCTCCCGATGCGCTCCCGATGCGATCCTTGCTTGCCCATGGCTTGTCCTCTGCTTGGTTTCTGTTTGATGCTTGTTCGAAGCCAGCTTGCAATCTATCTGCATTTTGCTAAATGTGGTTTACAAAATGAAAAAATAATGAATATTTCCGTACTATTATGTTGCGTATTTCTACAAAATGTAGTATCTTTGCACATCATTTCGTTGGATAAGCGACATTTTGCTATTCAAAATACGTACAACGGACGATAATCGGTAGAATAAAAGACATTAATCCTAATCGGTAGAATAAAAGACATTCATCCTAATCAGTAGGATAAAAGACATTCACAAATCATACAACAAACATTTATTAACCCTTAAAAAATCAAAGGTATGAGAAAAATTACTTCTTTATTCCTTGCTGCACTCGTAGCGATGAGTTCGTTTGCAGCCGTGCCGGCTCAAAAACGTTTGAGTCTGAAGAATGCGGGTAATGCGCCGCTGGTTCAGGCTGCCGGCAAGATTGATTCTCCGCGCAGCATTGACGCGTCCAAGGTTCGCAAAGCGCCGAAAGCAGCTGAGGACTTTGTGGTTATCACAGAGCAACCGGCAGGCGAGCTGAAAACCTACACGCGTGGCGGTGGTCGCTACGTAGTTAGCAACAAGTCGCTAAGTTACGAAGCTCAGAGCGGTACCATCGACATCGTATTCGGTGCAGAGAACAAAGTCTATTTCCAAAACATCGTAAGCGGTTTGGCTTATGGTTCTTGGGTAGAAGGTACACTCTCTGAGGATGGCAAAACTATTACTGTAGCGCTGGGTCAGAACCTGCGTTATGTAGCCAATTATGACGCTTGCGTTGCAATTAGATTGCTTAACTACGTGGCAGGAAGCGGTTTCTCGATTGACTCCGTGTCAACCGAGGTTACTTTCTCCGTTGCTGACGATGTGATTTCGCTCCAAGGCACAGGTCTTGCTTCTACATCGTTAGCGGGTGTCTGGACCGATGATGGTTCCATCCAGAACTATGGCGACTACGAGTCTGTTTACACTCCGTACGTCCAGAACAAAGAGCTTGTGACCCTGCCGGCAGGTTTGGAAACAAAAGATATGCCGATGGCGGGTAAATACTACGCTTCGATTAGTGACTACAGCAGCGACAACGCAACAGACGTGGCCGCCACTGTCAAGGTAGCCCAAGACCAGGACACGTTCTATATCCAGGGCTTGGTACAGGTATTGCCGGAAGCATGGGTAAAAGGCGTATTGTCGGAAAACACTATTGAAATCCCTGTGACTTATTTGGGCACAGACGCAACGGAAAATGATCTTTATGCAATGGGTTATAGCCGTTCCGGAGTAGTAGGTGTTTCGCTTATTTATGATGCCGAATCCGGCGCAATGGAGGTGGACGGCTATGTAATGCTCAGTACCTCCGAGTTGTCGAATACGCTGAGCGGTATCTACGAGGGCTTGTTCATCGGCGAGCGTCCTGAGTTGGTAGAAGTGCCTGAGGATGCCACCATAGTAGCAAAGCCGTTCACCGCGACTTATTATGACGGCCAGAGCTCTACCGAGATTGCCGACACCGTTCAAGTAGCGCTTGCCGGCGAGGGCGAGATTTATATCCAGGGTCTCTCGCAGGAAGCTCCCGAAGGATGGATCAAAGGTCAGTTCAATGCCACAGGCGACACCGCCGTATTCGCTTACGGCCAGTATGTTGGTGTCAGCACTTATGGCAGCTCGGTTTATCTGCTCGGCGATGATGAGGAGATGGAAACTGTAGCGGATATCGTGTTTGTATATGATGCAGACAAGGACCTCTATACCGCGCTGAATGTCATCTATGACAATGCCAAGAAAGATGACTTCTACTACTATGCATTGCTTGCCAATGTGAAGATCGGTGAGGACTGCGATGCTATCTGGGTAGCCGGCAAACAAGGTTATGAAAACACAGCAGATGTAACGAACATTACCATCGGCGAGGATGTCAGCGGTTTGTTTGCGGCGGGCGAGAATACATCCAATTCTCCTAAGTATTATGACAATGGCGAAGCCGTACGTCTGTATGCCGGCAACACGCTGACCATCTCCTCCGAGAAGGTTATCGGCAAGATTGTCTTCACGCTGACCGGCAACGACAACCAGAAGAAATTAGAAGCCAATGTCGGCACCTATGCGCTGGAAGGCGACAAGGGTCAGTGGACAGGCGAAGCCAAAGAGATTGTCTTCTCGGTTCCTAATGTCAGCGGCAACCAGGCACGCATCCAGAAGATCCAGCTCTTCTATCTGGATTACAGCACTACTCAGGTAGAGGCACCTGAAGATTTGGAGACCGCTGTCTATAAGTTTGCAGGAACGGATACGTATTCGGAGAAAGAAGTGACCTTCGAAGTGAAGGTAGGTTTCGACGGCGACGATGTTTATTTCCAAGGTCTGAGCCAATACCTGCCAGAGGCATGGGTTCGCGGTACACTCAAAGACAGCGTAGTAACCGTGCCGGGTTGGTATCTGGGTGTTTACGAGAGCTTCTTCGGCGATATGGAAATCGTGTTCAGCGGCGCTACGTTTGTTTATGACGCAGAGAAAGATCAGTTCACCTGCGCTGAGTACACTACTATTTCCGGTGAAGATGCCATGGATGAGTTTGCCGATATCACGCTGACGCGTCTGGTAGAGGTGGCAGCTACTCCGGCAGATCCTGCCATCACCGCATTCAACGGTACTTCCAGTTATCCGTCTGTCCGTTTCAGTATTCCTACTGTAGGCACCAACGGCGAGGACCTGTTGGGCGACAAGCTGAGCTATGTATTCTTTGTTCAAACAGGCAACGAAGTAACAGAGCTGGTTCTCACTACCGATCTCTATGAGAAGCTGGAAGAGGATTTGACAGAGATTCCGTACAATTTCTCGGATGATTGGGATATCTACAACGGCGCTCTTTATCTGAACCAGGGCGAGGAGGTTCTCCGCAGCTGGAGCAAACTCGGTTTGCAGTCGATCTATCGCGGCGCAGGCGAGGAGCACAAATCCAATATCGTATGGTTTGACGTAGAGGCTTACTGGTACGCGATTGACAATCCTGAGGCTATCGACAATACCGATGCGGCTGTCAAGGCTGTCAAGCGTCTGGAGAACGGCACAATCGTTATTGAGAAGAACGGCGTGAAGTACAATGTACTGGGTACGCAGATCCGTTAAGGCTTAGTTAGTAAGTCCAAAACCGGATTAAACATAGAGAGGGTATGCTCGTTGGGGCATACCCTCTTTGGTGTTTGTAGGTGTAGGGTGGCATTGTTTGATTTAGAATAGTTCAGCTAAATAAAACATTTTGATATGTATATTGCCTGTTTGTTGACAAAATGCAACATGTGGTTGACAAAAGAAAGAAAAATTGAAGAAATTGTGTCTTTTTGTTTGTAGGTTGAAGAATTTGTTGTACTTTTGCACGTTTTTTGCGAAACGGACATGTACTCACTTGTTTAATTCCAAATGAATACAATTCACTTATTTATTAACTAAAATTTTTAAGGTATGAGAAAATTTTTATCCCTTTTCTGCGCTTTAGCAATCGTCTTTAGCGCAAGTGCCGCACCTGTCAGCAAGAAGGATGTTCTTGCCAAGAAGGCAGCGAAAAAAGAGATCTGCTCTCAGAAGGTAGCAAAGAAAGCTCCTGCGAAAGCGGTAGAGTTCAAGTCTTTTGACCAGAAGGCAAAAGCCGGTGCAGTCGCTCTGGCGCCTCGTTTTGCAGAGCGCAAAGCAGCTGTGAAAGGCGTTAAAGTGTTGAAAACAGATGTTGCTAAGGTACAGAAGGCTAAAAAAGAAACCATTGTCCTTGACACATGGGATGCAGTAGAGTGGGAAGATTGGTGCGATGATCCTGAAGAAGGTTGGTGGCAGATTCAAGCTCAGAACGATGACTACTATGTATCGCTCTCTAATGTATATAGTGACAAAGCTGCTGGTTCGTATGCATGGGCTGATCTTGATTCCGACTATTGTTTAGTAGTACCTCTTGACACAGAGGAGGAAATCTATTTCACCGGCGGTTCTTGCACTATATCTGTTGATGCAGAGGGCGCAGTAACAGTTGCTGGTTCCTTCTCCGGTGAAGATGGTAATACCTACAACATTAGTATTGAATACAAAGAGGAGCCTATTGAGCCCGGCGACTATGATTTCGTAGCAACAACCGAGACTCACTACTTCTATTCTTCGGGAAACGATGTGTATTTCACATTCCGTGATGCCAATAGCAACGTGATTAAATTCGATATTGTTGTAGCAGATAGTCTGGAGGATGTTGAGTTGGGTAAGACCTATACGCTGGAGGATATGTTGACCAACTATTCCTATGTAGATTATAATGATGTGGAAGCAAGTTTTGTGGCTGCTTCGTTCACGAAGACGAACGTAGATAGAACAGAGTATTATACCGCTACTGCAACCGACACCTATGGTCGTATTTTCCACCTGACTTATTCGTTCAAGGCTTCTGAGGCTCTGAATAAGGATACCATCACCGGCGCAGTTTCTGTTACCGAGGAAGAGTTTTGGTACTGGATTGAATATACGTTTACCGCACAGGATGAGAAGAATGCTATTTCGCTGAGTATTATGCCGGATGAAGACTATTTCGGCACATGGGAGGCAGGTGATGATATTACCGGTTCCGTACTCAACAAAGCTACCGAGACAACGAGCGACATCTACAGCGGCGAGGTTACCATTGCGAAGACCACAGACGGCTTCTCTATCACCGGTGCCGTACTCTGCTTGAACAACACCGAATACACGCTCAATCTGACTTACACTAATCCGACCAAGACTCGCACAACTGAACTGACGCTTGGCGGTCTGGAGGTTAATGTGTTCGATGGCGGCTGGCAGCTCAGCGGATTCAACGAGGATGAGACTACCTATGTGACTGTAGCGGCTTATACTGACGAGGTTTCCGGCAAGTACGACGAGAACGACCTTGAGTCGAGCTACACCTATATCTATACAGACATCGTTTGGGATGAGGATGGTTATTTGGAGAGTGGCAACAAGTTCAAGATGTTGGATGCCGATTTGACGGTTACCTTCAACGAGGCAGACAGCACGCTGACGATCACAGGTACGTTCCTTGGCCAGAATGGTGAGGATGTTCCTGAGTTCACGCTCAACCTGAGCGGCAAGATTCCTGCTCCCGAGGTTTCTGATCTGACCTTCGAGATCTCTGTAAATGAAGCTACCGGTATCAGTGTTCTTCCGTCCAACAATGATCCGTGGGATTACTATTTTGCAAGCGAAGCTCTCTTCGAATCTTATGGCGCAGATGGTATTGCAGAGGCAATCTATGGAAATTATGGCAACCAGTATGCAGTTACCGGAGCACAGACCTGGGCTTGGGACGATGAAGAACTGTTGTATTATTGCGGCGACGGCGGTACCTTCTATATCGTAGTATGGGGTTCCGGAGAGAGAAACATCACGACCGAGGCTGCTTCTCAGGTGTTTGAGATAGAAGGCAGCAGTGATGGTTGCACCCAGTATGACGGAACAGAAGACTTCAATGTCAATTTCGCAAGCTATACTATTGATGACCGCTATCTGGCATCCTATGGCTTGTTGTTCATCGAGGGTCAGAATGAGGATGGTACATACATCTCTCTCGAACTCTGGTTGCCGGAAAATGCTACAGATCTTGTAGCCGGTGAGTATGCAGTTTCTGTTGAGGAGCAAGTACCGCAGACAGTTACTGCCGGAGAACTTGACTTGACCGAAGGTAATATCTACGGTTCCTTCGCAGGCAATCTGACATCTCAAGGTATCAGTATTCCTCTGTGGTTGCTTATCGACGGCAAGGTAGTTGTAAACGATGACCTCTCTATTGACGTTGATGCAGTTAACTGCCCTGGTGCTGCCATTAAGTGCCATCTGGGAGTAAGCAGCGAGGCTATCGACCATGTTGATGCCAAGGCTGCTGCCACCAAGTGCTTCGTAAACGGCGCGCTCGTCATCGAGAAGAACGGCGTGAAGTATAACGCTCAGGGTGCAGTTGTAAAATGAAAATTGAAAACTGAAAAGTGAAATAATCCGTGTTAATCTCTCCGCCGGAGTTTTACTCCGTCTGGAACAGAAAACGAGAGTGTGTCAACGGCACACTCTCGTTTTTTTGTTTGTCCTCAATGCCCTAAAACGCTTCAAAAAGTTCCCTGATGTATTTTTCTAAGCCAATCTCAGTTCAATATCGGATCAGTATCGGGTCAATATCGGGTCAATAACGTGACCATCTCGCGACCACTACGGTCTGTCCTTTTTCTCTTTCTAAACCGACAATAATCTGTCTTTCTTCATCATTCAGGCTCATATCAATTCGATTTTATCTTGTTCAACATTCTTGTAGAAAGGCAGGAAACTCATTTTCTCCCATTCTTTCATGGTGTATGTATGTACGCTGAAATATTGCCCGAGGCTGAATCCCAGTTCCATGAGCGGGTAGGAGATAGTAGCAAAATCCACATCCTCCTGATGCGAGCGGTTAAGCAGTACAAGCAGGTCCCAGTCTGAGTCTTTACGGTTATCCCCGCGCGCACGCGAACCGTATAGCAGCAAGTGGCTGCCACGGGGGATTAGTTGCTTGCCAACCGTTTTGATTTGCGACAATATGTTACTATCTTGCGATGCCATTTATCAAGCTTCTATACAATTTTCCGCTGCAAAGTTACAACAAATATTTGAAATCGCAAAATCTTTTTTGCCAAATCTTCGTAAAATCGCAAAATCTTTTGCTATACCTCACTGTCTGTCCTTCAAAAATCGCTTGAGCAAAAAGGCAAGGAAATAGGGGAAAGTATAGAACTGACCATTCCAGCCAATGTTCTTATATCCAAACTTAACACCGTATTTTATGTCCGAATAAGAATCCCATTTAATCAGATTGTTTAGCGAAACTGTAGCGCCATCTTTGGCTTTCACCTCTACCGGAATCAGTGAATCCGCATCCCGCACAAAGAAATCCATCTCCAGCGAGGGGTTATCATGTTTATAGAAATAGAGTTGCTCATAGCCGGACTTACGCAGCATTTCTCCCACTATATTTTCATAAATGGCACCCTTATAGGTTCCGAAATTCCGGTTGGCTCGCAAATCCTCCTGAGCTTCCTCGTCCAATGAGGCAATCAGTAATCCCGTGTCATGGTAATAGAGTTTATAATTGTCTGGATTATAATTACCTTTCAGCGGAAGTTCCACATTGTTCAGGCAGTAGCACACATGGACCACGCCCGCCTGTTTCAGCCACTCCACCGATCCGATATACTCTCTGTTACGGGCTCCTTTGGCTATCTTGGTAATCTGGTATTTCTTGTTCTCCTTTGCCAGAAACGTAGATATATGGCTATACACAGCCAGTATTTTTGCTTTGTCTGTCTGTGAGGCATATTTGGTAATATCCTCTTCGTAGTCTTTCAACAGTTGGCGTTGCAGTTTAAGCGTGCCTTCAAAATTACCTTTGTCAATGTATGTTTTCACCACCTCGGGCATGCCTCCTATTGTCATATAGTCGCGAAAAATATCCATCATCGTGTCTATTTCCAGTTGCGAGAATGGCTTTATATCGTGCATGTGTTGATACAGATTCTCTATCTGTTCGCGAGAATAGCCTTTCGCCCAGAGGAACTCTTCAAAATCCATGGAATACATCTCATAGTCCTCTTTGAAACCAACCGCGTTGGACTCAATCTCTTCATAATAAATCCCCATTAGCGATCCGGAGCATATTACATCATACTGCCCGTCCTGACAGAAAGACTTAAGCGAGGTAGCGCAATCAGGACATTTCTGTAATTCGTCAAAGAAAATGAGCGTCTTACCGGGTATGAATTGCCAAGATGGTTCGAGTAATGAGATATTTTTGATGATGGTATCTACCTCATAACCATTTTCAAATATAGATCTGAATTTCTTTTGAAGTACAAAATTGATCTCTATCACAGAGACATAGTTAGCTCTTCCGAAGGCTCGAATAGACTCAGTTTTACCAATCTGGCGTGCTCCCTTTACTATCAAAGGTTTCCGTTCCGGATTCTTTTTCCATTCATCCAGGAACGTATCTATCTTTCTTTCAAGCATTTCCATCGTTTAAATCACATTATTTGTCACTAATTCTGCTATAAAATCACATTTTTTGACCTGTTATAAGTGCCAAAAATCACATTTTCGGTACAAAGGTACACTTTTCTATCGAATTATGCAAGAAAAAAATACACATTTCCATCATTTTGTTCAAAATCATTGTACTTTTTTGTCCAATATGCGTAAAATCGCAAAATCTGTGACCCTATATACATTATATATATGCGCCTATACGCACGCGCATGTATAATTACGGTTCACAAATTTTTTATCATTTTGGGTAATTTTGGACGTAAATAGAAACATCCACCTCACGAATGTTTTTTCTAAATTATAGAGCGAACATTAGTAAGTTTCTATGGAATAAAAGACATTACGTTGTGCATATTGCCAAAATTCTTATTTTTTGTCATATTAGTCTTGCAAAATGTAATTATTTTTACGATTTTGTGTCGTTTTTGTTTCGTAATTCGAAAAAAAGTAGTACTTTTGCAACTTAAACAACAAGTTTGCTACGTGCTCACTTATTTATTAATTAGAAATTAATACAATCCACTTATTTATTAACTAAATTTTTAAGGTATGCAGAAATTTACTTCTATCCTTTGCGCTCTGATGGTATTACTGAGCGTGAATGCTGCCCCGCAGTTGAAGCCCTTAGCCAACGATGCTAAACTAGCTAAGATTGAAAAGACTGATGCAGCAAAACAGGAGAAACTTTCGTCCGAAAAACAAATTAGAAAATTTGTAAAGGGCGAACAGGCTCCCGCTATTAATCGTGCCAAATCTCCTAAGGCTAAAGTCGCAGATGCTATTGCAATCGTAATCACAGATGCCAAATTGAATGATTACACAGATGATAGTGAACCTGTATGGCAGATTGAGGGAGAAACAGCAGATGGTATTTTTGTCGGGTTGCTTTGCAATTCTGCTTCGATTGCCGGGCATTTCACTACAACTGACTTTGATGATTATTATTCATATGTAGGAATGGATGAAGAATACTATGATTTAACCAATGCCGACTTGACTGTAACTTATACCGATGGTATTGCTCACGTTACAGGTTCTTTTGTCGGTTTAGGTGAAGAGAACGAAGTAGAACAAGCATTTACTTTTGATATTACGACTGCTGCTCCTATAAAATGGAACCTCTTGGGTAAGGCTACGGTTACAGCGACGTATTTGGCTATGTTCACAAGTGCTACAGAGCAAGTGGATACACTAAATGTCTATGAGAACGAAGATGCAAAAGGCGTATACAAAATTGATAATGCTTTAGTTGCATCCGGTGCCCCGATTATTATCTATGCGCAAGATCCCGAGTTGGTATATATTCTTCCGACCGATTTGGCATTTTACAATTCTTCGTATGGCTATGTGATGATTAGATCTAGAGGTGGTTACTATATAGATTATTATGGTGTTTCAGCCGAGATAGTAGCAGCGAATTTTGGAACTGGTACAGATTATTGGGGGAAAAAGGTAAAGAATATAATTACTTTCTCCGAAGATGCTATTAGTGCCGGTTTTTCGGCGTACAATGGTGGCACGTGGTGGGGTGGTAAGCGTTTCATCGTAGAACTGCCCGACTTGGTCGCTCCGACTATCACAGCAGTCAATGATTTCTCAATTGGCGGTACCAAGGCTATCGTTGAAGTCGTTGCCGATGACGATGCAGATGTAGTTGATAGTCTTACATTCACCGTTAAAAACGGCGAGACCGTGATTCTTGAGAATGCGAAGACCACTGATGGCAAACTAACCATTACCGGCTTGACTGTTTCTACCACCTACAACTTGACCCTTATAGCGACCGATCGCACGGGTAAGTCAAGCGAGGCGTTTGCATTCACCCTCACAACCGGCGCTACCGACGATGACCAGGCACCTGTACTTACCAAGGCTGAACTCAAGGAAGTTTCCGACAAGTGGGCTACTATTGAGGTGGCTGCTACCGACAATGTCACCGCTGCTGCCGACATCGTGTATGTGGTTACTTTTGCAGATGCTACCACAGTTACTCTCACGGCGGAGGAAGGTCTAATCAAACTGACCGGCTTGACCCCCGAGACCGCTTATGCCGTTACAGTGACAGCGAAAGATGAGGCTGACAACAGCAGTGCCGCATCCGAGACAATCAATTTCACTACTTTGGAAATTATTCCTATTGTAATGAACATTGACTGGATTCAAGCGCAGTATTATGCCAATTATAGTTCTGCCGGAGCCTATGATTTCGAAATCGGCTACTGGGAAGGCGATAACAACTATGTCATATTCGACACTTATACAAAGAAGAGTAATGCCATCTCGGGTACATGGTCTACAGCAGACGGAACCATCGCAGCAAACTATTCCAGTATTAAATATAACGGCGCATCCATAAAGGTCGTTTCTGCAACACAAACCTTGGTGTTTGTGAGCCTGGATGAGACCACTAACCAAGCTACCTACAATGCTTCGTTCGAAGTAATGGGTGACGACGGCAACCTTTATAAGGGCGCTTATACAACTGAAGTACGGACATTCTACAAATCAGGCAATAATAGTTATTACCAGTCCATGGAAGGCGAATTGCCTGATACAAAGGCTCCTACGTTGAGCAATGCATCTGCTACAATCGGTGCAGACTTCACTTCGGCAACCATCACCGTCCGCGCTACCGATAATGAGACGGCTACCGCAAGCATCAAAGTGGAACTGCAACTGGAGGACGGCACTAAGGTGGCTGATTTCACCTACAGCAGCTACCAGTTCTCGGCATCTGTAACCGATCTGACGCCCAACACGGAATATACGTACTACATCGCTGCCGAGGATGAGGCAGGAAACAAGACAGCAGCAGCCGATCGTCTGAAAGTAACATTCAAAACTGCTGATGAGAAAGCTCCTACTATTTCAACTGTTACGGCATCAGATATAACAGAGAATAGTGCTACTATTACTGTTCATGCTACTGACAATATTTCAAAGGATAAACTTACAGTATATATTTCTTCTAAAGAAGATGGAAGTGATAACCTCGGTAACTTGGCATTGGAATCTTCAATGAAATATACCGGAACTATCACTGGTCTTGAGGCAGGAACAAAGTATGACTTATTTGCCATCGTAAAAGATGAAGCCGGTAATGTTGCCAATAAAACTGTATCGTTTACAACTCTTACGGCTAACAATGCTCCTGTAATCGGTGAAATCGTTGCTACTCCGACAGTTGACGGTGCAACCGTTACTATAGTGGCAACAGACGACAACACTGCCGCTGCAGATCTGACTGTAATTATTCAGGATGCTGACCAACTTGAGGTAGCTGATGCTACACTCAATGCCACTACCGGTCTCTTCGAGGCTACTATTACCGGTCTGACGGCTAATACAGAGTACACCTTCACTGTTTGGGTATTCGACGAGGCATACAAGTATGCGTCCCAGTCGTTCACATTCACCACGCTGGCTGACACTCCTCAGGCTATCGACAATACCAATGCCGCTATGAAAGCTACCAAACGTATTGAAAACGGTACTTTGGTAATCATCAAAAATGGTGCTAAATACAACGCTCTCGGTGAGGCTGTTCGCTAATCCGACAACGTGATATTCACTTATTTATTCGCGGGTAGGGAGTTGCCTCTCGGCAGCTCCCTGCTTTTTTTCTAAACAAGCGTATTATGAAAAATTGGTTGACTATCTTAGCTGTACTGCTGTTAAGCCTTAGTATGCATGCCGAGCTCAGGCAGGAGACACTGACGATGTACGGGATAGATGTGCAGTACGGTTCTTCCTCGTGGCAGATATCCGGCTGTACGCCTGATTCCGCCACCTATATCACACTCATTTTCTTCACCGACCGCACTTCCGGCCATTTCACGGCGGAGGACTTTTTTCCGTGGGGAACGTATGTGCTCTATATGGAGGGTGAGGAGATGATTTTCTATGATATGACAGAGGCGGATATCAATGTCGCAAACGAAGCCAATAATGTGACGGTCACAGGAACCATGCTCACCCGGAACGAAGCCAATCCAACCGACAGTATCCTCTTTACGCTTCTGCTGACCGCTTCCGCCCAACCGGCTATTCCGCTTCCCTCTGCTTTCCTGGCGTCTGACCTCGGGCTGGATATCTATCCGTCCGCGTGGCAGTTAGGGGGCATGAACGATGAGGGCAATGCCTACATCAACCTGTATGTCAACGCCGCGGAGGTGGCGGGCGTCTATACCGCTGCCGACCTGCATTACGGCAAGACTTATCTCTCTTCGCTGGATAGAGAAGGGGAGGTGCATTATTTCGCGATGATAGATGCAGCACTCACGGCGGTTTATCTGCATGATACGGTAGTTGTAGCCGGAACGATGACCGTGGTGTCCGAGGAAGACGAGTCCGACGTGCGCACGGTAGCCCTTGAGTTGGTGGGTTCATACCTCGCGCCGGAAGAGAGGCATTACTCCTACGATACAGAAGATGCCGATTTCATCGTCAATTTTGCCGAATATACGGTGGATAGCGATTACCTGTTGAGCGACGGACTACTCTATATCGACGCTTCGGACAATCAGTCGGGGGCGGTCATCAGTTTGGAGGTTCATCCGCAGACAGACGCCACAACGCTTGTGCCGGGCAATTATCCTATTGATGGCAGCAGGATACCCGGAACCGTTACAGCCGGCAGAGGATTGAACGCTTACGGAGCGCTTACTTATTCATATGCGATGTATGACGGTCGCGGCACACAGCCGCTCGCTTTATGGTCAATCGTCTCCGGCACGGTGACTGTCCAAGAGAGTGGAGCGGTGGCAGTAGAGGCACGCAATTCGTTTAACCGCATCATCCGTTGCCGTCTCGGAACGGCAGAAACACCCGAATCCATCGGAAATATTGACGCCGGTGCTACTGCTACCAAGCGTCTGGAGAACGGTACGCTGGTGATTGAGAAGAACGGTATCCGTTACAACGTGACCGGTTCTGTCATTCGCTAACAAATAACTCACTTATTTATTCTTTTTCGAGAGGGTGTGTCAAAAATGCTTGACACACTCTCTTTTGTATAGTCAAAAATTAAAGACAATTAAAGAAAATTTTTTATAATTTTGGATAATTTTGGACTAACAAATACCCCCGCCTCACTATTTTTTCCATAAAATAATTTCCATAAAATGGAAAAATATTTTGCAGTCTCAAAAAAAAGTAGTACCTTTGCACAGTGAAATGTTAAAAACAGCATAAAAATACTATGAGTGCAAACCTGTCTAACCCCTTTGTTACAACCGGATATGCCGGTCCTGACTATTTCTGTGATCGTGAGAGTGAGGCGGCTGACCTGATTCGTCTTCTTACCAACGGAAACAATGTGGCGTTGATTTCGCCGCGGCGTTACGGCAAAACGGATCTCATACGGCATTGCTTCTCTCAGCCGCAAATCAAGGATAAGTACTATACCTTCATCATTGATATTTATTCTACCAAATCTGAGGCTGACTTCGTCTATCGGCTCGGGGCATCGGTGTTGGATGCGCTCAAACCCTATGGTCGCAAAGCATTGGAGACGTTCGCGGGGGTGCTTTCCTCTGTCAAGGCGGGAATCAGCTTTGATGTGGCGGGCAACCCCTCGTGGACGATGAGTGTGGGGGATATAGCTTCGCCTCACACCACGCTGGAGGAGATATTTGCCTATCTCAATGCAGCCGAACGTCCCTGCCTGATTGCTATAGACGAGTTCCAGCAAATAACCCACTACGGAGACGGCACATTGGAAGCGTCTTTGCGCACATATGTGCAATATAGCAACAACGCACATTTCATCTTCTCCGGCTCTCAGCGTCATCTTATGGGGCAGATGTTTACTTCGCCGGCGCGTCCCTTCTATCAGTCAGTGGCCTTGTACAACCTCTCTTTGCTCCCGGAAGACAAATATACCGATTTCTGCGTACGGCTTTTCGAACAGAGAGGACGACATCTGGATGAACAAGTGCCACATGCGTTGTACGAGCGATTTGAGGGCGTCACCTATTATATGCAGCGAACGATGAATGAGCTGTTTTCCACTACGCCTGAGGGGGCTGCATGCAGCATAGAGGATATCAACAGTGCGTTAGATCGTATTATTGCTTCATCCGCTATCATCTATGAGGATTTGATGTACCAGTTGCCCGAAAAGCAGTCTATTGTGCTACGAGCCATAGCCAAGGAAGGCAAAGCGCAAAATCTTACTTCCGGTAAGTTTGTCCGCCGCTACGGACTCCTTTCGCCGAGTTCTATCAAGGCTGCCGTACCGGCACTCCTGGAAAAAGGACTCCTCACCAACGAGAAAGGTATCTATCAACTATATGACAAATTTCTTGAAATGTGGCTTAATCGGCAACTATAGATGTTGATAACTTTCAACTTTTGGAAAACTTTTTGTGTTGATAAAAATGCTAATTGCTTGAATATGAGCGATTAGCATTTTTTGTTTTGGGAAACTTTTAAAATTGTTGAAAAATTTTCTTGACAAAAAATTTGCACAATTGAAATATTTGTTGTACCTTTGCACTCGATTTCGGCTGTGTTATTATTACCATGAATATCCGCTTGACGTCGCCGGTTATCCTTACCGCTTGTAGCCCGCTCATAATCTGCAATTTACAGAGTGGTTATCGGGGTAACTTCGGACTAATGTCGGAGTAATATCGGAGGCAAGTCGGGTTTTATCGTGCATTAGCAAGTACCAACAATAAATATTTTTTATTTACACCCTTATTATGGAAACATACATTATCAAACGCGATGGCAAGAAAGAGTTATTTGCCATCGACAAAATCAAAAACGCAATCTCCAAGGCATTCCTCGCCGTGGGTGCATTTGCCAGTGAGGAGACTTTGAATGCCATTCTGTCACGCCTGCGCGTGCACAACGGTATTACGGTGGAGGAAATCCAGAACCAGGTAGAGGTGGCACTGATGGCGGAGGGGTATTTCCAGGTAGCCAAAGCCTTTATCCTCTATCGTCAGGGACATCAGGAGGATCGTGAGACCCAGCAGCGTCTGGACTTTATGATGAACTACGTGCAGGCTTCCAATGCCGCCGAGGGCTCGAAATTCGATGCCAACGCCAATGTGGAGCATAAGAACATCGCCACTCTTATCGGCGAGCTGCCCAAGCAGGGCTTCATCCGTCTCAACCGCCGTCTGCTCACCGAGCGTATCAAACAGATGTACGGCAAAGAACTCAGCGACCGCTATCTGCAGCTCCTCAACCAGCATTTCATCTACAAGAACGACGAGACCAACCTCGCCAACTACTGCGCATCCATCACCATGTACCCCTGGCTGATCGGCGGCACCAAATCTATCGGCGGAAACGCTACGCCTCCCAAGAACCTCAAATCGTTCTGCGGCGGGTTCATCAACATGGTTTTCATGGTTTCGTCAATGCTCTCAGGCGCGTGCGCTACGCCCGAGTTCCTTATGTATATGAACTATTTCATCGAGCAGGAGTATGGTGAGGATTACTACAAACGTGCCGATGAAATCGTGGATCTCAGTACACGCCGCCGCTCTATCGACCGCATCATCTGCGATTGCTTCCAGCAGGTTGTCTATAGCCTCAACCAGCCTTCAGGCGCACGCAATTTCCAGTCAGTATTCTGGAATATCAGTTATTACGACCGCTATTATTTCAATTCTCTCTTCGAGAACTTCCGTTTCCCCAACGGCGAAGCACCGCACTGGGACAGCCTCGACTGGCTGCAGCGCCGTTTCATGCGCTGGTTCAATGAGGAGCGTACACGCACCGTCCTCACGTTCCCTGTGGAGACGATGGCGCTTCTGGCAGAAAACGGAGATGTCAAAGATAAAGAATACGGCGATTTCACCGCACAGATGTACGCTGCCGGACACTCGTTCTTCACCTATATATCCGACAACGCCGACAGCCTCTCTTCATGCTGCCGTCTGCGCAATGAGATTACCGACAACGGCTTCAGCTACACCCTCGGAGCGGGTGGTGTATCTACCGGTTCCAAATCCGTGCTGACGATCAACCTCAACCGCGCTATCCAGTACGCCGTGCGCAACAATATCCCGTACCAGTCGTACATCGAGGACATTGTGGATCTGATGCACAAGGTGCAACTGGCGTACAACGAGAACCTCAAGAACCTGCAGGAGCGCGGTATGCTGCCCCTCTTCGATGCCGGATATATCAACATCGGCCGTCAGTACCTGACTATCGGTGTCAACGGTCTCGTGGAAGCGGCTGAGTTCCTCGGACTGGAGATCAAAGACACACCGGAATACACGCATTTCGTACAGGAAGTGCTCGGGATCATCGAGAAACTGAACAAACAGTACCGCACCAAGGATGTGATGTTCAACTGCGAAATGATTCCTGCCGAGAACGTGGGTGTTAAGCACGCCAAGTGGGATCGCGAGGACGGCTACGTTGTGCCGCGTGATTGCTACAACAGCTATTTCTACGTTGTAGAGGACACCAACACCAACGTACTCGACCGCTTCCGCCTCCACGGCAGAAAATACATCGAGCACCTTACCGGCGGTTCGGCACTCCACTGCAATCTGGAGGAACACCTCTCTGAGGCGCAATACCGCCAGCTGCTGCGTGTAGCTGCACAGGAGGGATGCAACTATTTCACCTTCAATATCCCCAACACCGTTTGCAACGACTGCGGCCATATCGACAAACGCTATCTCAAGGAGTGCCCGTGCTGCCATTCCAAGAACGTGGATTATCTCACCCGCGTCATCGGTTACATGAAGCGCGTCAGCAATTTCTCCGAGGCTCGTCAGAAAGAGGCGTCCAAACGTTTCTATGCCCGCATGAGAAATGAGGTGAAAGTGAATGACTAAAGTAGCTTCCTACGATATCGTTTTCCAAGAGGTGCCCGGAGAAGTGACGCTTGCGCTCAATATCTCCGGGTGCCCTTGTCATTGCAAGGGGTGCCATAGTCCGCATCTGTGGGAGGACACGGGCGAACCGCTTACAACGGATCTGCTGGACACGCTGATGGAGAAATACGCAGGACTCATCACCTGCGTTTGTTTCATGGGCGGCGACCGGAACCCCGAAGAAATATTCCGCCTTGCCAAGTATATTAAAAATCTGTCTGCGACTGAAACGAGCGGTCTCTCAGAAAGCCCTGCTTACGGTATCAAAGTCGCTTGGTATTCAGGCAGACCTTATACTCCGGAGACTTTCAACACCAAGACTCCTTTCAACTATCAACTTTCAACTTTCAACTATCTGAAGTTCGGACCTTATATCGAATCTCTTGGCGGACTCAAATCAGAGCGAACCAACCAGCGTCTCTACAAGCGGGTAGGCAACGGCACATCCGACGCGCCATATGAATGGCAGGATATTACTTCCTCCTTCTGGCGCAACTCGCTATAAAAAAACACGGCAATGTGCCGTGTTATTGCATTATCTCAACTAAAGGAACTTTTACAAAATCCCGTTCCTGCCACAAAGGGTGGGGGAGCGTGAGCATAGAAACATGAGCACCCGTATTTGTCTCATGATCGGAAACCGGTGGTTGGGGATTGGGAATATCGCAGCGTATCTCTTTGCCGGAATCATCAAACGCCATTATGAGGTCTATGTCAATAGGACGATCGGAATAGTGACCGTCTATCGATTTCTTCTTCCGCCCGAGATCCTTCTCTGTCTGTTGGGTAATGGCCAGCACTTCCAATGGCTGTTTGTCCGTTTGAAGGGCGCAGCAGAGGTTGCAGAACTCATTCGCGCTCTCAAATCCCCATGGGGCAGAGTAGTAAAAGGTAGAGCAGCGGAGGATGTGTCCTGCCTGCTGCTCTATCATGTCTAAGGCTTGCCGGATGGTCAGTTCACGGTTCCCTAAGTTCGCTCCCAGTGAAAGATAATAAACCATTGGCTATTTTTACCATTTGAGGGTAAACAACCGAACTCTTCACTACCGGCGATTCGTCCAGCCAGTGATAAGCCTGGTTGGTTCTGTCCATCGCAAAAACTGCAATCAGCACAATCAACCCGTATTTGGCTACGCCGAATACAGCCCCGCCCAGACGGTTAGCCCAACCCAGATGGATGGCACGCAGTATCTTGGTCATCCAATGCGCGGCAATCGACAGCACAATGGCTATGCCTAAAAACAGCAACACATAGGCCACTACATCGCACACCTGTTGCGGCCAGGCAAATTGTGCAAGCAGCCATTGCGCGAAAGGCGGAGCCCATAGTTTGGAGCCGAGGGCTCCGAGGATCACCACCGCGATAGCGATAACCTCGGAGACCAGTCCGCGCATCAGACCGCGTACCAATCCGACCAACAGGGGCAGAACCAATAATACATCCAACCAGTTCATTACTTTAGATGGCGGTTAGTTGGCGGGACTGTTGTAGTCCTTGGGATTGAACTCCTGTGGTACCCAGATAGAGTCAGGATTGGTTTTATAGTGCATCTTGATATCCTCAATGCCGATACCCGGGATACCACGCGGCGTAACCGACCATTTGTATTTCAGATAGCCGCTGCCTTTGTATTGGAAATCATCCGCTACGTCCATATAGAAACCGAGAATACCGGTGATAGTGCCTACCCAGTTCTTGCAATCGCTTATTCCGTTCTTGTCGGCGCCGGGCAGGTAGTAATTGGCGAACTTGGCATATTCGGACGAAGACACATTGATATAGTTCCATGACTCGTCAGCCACCAACCGGCTCTGCGGGAAGCCGATATTTTTGGTGGTGGGGGCAAACACGTTCGCATACTCGGATGAGTCCGGATGGTTGGTGTTGCAGTTAGTCGGAGTGAATGCTTTAGAGTGTGAAGCCGTGTCGTATTGGCCGGTATAGAACACATTCTTGAGCACCACCAAGCGGCCGTCATTGCGCCGGATGGCTTTCATTCCTTCCTCTGTATAGTCCGTAGGATTAACTACTATCTCGCTGATAGTCACCGTATCATACATCAGTTGGCTTTGGTCCGGTGCACCGATCATGCGTGCGGCATTCCTGAACTTGGCACCGGGGATACGTCCGGGAGCCCAACCTACTTTCTGCGATTGTGTCGGGAGGGTGGAGAAAATATTGTTGTTATACGACGGTACGCACAACTGCGGTTGGTTGGCGTATTTGCCTACTGCCAGTCCGTTGCAGCGGATCAGAATCTCCTGACCAATCTGGTACATGCCTCCGCTGGAACCTAAATCTACAGATATACGCAGGTTCTGCTGCTTGCCTTCTACTATCTGCTGGATCACCATACTCTTGTAGAAATTGCCGGCATAATCATCTGTCGTTACACGTCCGCGGATATAGATACCGATCGTGTCTGTAGGAATCGTATCTACTGAGAACAGGTATATCTCCGGCGCATGGGTCGAGTTGGCACGCGTGCGGTAGGGCGTTGTGTCACTCATGAAATTGCCCTGCTCGGTCATCAGTGAATCCAGAAAACCGTTGAGCGTGTAGATCCGGTAGCCCTGAGGGTTCTCTTGATCCAGAATCTGTTTAAGCTCGGAATCTTGTGTAAATACATCATCCGGAGTGTAAGCACGCGGCTCGCACGATGTAAACAATGCAATAACGGGCAAAGCCAAAGCTATTGCGCATGTATAAATTGACTTTCTCATATCGCTTAGAATTTATAGGTTACAGATAAGAAGAAATTCACTCCCCATGCATAGTAATACTTGGACGGATATTTCCAGGCATTAGCCGTAATAATGGAGTTCTCATAGTCTTTGGCACCCTGAACAGTTGCACGAGGCAGACGGGCTTGCTGGTAGCCGCCGGTCTTGAAATGCGTATTATTGGTCAGGTTGGTGACACTCAGGTTGATCGACACCTGCTGACGGTTCTTCAGATAAATCAGTTTGCCCACCGATGCGTCAATGAGGAACCGGTTGAGAGGATTGGTGGCTGCCAGACTCTCTTGCATCGTCATGATATTATACGGATATTTCAATACCGGTACGCCGTTGGCATCCAGTACGGTGTTTGCTCCATATACTACGTTGCCTGCGGCATCGTAGGTAGGTGCTTCCATGATTTTGCCGTCACTGGTGAGGATGGCATTGGCGTTGCTGTCGCCATACCAGCCGTTCACCTTCGATCCGTCCAGACGCTCACCGGTGAACAGACCTTGCATGCGGCGGCTGGGAGCAACCGACAGGTAGCTCCAGTCGTGATAGCTGACAGTCACGTCGGCAAACCACATCGACGGGTGGAAGAACGATAATTTGAGGCTGGCGTTGACCTGAGGACCTGTGGCAAGTTTCAATCCCTTGAGCAGCACCTTGTCCTCTGTCTCAAACACAAGCGATTGGTTAATAGGATCCTGGGATAGAGGCATTCCGTTTTCGGCAGAAGTGATAGAGTAGGCATCGCTGGTGTAGCGGTAGTCGCCTACGCTGGTGGCTCCGGTCAGGGTGAAATAGGTGCCCAGTTTGACTGCCAGAGCGGCCTCGATACCCATATAGCGTTTGTCGATATCCGACAGAGCCTGGTTAACAAACGTACGTGCCTCGTCGTCATAATAGCCGTTCAGCTCTGTCCCGTCCCAACTCTGGGTGAAGAAGCCTGTTACACGACCACGGACAATAGGATAGTTGAACTCATAGGTCAGGTCTGCGGAAACCACTTTCTCACTGGCAGCGTAGAATTCCTTGAGGTTTTTGGCTTTGTCGTGGGTGTATATATTATTGATCACGCGGTCGTGTACGCGTTGCGAGATATACGCATCACGTGCGTAAGGTGCACGAGTCTCTGCCAGCGCATTGAGTTTCAATCGGTTGCGGCCGTTGATTTTGTAGGTAGCTCCGAACTTGAAGGCGGGATCTACAAAATGGTGAGCGGTTCCGGCTATCATAGCCCCTGCATTTTGCAAATTACCTTCATTAAGCGCCTGATAGGCTTTTTCTCCAAAATAGTAATAGCGTGCGCTGGCATCACCTATTGCCAAATCTTCGGCAATCTTGGTCAGATACCATGCGCGGCCGTTAAGCATGTTGGTGGTTCGCTGCATGGATGTGTAGTTGACAGCCAATGCATAATACAAATCTACTTCGTTGAATGTCCATTCGTTCTGGAACCATGCTTTCGCATTGCCCATGTTGATGCGGTAGTCATATCCGAAACGGCGGCCATTGGCTTTGATTACTTCGTCATATCCGTCGCGCTTGTCGTTTTTGCGGACGTCGGCGATGTCTGCTTGGGTAAAGCCGCTGTTGGTTGCCAGTTCCTTGATGTCACGGTCTGCAAAAGCATCGATATCTATCCATTGGTTGCCGCCCAGCAGGTCATCAATCGTCTTGTAGTGAATACCTTGCGAGAATTTGCCCTCCAAACCGGCAGTCATTTTCAGGTGGTCAAACTGTGTGTTGACATAGACGGCAGAAGCGGAAGCCTCTTGGATATCGTTATGACGGCGCTCCAGAATATAGCGCGCAGCTCCTGCGGGATTGTTGGCGTTGTTGGCATAGTTGGAGGCATAGATATTGTCCCAATCTATTTGAGTGGTCTTGTTGTCGCGGGTTTTCCACAGGTTAACCAATGTGTTGTACTGGTCTTTGTCCACCGACGGACCAATCAGATTGCCGTCCGCTCCGATGAAACCGGAACCGAGGTTTACGCCGTTCATGTCCTGACCGATAAACTGTCCCCAGGGATAGTGGGCTCCGGTCTCTTCATTAAACAGTTGCTGACCCGATGTCTCATTATAGGGGTTGGCAATCTGTCCGTCCCACATGGCGGAGGGCAGGTTGCGGTAATAGTCCGGACGCGGATCCGGAGCGTTGTAGAAATTCAGTGCGGAATTGGAATACCAGGAATAGTGGTAGCCGGCTGCTACTTTCAGCATCTGGTTTTCATCAAACTTGATCTCATAGGCTGCTATCACCGTCGGATCATACGATTTCACGATACGCGAGTTGCGTACCTGACCGTTCTGGTAGCCCCAATAGGGGTTGTAGTTGATGGAGCCGGTCAGGTCATATACCTCCTGGGTGACAGCTGCGTTCTGACCGCGCTCTGTGGGGGCTCCGAAGGTGATGAGTTTCAGACGGCTGTTATCCCAAATTTTCTCTGCTGCCAGAAAATAGCCTAACGAGTAGTATTTGATACCTTCGCCGATGATTCCCTTGTTGTCAATATAGGGCGAGAAACGGTAGGCTAATTGGGCTATTACCGACCAACCGTTGCTCATCACACCGCTGGCGTAAGTGGCATTCACGCGAGCCTTGTAGGTCCGGTTGGTGCCGGCGGCTCCTACTTTCCAGCCTTGCGCATAGCGGCTGGCGCCCATCAGATAGTTGGTGGACTGACCGATACCGCCGAATGTGAAATTGCTGGCCTCCATCGGGTTCAGCACTTCCTTGTAGCGGCTGGCATCATTCAGACCGCCCATGGCAGAGTAATTGAAACTACCGCGTTCCTGCGAGTTGAAATTCAAACCTTCGATATAGTAACTCTCTACGTTTGATTCATAACCACGATTGCGGTAACGGGCTGTGGACCAGGCAAATGAGGTCATCGAGTTGAAGACATCTGTTGAGGCCGACGACGATGATGCTTGTGCCTGCGAGCGTCCCTCGTCATCGCTCATCTCCTCTTCCGTCAGGTTCAGCAGAATCTCGTTTTGAGCCTGAACCACAATGTCTTGCTGCAGTTGGATGGCTTCCATCTGGTTCATTTGGTTCGCCTGAAGCATAACTAGTTCGATGGTGGAGATATAGCCATCTGCCTCAATAATCACTTCCTCATCTACAGGTTCCAGATATAGCAATTGGAATTCTCCGTTTGCATTGGTCGTGGTGTAGATGTTCTGATTGGCCAGTGTTACTTTGGCACCTACAATCGGCGTTTGTGTGCCTTGGTCAATCACATTGCCCTTGAGAGATGTTTGTGCCATCGCTGCCAGCGATAGTGTCAGCACAATCATCAGTGATAAGAGTTTTTTCTTAGCCATAAAGGCACGATTAACTTCGTTTTTCATAAGATTGTTTGTTAGTGTTTTTATGGATATTTGTTTTTTCTCTTAGAATTCTGCTGTTTTGGGTGTACGCGGGAAGGGTATCACGTCGCGTATGTTCTGCATTCCTGTTACAAACAGCATCAGTCGCTCAAATCCTAATCCGAAGCCGGCATGCGGGGCACTGCCGAAACGGCGTGTATCCAGATACCACCACATATCCTTCATCGGTATATGTCTGCGTTCTATTTCTTCGTTCAGCTTCTCCAGACTTTCCTCGCGTACGGAGCCTCCGATGATTTCTCCGATTTGCGGGAACAGCACATCGGTTCCCTGTACGGTTTTTCCGTCTGCATTCAGTTTCATGTAAAAAGCCTTGATATCTTTCGGATAGTCGGTCATGATAACCGGCTTCTTGAAATGCTCTTCTACCAGGAATCGTTCGTGCTCGGAACTCAGATCATCACCCCAGTTGCACGGGAATTCGAATTTTTTTCCGTTCTTGATGGCCTCTTGTAGTATGCGAATGCCCTCTGTGTACTCCAAACGGACAAATTCGGTGTCAACCACCGACTTCAGACGTTCTATCAGACCTTTATCTACAAATTGGTTCAGGAACTCCAAATCATCCATACAGTGATCCAATGCCCACCGTACGCAGTATTTGATGAAGTCTTCCTCCAAATCCATCAACTCGTCTTTTTGGATGAATGCTACCTCCGGCTCTATCATCCAGAACTCTGCCAGGTGACGGGGGGTATTGCTGTTCTCTGCGCGGAAAGTAGGACCGAAAGTATAAATCTTGCCCAGTGCCATGGCGCCCAACTCGCCCTCCAATTGTCCGCTGACTGTCAGTGCAGCCATCTTGCCGAAGAAATCATCGCTGTAGTCTATCTGTCCGTCCTCGGTCTTCTTGAGGTTGTATAGGTTCTTGGTCGTTACTTGGAACATCTGACCGGCTCCCTCGCAATCGCTGGCGGTAATCAAAGGGGTGTGGAAATAGAAATATCCGTGCTCGTGGAAATAGGTGTGTATAGCCATTGCCATGTTGTGGCGGATGCGGAATACGGCCCCGAATGTATTGGTACGAGGACGCAGGTGGGCTATGGTACGCAGATATTCCATCGACAAACCTTTCTTCTGCAGCGGATATTTCTCTGGATCTGCTGTTCCATAGACTTCCAGTTCTGTCAGTTGGATTTCTACGGCTTGACCGGCTCCTTGGCTCTCAACCAATATACCGGTGGCGGAAATACAGGAACCGGTGGTTACTGGTTTGAGCATTTCCTCGTTGAATTTCTCAAGGTCAACTACAATCTGAATATTCTTGATGGTCGAACCGTCGTTCAGGGCAATAAATGAAATGTTCTTGTTGCCGCGACGGCTGCGAACCCATCCTCTGACGTTGATTTCCGAACCGAAATCTGTTCGTTTGAGTGCTTCTTTAACTTCTGTTCTTTGCATATCTGATTGGATTGTTTTGTTCTCTTTGGTGTTAGAATGGCTGGCTGATATCTTCGCCCATTCCGTTCACTGTGCTGATGCCGTCTGGCGACATCTGTTGTCCGAATGATACAGCGCCAATGTTGTTGTTCATACTGGATTGTATTGACATACCTCCGCCTGTCGATGGCGGAGCTGCCATTTCGTCTGCATCCACTGCTTCGCCCTCGTTCTGGAATTTGGCATACTTGCCGCGGAAACGAAGCCAGATGCTGTCGGTCGCGCCGTTACGGTGCTTGGCTACGATTATTTGTGCCAGTCCGCGCAGATCCTTGCCTGTTTTCTCATCGTTGTATAGGTGATAGTATTCAGGGCGGTGAATAAAGCATACCATGTCCGCATCCTGTTCGATGGCGCCTGATTCGCGCAGGTCGCTCAACTGTGGTGTTTTGCCCTCTATTCCTTGACGTGCTTCTACGCCGCGGTTCAGCTGGGAGAGGGCGATAATAGGGATATCCAGTTCCTTGGCGAGTGCCTTTAGGTTGCGGGAAATGATGGATACTTCTTGCTCGCGGCTGCCGAAACTGGAGCCTTGGGCGTTCATCAGCTGCAGGTAATCAATGATAATCAGCTTGATACCGTGCTCGCGTACCAGTTTGCGGGCCTTGGAACGCAATTCGAAAATCGACAAGGAAGGAGTGTCGTCCATATAGAGTGGAGTACCTTTCATGATATTGATTTTCGTATTCAGGCGCCGGCTTTCCTCTCTTGTGAATTTGCCGGTTTTGATCTTGTCGCCTTCTATCTCGCACACATTCATGATCAGACGGTTTACCAGCTGTACGTTGCTCATTTCCAGCGAGAATATCGCTACGGGTATCTTCCGGTCTATCGCAATGTTCTTTGCCATCGAGAGCACAAACGCAGTCTTACCCATTGCCGGTCGGGCGGCTATGATGATCAGATCCGGTGTCTGCCATCCTGAGGTGATCTTGTCCAGCGCGTCAAATCCGGAAGGAATACCGGAAATCGAACCGTCGTTCTTGGCGGCTTTTTCCATTCGTTTGAAAGCCTCCTCTATCACAGGGTCAATCTGTGTCACATCGCGTTTCTGGCTGCGCTGCGAGATTTCAAAGATTCCGGCTTCCGCTTCTTGCATCAGCTCGTCTGTATCTTGTGTCTCGTCAAATCCTTTTTCCTCAATCCGGGCAGCCAGCGCAATCAGGTCTCTCGCCGTTGCTTTCTGGGCTACTATCTGAGCGTGATACCGCAGATGGGCGGTCGAGGCCACACGTCTTGTCAAATCGGCCAGATAAACAGCTCCGCCGGCTTGATCCAAGGTGCCTTGGCTCTTTAGCTTTTCTACCACCGACAAGATATCTATCGGCTGGTCTTTGGCGGCCAGCGCGCGGATGGCTTCATATACCAGTCGGTTCTGGTCCTTGTAGAAAACCTCCGGACGCAGCAGATCCGCTACGGAGCCGTAGGCGTCTTTTTCAATCATGATGGCGCCCAACACCGAGTCTTCCAGCTCTTGTGCTTGAGGCGGCAACTTGCCGGCTTCGTTGGACCCCACTTTGATGATCTGGGTCTGTACTGTGCGTTTGCGGGTGCTATTTCTGTTGCTTTCTGCCATATTCGGCTAATAAATTATGGGCAGCGATAAAACTGCTGATTTCGTTGTTTAATACTTGTCGCTCGGCTACTTCTATATGATGCTCCATCTTTTCGTTTTTGTAAAATCCGTCCAGAAGTGCCTGGTTGATGGTTTCGTACATCCAGTATTTGGCTTGTTCGGTCCGGTGGCGGTCAAAATAGCCGTTCTTTTTGGTAAAGGCGATATATTCCTCGATGTTCTTCCATACATCCATTACGCCGGAATGATCTATTGATGAACAGCAAATGGCTTCGGGTTTCCATCCTGACTCGGGTGGGGGGAAGAGTGCCAGTGCGTTCTTAAATCCTACGCGTGCAGCGTGCGCGCGCTCAATATTATTACCGTCACATTTGTTGATGGCTATTCCGTCTGCCATCTCCATAATACCGCGTTTGATGCCTTGCAACTCATCGCCTGTGCCGGTTACTTGCAGCAGCAGGAAATAATCTACCATTGAATGGGCGGCTGTCTCCGATTGCCCCACGCCTACGGTTTCCAGTAGAATGGTGTCAAAACCTGCTGCCTCGCATAATACGATAGTCTCGCGTGTTTTGCGGGCCACGCCTCCGAGCGAACCTGCCGAAGGGCTGGGGCGGATAAAGGCATTCGATTTCACCGACAGTTCGTTCATCCTTGTCTTGTCGCCCAATATCGAACCTTTGCTGCGCTCGCTTGATGGATCGATGGCTAATACGGCAATGTGTTTGCCTATATCGCATAAGGTGATTCCAAGGGCTTCGATAAAGGTCGATTTGCCTGCGCCGGGTACGCCGGTGATGCCTATGCGGACAGAGTTGCCGGTATAGGGCAGGCACATCTCTATGACTTTTTGGGCGATCTTCTGGTCGCTGGTCAGGTTGCTTTCCACCAGAGTCACGGCTTGACTGAGAATAGTCATGTCGCCGTGGCGGATGCCCTCGAAATACTCTTCCGGCGTCAGAGTTTTTTTCTGACGGCGGAAGGTGGCATAGGGATTCACACTCGGCAGGTTCTGGACGCCGGCATTGACGCTCAGCCCTTTGTATTCCTTGCTGTTTTCGGGATGATCCATCATCTTATTCGATAGTCCAGCTGATGTTCACACTCTTGTGGCTCTGTTTGTAATCGTTGGTCATGATTATGATGTCGCGGTTATAGGTGCCCGGTTTCTTGCCGTCGGTGGGTATCTCGATGGTAATAAAACCTTTTCTGCCGGATTTCACGGCTTTGCAGGGCTTGAGAGTGATGCGGTTGTCTGATGAATAAACGCGGCGGATCTCCAGAGGCTTAACGCCTGTGTTTTTGATCGGATGCGAGTATTTGAGAGTCTTGCCGGAGACAATGGTGCCAAGGTCGATTTTGTTTTCTGTCTCTAAAATCGGAGCTTGCATCTTCTCCTCCTGGCTCATCTGTGAGAAATCTTCCTCTACTGTCGCGGTAATAGTCAGCTTGTAATCATCGGTCAGCTCTTTCTTGCCGTCTATCACTACGTAGGCGTTTGCGGATATAGGACCATATAACTTGTTGTCCTTGGTGTCCAGGGCAAATACGAATTTGCCTACTTCGTCGGTCTTGACAGGACTCAGAGTGACTTGGTTGATCAGATAGGGCTCTGCCGGACTGACTGCCAGTTCTACGCTGTGCTCTGCTGCGGAACTGTTCGTGTATTCCAGCTCGCCTTTGCCCATCTCGCCTTTCTTGATGGTACCAAGGTCAAGTGTCTTGGTCTTCATGCGCAAATCGCCCATTACGACATGCATCTTGTCGGACGGTTTGCTCTGCTTGGGGATCACTTCGCCTTTGATATACACTTTCTTGGTCGGCTCGCTGGCATTCGAAGTGATGGTCACGGTCTTCTGGAATCGTCCCGGACGGCCGTTAGGATTGTAAGTTACGGTTATGCTTCCTTCCTGTCCGGGCTCAACCGGCTCTTTGGTCCAGGTTGGAGTCGTACAGCCGCAACTGGCGCGTACATTGCTCAGCACCAGCGGGGTCATGCCTTCGTTCTTGAAGGTGAATACAGTGGATACACGGCCGTCGGCTTCGTTGATCTTCCCGAAATCATGCTCGGTCTTTTCGAATGTGATAACCGGTTGTTGGGCTATCATGGCTACTGCTGTGAGAGCCATGCAGAGAGTACTCAAAATCTTTTTCATATATTATTCGTTTTTATTTAATTATCAATCACCCGTTTGACCTCTTTGATGTCTTCTAATTTTCGGAGGGCTTTCAGTAGTTCGTCCAGCTCTTTGCGGTCATACACATAAATCTCCAATGTTCCTCTGAATATGCCGTCGTCGCTGCTTACGTTGATGGACCGCAGGTTGATGTGAAATTCGGTTGTGATGGCTTGTAGTACCTGAATGAATACGCCGAACTTGTCTATTCCTTTCAGTTCGATAGTCTCTACAAACGATTGTACGCGGTGTGTGTTCCATGATGCCGAATAGATGCGTTTGCCGTAGCTGGTCTTCAGCAAATTGGCTTCCGGACAATCTATCTTGTGAATGTGCATCTGCCCGTCTTCGTCCAGATAGCCTAATACCTCGTCGCCCGGGATAGGATGGCAACAGGAACTCAGTTTGTATTCTTTGCCTAAGTTCTCGTCCGTCAGTACAATCGTGTGCGGACCTTTCTTGGGCTTGACAATCTCCTTGGATTTGTCTGACGGCTGAATGCCGGCTTCTGCGGGCTTGCGTCCGATGAACGGTACATGCCGCCACCATGATTGTTTGGGCGCAACGATATCGTGCATGTTGTCCAGCCTGATCTGGCCTTGGCCTATCTGCAGATACAGGGCTTGAGGGTTCTCCAGGTGATAATAGTTCATCATGCGGCCCACTACTGTATCTTTGTTCACTTGCAGGTTCTTGTCCATCGCGATGGCCTCGTCCATCAGTTTCTCGCCGTGTTTGATGTAGCGTCTCTCCTCGCGGCGGAAATACTGGTGCAGGCAGTTGCGGGCTTTGGCGGTAGTGGCTATTTCCAGCCAGTCCGGTTGCGGGTGCTGGCTTGATGAGGTCAATATCTCCACTTGGTCGCCGCCTTTCAGTTTGTACGACAGCGGCACCAGCGAATGGTTCACTTTCGCGCCGATGCAATGTTCGCCAAGCTCGGAGTGGAGTAGGAACGCAAAATCCAAGGCCGTGGCACCGAGAGGCATCGTCATTACCTCGCCTTTGGGCGTGAATACAAACACTTCCTGGGCAAACAGGTTGAGTTTGAATGTACCCAAAAACTCCATTGCATCTTTCTCGGGGTGCTCTAATATCTCTTTGATCTCGCGAAGCCACTTGTCCAGCTCGCCGTCATCCGATTCGCCTGTCTTGTACTTCCAATGGGCGGCATAACCGCGCTCGGCTATCTCGTTCATTCGGTCGGTGCGGATCTGTACTTCCACCCACTCGCCTTCTTTGCCCATGACCGTTACGTGCAATGCCTCATAACCGTTGGCTTTCGGCGAGGAGATCCAGTCGCGTATCCGTTCCGGATGAGGACGGTAGATCTCCGTGATGGCGGAGTATATCATCCAGCACTGGTCTTTCTCGCTCATCGACTCGTTTGGTGTGAACACGATACGCACGGCCAGCAAATCATACACATCCTCAAACGGAATCTGCTTTTGCACCATTTTCTTCCAAATCGAATAGACCGATTTGATACGTGCTTTCAGCGTGAAGTGATAGCCCATGCTCTCCAGGCGTTCACGGATAGGCTCGGCAAACTGTTCGAAACTCTCCAACTGCTTGCCGCGCACGGCTTCCAGCTTCGTGTGAATATCTTCCCAAGTCTCCGGATGCTCGTATTTGAAACTCAGATCCTCCAGCTCCGTTTTGATGGGAAACAGACCCAGACGGTGAGCCAACGGGGCGTAGATATACTGCGTCTCGCCGGCTATCTTATATTGTTTGTCCTTTGGCTGGGCGCCTAAGGTACGCATATTATGCAAACGGTCGGCTATTTTGATAAGCACCACGCGGATGTCGTCGCTGATAGTCAGCAACAGTTTGCGGAAGTTCTCCGCCTGTTCGCTGGCTTTGCTGCCGAATACGCCGCCGCTGATTTTGGTCAGACCGCTTACGATCTGTGCGATCTTCTCGCCAAACAGAC
Source organism: Paludibacteraceae bacterium (assembly GCA_017478725.1). Lineage (GTDB taxonomy): Bacteria > Bacteroidota > Bacteroidia > Bacteroidales > Paludibacteraceae > Colicola. Next base: position 32,647 of record JAFVDD010000034.1, read on the forward strand.
CCGCTATGTCTTCTACGGTGTAATCCGTATCTTCCACTACGTCATGCAGCAGGGCGGCACAAATACTGGTACTCCCTAAACCTATTTCGCTCACGCAGATGCGCGCGACGGAGATCGGATGCAGAATATATGGTTCGCCGCTCAAACGCCTCACGCCGTAATGAGCCTTGTTGGCAAAATTAAAGGCATGAGTGATCAAATCCGTCTTTTGGCGGTGAGGAGTACGGGCATAATCGGCCAGCAACGCTTCAAACTCGCGCTGGATCATCGCCTCTTCTTCCTGTGTAAATACGCTCTTCTGCATAACTTCCTGTTCGCTTATTGCCTATGCTTTATGCATAGTAAGTCAAAATAGTGTGCAAAGGTACAACTTTTTTTTTACATATGCAAGCGCGCACGTTTTTTTTTGCAATATTTCATCCGAATGATTGCTTTTATTCCTGATTTTCCTTCGCGTCGTAATCCTTGCTTCAACCTCAAAATCTTAATAATCGGCAACTTTTTTTAGAGCTGAAATACCGATAAACCTCCGATTTGCCTCCGATGTTCTCCCGATATTACCCCGAATTACGTCCGATAACCATATTGCAAGTAACTGAAAATAAGGAATATACAGCAATGTTGCGTATGGATTTCAATTTTATTGAATCTTAATAATCGGCAATTTTTAGTAGAAGCGTCCTTGTCATCTAATCGTACATTCTCTAAAAAAATGCGCATTTATTTGCATATATGCAAAATATTTTGTACCTTTGTACCCGATTTTAATTTGGAATGGTTATGCGCAGGCGTTTCTGTATTATATCGGCTTTGTTGCTTTGTCTTTCTGTATGGGCGGACAAATCTTATACGCTGGTACTTGATCCCGGCCACGGAGGCAAGGATGCCGGAGCCGTCGGCAAAATCTCGATGGAGAAAGACCTGAACCTCAAACTGGCGCTCAAGGTAGGCGAACTGATTAACGCCCAATATCCCGACGTGAATGTCGTTTACACCCGTTCGACGGATGTCTTCATCCCGCTGCAGACACGCGCTGATATAGCCAACAAAAACAATGCCGACCTGTTTATATCCATCCATGCCAATTCGGCGGAGAGCAAAGCTGCACACGGCGTGGAGACATTCATCCTCGGAACCGACAAAATGGAGAAAAACCTTGACGTGGCGATGCGTGAGAATGCAGTTATGAAGCTGGAGGCGGACTACAAAACCACCTATCAGGGCTTTGATCCGAACTCCATTGATTCCTATATCATGTTCGAACTGATGCAGAACTCCTATATGGATCAGTCGCTGCGTTTTGCCACGCTGGTTCAGAACCGGTTTGTCGGCAACCTCAACCGCGGCGATCGCGGTGTGAGACAAGCCGCTTTCTGGGTTCTGCTGAAAACAGCTTGTCCGTCTATCCTGTTCGAAATGGGCTTTATCTCCAACCCGGATGAAGAGAAATTTCTCAACAAGAAAGGAACCTTGGATCAGATGGCGCAAGCCCTTGTAGATGCGTTCGGTGCCTATACCCACAAAGAGAAAGCCAAGGAACAGGCTAAAGAAGAACCGCTTTCCCAGCCTGCTGAACCGGCTCCGCAGGCGGTAGAAACGCCGGCTGCTCCAGAGACAACCGAAGTACCGGTTGTTCCCCAAGAGGCTTACGCCGTGCAGATATGTGCTTCCCGCACCCCACTTGCTCCCAACGACCCGAAACTCAAGGGACAGCAATGCGGTTTTATTCAGGCGGGAGAGTGGTACAAATACTATATTGGGCCATTCCCGTCCAAGGAAGAGGCTCAAACCAAACAAGCCGAACTCAAATCGCTGTTCCCCGACTGCTGGGTCATCAAACTGAACAACTAATCATAATCTTCAAATCTCAGAATCTTCAAATTTTCAAATTCCTAATATGAAATACGCTCGTGAAATCAAAGTAGGCGCTCTGGCTACCCTTTGTCTTTTCCTCCTTTTCTTCGGTTTTAATTTCTTGAAAGGTGTCAATATTTTCTCGCCTACCAATTCATATCACGGCCGTTATACCAACCTCCACGGCCTTGAGGAACAGGCTGCTGTGAATATTCTTGGCCACAAGGTGGGACAGGTGGATGCTATCCACTATGATTTTACCTCAGATACGGCTTTTATTGTGGATATCTCTATCCGTCGCGATATTCAACTTCCTCAGGGCACCCGGATGGCGCTTGTTGCAAGCGGCCTGCTGGGCGGTATGGCAATCGAGCTGCAGTTTCCCTCTGACATGATGACAGACAATACGGAGTATGTCAAAAAAGGTGCTTTTATCCCTACTGCATATGTTCCCGGGCTGGTGGAATCAGTTCAGACGGAGCTGCTTGGCAAACTCTCAGGAGCAGTGGAGCAGATAGATTCGTTGGTAGAGAATATCAACGCTCAGCTGGCAGACAATCATCTCAATGCCACATTGGCCAATGCGGAACGTGTATCATCTGACCTTACTGTTGTTTCCAAGGATTTGAAACAACTTATGCATACGCGCGTTCCTGCTATCGTTAATAATGCCGATACTACTCTGGCGAACCTGAACAAGATAGTGGCTGATGTGCGTTCGGCTGACCTCAAAACTACAGTTGCGCGCGTTGATACGGCGGTGGATCAAGTCAATGTCATCCTGGCGGGTGTCAAATCGCAGGACGGAACCCTCGGACAACTCATCTACAACAAGTCTCTTTATACCCATATCGATTCCACGGTTGTCTCTGCCGACAGCCTCCTTGTTGACCTCAAGGCGAATCCTAAAAGGTATGTTCATTTTTCCTTGTTTGGAGCAAAGGAAAAGAAGAAAAAGAACTGACGCCGAATTTGTCTGCTTTCTAAATAACAATTATTTTCAACAGCCCGTAACATTCGCTTAATCAGAGTGTTACGGACTTTTTATACAGGGATTGATAATTCCTTTTCTATGCAAAAATGTCTTATAAATCAACGCTTTATAGGCCTTCTTTCCTGACTAAGAAACTGATTATCAAAACGCCCCGCGTAACCTACTGAAAGAGCGGCACTTACACATTACCTTTTTTTCGTGTTTGCTGCCCGATTTGGTCAATTCAAAAAATTGTAGTACCTTTGCACTCGATTTCGCCTTAAACGAACACCAAATGACTCAGAATTTGCAACAACAATGGGCTCAATGTCAGACTATCCTGGCTGATAATTTGACTTCAAGCGCTTACCAGACTTGGTTTGCGCCGATTGTTCCGTTGCAGTATGCGGATGGCATTTTGGTTCTGCAGGTGAAATCGCAGTTTGTGGCTGAGTATATAGAGGAAAACTATATTCCTCTCCTTTCTGCGGCTATCATCCGTGTGTTCGGTCAAGGAACGCGTCTGGAATACCGTGTGCTGATTGATTCTGCGTCGGGAGCCGGTACCATGCTGCCCTCCGGTGCTTCGCAGTCTGCCGCCCCTGCGCAGCAGATTATCGCGCCTGCTGTGGCGGCTAATTCGCTTGACCCGCAGCTGAATGCGCTCTATACATTCGATTCCTTCATCGCGGGCGAACCTAATAAACTCGCGCGCGCAGCGGGAGTGGCAGTCGCCAAGCAGCCGGGTTACACAGCTTTCAATCCGCTGTTTATATACGGTGGCAGCGGAGTGGGGAAAACCCACTTGGCCAACGCTATCGGTAATCAGGCTAAACGCCTTAATCCGCAGGCGCGTGTGCTCTATGTGAGTGCCAATACCTTCAAACTGCAGTTCCAGGATGCACGCAACGCCAACCGCATACCGGATTTCCTGAATTTCTACCAGTCGGTTGATGTACTGATTGTTGATGATATCCAGTATTTTGCGGGCTTGAAAGGCACTCAGGATACTTTCTTCCATATTTTCAACTATCTGCAGCAGAGCCGCAAGCAGCTTATTCTGACTTCCGATCGTCCCCCTGTTGAGTTGAAGGATATAGAGGAACGTCTGCTCACGCGCTTCAAATGGGGCTTGTCTGCCGAGATCTCGCGCCCTGACTATCAGTTGCGACGCAGTATTCTGCTGAGCAAAATGCACCAGAGCGGCATTTCGCTATCGGATGATGTGGTGGATTTCATAGCGCAGAACGTACGCGATTCAGTACGCGATCTGGAAGGAACGCTTGCTTCGCTTCTGGCGCACTCTACCTTGACTGAAAAAGAGATAGACCTCGGCTTGGCAGAACAAGTGGTCAGCCATATCGTGGCCATCCAGCCTCATCCGGTAACGGTAGCGGATGTGATAGGCACTGTAGCGGAGCACTACAATATCCCCGAGAAAGCCATAACATCCCAAAACCGTTCGAAGGAGATCAGCCTGGCGCGTCACGTGGCGGTCTATCTCTGCAAACAGCTTACGAAGAGTTCGCTCTCGGAAATAGGCTTCAAAATGGGCAAACGCACGCACGCTACTATGCTTCATTCCATAGCTTATGTGCGTGATCAACTGGAGTTTGACCCGGTAATGCGCCAGCATGTAGCGCAACTGGAGTCGGCTCTCACAAAATAAAATCTCTCTTAGCAACCAACAACTTGTTCAATAATCCTAAAGAAGCACCGCCCTGCATTGCAAAATGCAGGGCGGTGTTGATCCTAAACCGTCTGTAGGGCTATTCAATCCGTTTGCCGGTGGTGTCGAAGGTCTGACCTTCAGCTGTGCGGATTACTAATCTGCCGTTCTCCATATATTTCTTGCTCATAGGCGCTGCACCGGATACATCATCTATGCCTTGAGGGCTGCCGTACCGGATATGGATGTCAGATCCGTTCAGCGTTTTGCCGTTTATTATCCAGCAGTCTCCGGATTTAGTAAGCGTGCCGCCGGCAATCAACCATTGTGCTTGGGGATCCAGGTAGCCTTGGTTGTAATATGCTCGGCTGGTAAAATAGAAGGAACTGCCGCCTATATATGCGTCTTCATCATTGCGGAAACCGGCATAGGCTGTTCCCGGTTGCTCGGAGGTGTTGAATTCATATACGCCGTCCGGGATGCTCTTTTGATTTAATTCTGTGAATAAATGTAGAATCACAAACGGGTAACATATAGTCCTGTTCACTGTGACTGTACGGCTGGTATTGACCATCTGAATTGTCCAGTAGTTAAATCCATATGCGGGATAGGAATCGTAGCCTTGGTATAATATAGTGCTCATTACCTCTTCATCCTGCTTGGAGTACGTCGAAGGACCGCTCGTTGCATTGGGTTCCGGGTAATAATCGGGTACCGCCACTGTCTTTATTCCGCCGTGCTCAATGTCCGCTCCGCCGGCACTGCCTTCTACTACCGGTTTCTCTGCTGCTTGCACTACGGGCTGGAAACTCTGGCTCAGGAATGCTACTACCATGCAATTCTCCGCTACCCATTGGCTGTTAAGGCTTACACTCAAATCCGCTGAATAATGGCGAGTGGAATCGATGGTAACGGCATCACCGGTAGCGCTGGTCAGAAATACGCGTACTGCGTTCGCATGGCGGAATTCTTCCCATCCTTCAAAAGTGTAATAATCTTTTTGGTAATCTATCATGCCTGACTCTTTTACCAGAACGGTCAGCTTGAGGCCGAGCGAAGAATAATCCTCTTTGCCGATCTCGCCGGAGATATGTACGTTCAATTTGGAGGAGTCTGCATTATACTTGTTCTCAATATTCAGAGAGGCGTAGGTCTCGGTCGCATATTGGCTCTTGTCAACGTCCGGCAGATATCCCGGATGCAGCACTACTGCGTTGGTGGTCTGCTTGTTTTGGTCAACATATTGTGTCTTGGCACGGTCTATAGTGCTGCTTGGCGCACCGCTTACGGAGAGTTTTGAAGCTATGGTTTTGCTTCCGGTTACGGTAAAATGATCGTCTTTATATCCGGCATGGTGAAGGACCAACACATAGTTGGTGTCGTTCTCCATGAACTCGCTGATTGCATCCATTCCGCCGGGGCAATAAATACAATCCTGGCCTGTAAACTCTTCAATCAAATGTTTCTTTGGAAACGTCTTTTCTACAAAAACGGGATCGTCGTTCACTCCATACCGGTAGCGAACTTTTAGCTTGAGTGTCTCTGTTCCCTCCGAGAATAGGTACTCTATAGTTACATCCGATTTCTCCTTGGGGGTGTAATGTATATACCAGTTGGCTTGCCCGGTGACGTCAAAAAGCAGCGTTTCTTCTGTTGCTGAATTACCGCTGGTACACTTGTCCCCACAGCAAAATTCATCTGTTACTCCCTCTTCGGAACGGGTGATTTGAACGGTTAATTGTGAGGTTGCCAATAGGTTGCCTTTTAGTTCCATGACTGGTTCCCCGGATAGAGGATCTTCTTCTGCATCGCTAATGGTCAGCTCCATCCCTTCCTCGGGGATTTCACCTTCGCCGTCGATGCTTACGATAAGTGCGTTGGCTGTCTGAAAACTCATCAGAACGATTGCCAGTAAAGTAGAAATCTTTTTCATTGTTGTATAATGTTTATAGATGCCTCTGCGGCATTGAGTATATGTTTGTCATTCGGGTTTATTGCCACGGCTACGACATGGCAGTGCTTCAGGTCGTATTCGGCGGGTAGAGTGGAGTGCTGTCGGATGGTCTGTTTGTGTCCGTTTAGTCGTACCGGCTCGCCCCACGGATCATCACCTGTTGTCTGACGCAATACATGCCTATGGTAATACTCCATGTTATTTGTGCCATCCGGCATACGCTGTGCGCCCTTGATACTGTCTTCTACTACCCATACTGCTATCCGGCATTCTGTGTCCTCGCCGGAATAAGCACTGATACTCACATTCATTTCACGGCTTGCCGTGTCACTCTGTGCCTCTGTAATCTCTATATGCAAATCGGTCGTGTCAAGCATACTGTTGGCTACTATGCCGGCCCATTCCTGGAAATCCGAGAAATAACCTTTCTCTGATTGGACGAAATCCATATTACCCGTTGGAAAGCCGGTTTGCGCTGTTCCGCCCATATGCTGGTAGTAAATATCGGCTTCTGGACAAGTGTAGTCATATTTGGAAGCACCTTGCGTAAACGGATTGGAGGCCGGGTGCATGGCTACTACAATCAGTCTCTCTCCATACATACTGCTCAAATCTTGCGCGGTGGCAGCAGCTTTCGGGCAGTTGACACACTTGAATCCTGTATATTCTATAAGCACATGCGTGCGCTCACTGAAAGTCTGTGGAAATGGCACTTCAATCTCTCGGTCCTGCTCCCGTATTATTTCGCATCCGCAGAGAACCACGGCCATGAATATGTATAAAATCTTTTTCAATACTTAAAAAGTAAAGTTATAACTCATACTTACACCCTCTTGTTTGGGTACATACCGGCATACGCCGCCTGAACAGTTGAATCCTTCGCGAGTCTTGGTATAGCCGGCCGCTACACGGTGTGCTCCGTTGGTATAGGTCACCTGTGCGGTGTAGAAATGTTCGTTAGTTGCCTCTGGTGCAAAACCGATATTGTACATATATTGCCCGCTGACGGTTACACAGTTATATAGACTCAGCTCATACAATGCGAACAGCCACTGACCTTGGTAATGAGGAGAATACAAATACTGCAACTCACCCCGCATTGTCACATTCGGGTTTACTTGCACACGCGCATCTGCTACAACTATGCCCGAGCGGACCAGCCCTCCGTGACCTTCTATCACGGTTTGGTTATATGTTTGGTACATCAGCATGGCGTTCAGCCACCATTTCTTGCTAATACGTTTGTTCAGCTCTACATTGACATCGGTGTAATATTCGCCTTCTTTGCGCTTGTCTGTATCCCAACTCCCCTCGCTGGCCAAACCGCGTATATGTGAACCGCTTAGTTTGAGTGTTGTGCCGTATCTGCCGCCCATTTTGCTTTTTCTGGCCCATGTATAGCGCACTTCGCCTTGAAATGCCCACTCGCCGTTGGTATATTGTGTGGCATATGGATACAATGCCGCTAACGTATAGGTATGCTGCTGGGCAAAGGCCGGCATGTGATTTAGCCTGCCCGCCAAGCCCGTTCTGCCTCGTTCCGAGCGGAAGGACATATTGTCTGAACGCTTGATCTGTGCGAGAACAGCCATTCCTTTCCGCGAATAACTCAGAGACGCTAACAAGGCATCGCCGTGTCGGTAACTGTAGTTGTTCTCCGCCGTCGGATCATTGGCTTTATAGGCATATTCTACCAGCACGCGCCAGCCTTTCATGCGCCATTCGGCACGAACATCGCCGGCTCCGATCCAGCGCGGCAGATTATACATGTACATTTTGCCGTCCTTGGGAAACAAGATGCTGTCAAACGCCTCGTACTTGCTTGCATAACTCTCGCCGATGGTTAGTCCCATCTCCAAATCCCGCATCCTTTCTGACCATTCTTCTATGCTCAACTCTATGTCTGCTCCCATGGCTGCATCCCGCCCGTAGTTCCATCCGAAGGCTCTGTCAGTATAGCATTGCCAATACCTCCTCTGCTTGCCGCCCAGCATCGTCAGGCGGATGCCTTTATAAGGATTGACGTCGATTTTTGTTCCGCGAAGCGCGCCGTCAACACCGAGAGCCCTGTCTTCGTATAGACTCAGCACAAAACCAGAACCGAATTGACCATACACGTCACCAACTGTAATTTCACCCCAGTTGAACGCAGCGGCGAGGCTCAGATGACTCATTCCATACCCGCCGAAATCCTTTTCATAACCGGGCAGCGGCCATTGGGTCAACTCGCCTCTGGTAGAAGCCCTCAGGCTCTTGAATCCGACTTTGTTGGAATCATTTACATAATGTACCGAGAGATCAACGTAAGTATTGCTCAGATGGTCAATCTTAGCCCAACCCCCGCGAGGAGTGGTGCGCATAGCTGCTGCATCTGTCGTCGGAAACAAACCGTCATGCTGGATACTCCCGCTGACGTACACCGTATCCGTCTTTGCCCATGAGCCTATACTCACGAGCAGCAAACCAACTACTATGCCCTTGTAACCTTTCACCTTTCACTTTTCACCTTTCACCTCAAATACTGGCGTATCGCTGTTTCTCCGCCGTCGGTGTAGCCGACATGGCTATATACCATCTTGCCTTTGCTGTCAATGACAAACAGATGAGGGATATTCTGTACGTTCATGGCGCGTTTGAGTTCGCTGTTTGGGTCCAGCAATACGTGGTAATCCCAGCCGTAACCATCTACAAAGGGCTTCACCTTTTTGCTGTCCTGACCTTGGTCGGTACTCACAATATACATCTCCACGCCTGTTTCATCCTGCCATTCGGCATATAGTTCGTCTATCGCTTTCAGTTCCCGTAAGCAAGGCTTGCACCAGGTTGCAAAGAACGAAATAATCACGGGCTTGCCGCTTTTACTTAACTCAGTTATGTTCACACTCTTGCCCTCAATGTCTTTCAGACTGACATTGGGCAACTGGGCCAAGGCAAGCATACAGCTTGCTAACAGACTAATCACTACGAATACCTTTTTCATACGTTTGTTTTAATCGCTGAGTGCCAAACTGATACGTTGGCGCGCCAAATCAATATCTTCTATTTCTACGCGCACATGCTGGTGTAACTTTAATGTACGCCCGTGCATGCGCGAGATGTGGATCAATCCGTCTTTGTGAATACCCAGATCCACAAATGCTCCGAATGCACTGATATTGGTTACGATGCCCGGCAACACCATTCCGGTTTGCAAATCCTCAATATGGTGTACTTTCTCATCAAAATGAAACTCCTCCGTTTCGCCGCGCGGATCTCTGCCCGGCTGGGCCAGCTCTTTCATAATATCGGTTAGAGTAGGGATTCCTGTCTCTTCCGAAACATACTGTTGCAGATCTATCTTCTTCCGCTTCTCCTCGTCGGCAATCAGTTCTGCTACACTGCATCCCTGGTCTTTTGCCATTCTCTCTACAATGCCGTAGCTCTCAGGGTGTACCGCGCTGTTGTCCAAAGGATTAGCGCCCTTCAATCGTAAGAAACCTGCGGCTTGCTCGTATGTCTTGTTGCCTAATTTAGGCACTTTCAGCAACTCTTTTCTGCTCTTGAAGCCGCCGTTTTGAGTCCTGTAATCTACGATATTCTGTGCGAGGGTAGGTCCCAAACCCGAGATATAGGTGAGCAGATGCTTGCTGGCTGTGTTTACATCTACGCCTACATAGTTGACGACGCTCTCTACTGTCTGTTGCAGACTTTCGCGCAGCGCTGTCTGATCTACATCGTGCTGATATTGCCCTACGCCGATGGATTTAGGCTCGATCTTCACCAACTCTGCCAGCGGATCAATCAATCGCCTGCCGATGCTCACGGCGCCGCGAACGGTGACATCCTCGTTAGGAAACTCCTCACGTGCTGTCTTGCTGGCGCTATACACGGAAGCCCCTGCCTCGCTGACCACAAAAATCTGCGGTCTGATGGCTGATGGCAGATGGCTGACAGCTTCCTTTACCATCTGCTCGCATTCCCTGCTGGCCGTTCCGTTGCCGATGGCTATTGCCTCAATCTTGTATTGCGCGATGAGTTCCTGTATTCGCCTTGTACTCTGTAGGTTGTGCAGGAACACAACGTCGTGTGTAACCAAATCGCCTTGTTCGTTCAGCACAACGGTCTTGCATCCTGTCCGGAATCCCGGATCCAGTGCCAGTACACGTTTCTGCCCCAGCGGAGCGGCTAACAGCAACTGCCTGAGATTGTCCGCAAACACACGTATGGCCTCTTTGTCCGCTTTCTCTTTGGACGAAGCGGCAAACTCTGTCTCGATGCTTGGCTTCAACAGCCGTTTATAGCCGTCCTCCATCGCCAGCTCCACCTGATACGACGTGTCGTTATTGGCTTTCAGCCATATACGAGCCAGTTTGTCAAGCGCTTTCTCTGTGTCAGGAGATATATCTACGCGCAAGAATCCTTCTTCTTCTGCACGCCTGATAGCCAGCAGTTGGTGGCTTTTGATATATTTCAGCGGGCTCTTGAAATCGAAATAATTCCGGTAGTTCTCTTTCTTGTCTGCCTGTACTCCGTTTGCCTCATCCCTTGCGCTTTGCCCTTTGCTGTTTTTTATCTCCTTGGTTGTCAGCACCGCGGAATAGCTGAACTCGCGCCGTACGGCATTTCTGCTTCGCTCGTCTTCGGCTATACGTTGTGCGATAATATCCCGGGCTCCTTGCAAATCTTCTTCGTTGCTCGGTAGCCGCATCGGCCGTTGTTTCAGTATTTCTTCCGCCAATGGCAGCAAACCTTTCTCTATTGCTGCGTCCGCACGTGTCTTCCTGTGCGGTTTGTAGGGTAGGTAGATATCCTCCAGTTCGGTGGCATCCCAGCAATCCTCGATGCGTTTTCGCAATTCGGAATCCGTAATGTTTAGTTCGTCCAGCCTTGCGTAGATGGTCTCTTTGCGTTTGCTCAACTCTTGCAGCCTGGCGTAATATGCCTGAATAGCGGCAATCTGTACTTCATCCAGACTGCCTGTCTTCTCTTTCCTGTAGCGCGCGATGAAAGGTATAGTTGCCCCTTCGTCCAGCAACGCTATCGTTGCCGCCACCTGCCGTTCAGGGATATTAACGCCGGAGCCTGTTATATGTGCAAAAACTGAAGTCATACGGGTTCTTTTCGTCCGCTTTATGTTCTTCCTTGCTCGTCAGTTCCCACTCGTCTGCCTTTATCTCCGGGAAATAGGTGTCTGCGTCCTCCCAACTATGATGAATATGGGTGATATACAGTTTGTCCGCCAGCGGCATCATTTGTCTGTACACCATTCCTCCGCCTATTACGAACGCTTCTTCCTCCTCATGGCTGACGGCTGACGGCTGACTGCTGGCAGCATTTATCATTTCCTCTATCGAGTAAACGGCTTCTGCTCCCTCAAAAGTCTTGCCCGGAACATCTGTCAGCACGATATTTCTGCGGTTAGGCAGCGGATGTTTCGGCAATGAAAAGAATGTCCGCTCGCCCATGAGCACTGTTTTGCCGCTGGTTATTTCCTTGAAATGCTTCAGGTCGGCAGGCAAATGACACAGCAAATCGCCTTTCTTGCCGATCGCATAATTCTCCGCTATAGCTACAATGATTGAAATCATAACGTCCTAAATGTTAAGATGAATAAATAAATGGTAAATCACACTGCCACCACGCCGGCAATATGCGGGTGTGGATCATAGCCTTCCAGTGTGAAATCCTCATATTGGAAACCAAACAAATCCTTCACCTCCGGATTGATAATCATCTTTGGCAGGGCTCTTGGTTCGCGTGTCAGCTGCAGCCGCACTTGCTCCAAGTGGTTCAGATAAATATGCGCGTCTCCAAGCGTGTGAACAAACTCTCCGGCCTTTAGCCCCGTTACTTGTGCCATCATTTGCAGCAGCAGCGCGTAACTGGCGATATTGAACGGTACGCCCAGAAATATATCGGCACTCCGCTGATACAGTTGCAGTGACAGTTTGCCGTCTGCTACGTAGAACTGGAATAGGCTGTGGCATGGCGGTAACGCCATTTTCTCCACTTCAGCCACATTCCATGCGCTGACAATCATACGCCGGCTGTCGGGGTTATGTTTGATCTGCTCAATGACATTGCTGATCTGGTCGATCGTCCCGCCGTTGTAATCCGGCCAGCTCCGCCACTGATGCCCATATACAGGGCCCAATTCGCCGTTCTCGTCCGCCCATTCGTTCCATATACGCACGCCGTGTTCCTGTAGGTACTTCACATTCGTATCGCCTTGCAAGAACCACAGCAACTCATAAATAATCGACTTCAAGTGCAGTTTCTTGGTCGTAAGCAGAGGAAAACCGTCCGCCATGTTGAACCGCATCTGGTGCCCGAATACGGAAATGGTGCCGGTGCCGGTACGGTCATGTTTTTCGGTGCCTTCTTCCAGCACACGCTTGCATAAATTCAAATATTGTTTCATAATAAATCTATACTCTGTCAGCGTAGCGGTCTGTATTCTGTCAGGCCGCAGGCCGATCCTAAAATAGCTTATACGTCGTTTTCAAAACCTTGAACTCTGTCCGTCGGTTGATTTGGTTGCATATCTCCTGCTTGTCGGCCGGCAGCGTCATGATAAACGCTTCGTCCAGCACTTGCTCCTGAGGGATGAAACTGTATTTCTGGTGAATCGCTTTGTCGGCAATCACCGGTTTCTGTTCTCCGTAGCCGACAGGAGTCAGCCTTTCTTTCTCAATACCGTTCTTGATCAGGAAATCACAACAAGCCTGCGCACGTTTCTGCGACAGCTCTTGGTTGAACTGGTCATTGCCTTTCAGGTCGGTGTGTGCGCTCAGCTCAATCGTGATATTCGGGTTGTCGTTCAGCAGTTTCACTAATCCCGACAGGCCTTTCTCCGATTCTTTGGTAATCTCCCATCTGCCTGATTCATAGAATATGTTATCCATCTGCACGGGCCTGCTGATAGGGTTGAGCACAAAATCCATTGTATAGGTCTTGCTGTCTTTCAGGTCGAATGTGTTCCATTGTTCCTTGGCGTTCAGGTAGCCTCTCGCGCTGACAAGCATGACGTATTTAACATCTTTCTTCAGCTTGATTTTATAGGTTCCGTCACGCCTTGCATTCATCTTGCTGTTGGTTCCGTCGCTGCCTACCAGCCTTAGTCGTGCTTCGGCTATCGCTTCGCCTTGGTTGTCGGTAATGGCTCCTTCGGCTATAAACTCCATCTCAGGCAAAATGAAACTGTAAATCTTGTCGTAGGCTTTCCGGTCGTTTCTGTTTGACGAGAAAAAACCGTTCTGGCTCTCTCCTGCAAAAGTGATACCGAAATCGTCTCCGTTGGAGTTGAGCGGGGTAGCCATGTTGTACAACAGCCATACTACGGAGTCTTTCACGGTAGTGTCCCGTATGGCTTTGAAGATGTCCAAACCTCCGTAGCCCGGGTGCCCGTTACTGGAGAAATATAGACTTCCGTCGGGGTGTACAAACGGGTACATCTCGTCTTCTGTCGTATTGACGCTTGGTCCCAGCGGCTGGGGATTGACCCATTCGTCGCCTTCCAGTTCGGCCATCCATATGTCTTTTCCTCCATAGCCGCCCGGGGCGTCACTCACGAAATACAGGCATTCGCCGTTCGGACTCAGTGCCGGATGGGCAACGGTAATCGAACTGTCGGCGAATAGTTTCACCTCCTGTGCTTCGCCCCATTCACCGCTGGCACGCTCGCTTTTGTATATCTTGGCGCCTAAATCCTGACCGTTAATGGGCTTGGAATAGGTGAAATACATGGTTTTACCGTCTGCCGTAAACGAGCAAATGCCCATTTCCGCATTGCTGGCTTGTTTGCCGGCTGAGTCGTTCTGCTGCTCATTCTCTTCATTGCCGTACAAACCTTCTGCCGGTGCTATTTCTTCCCACTCGCCGGCTGCATTCTTGCGTGTCTGGTAGAGTTGGAAAAGCTGTTGTCCGGTCACGTTGCTGGCGCGTTTCAGCTTCTTGTTGCCTTTTTGACGTTCCTGGCGGTTGCTGGTGAACATCAGCGCGTCGCCGTGCTTGCCGATGAACATCGGAGCTATCGAACTGCTGCGTTTTTGGTTGAACTCTTTCGCTTCCGACACTTTGTAGCGGCTGGGCTCGGCTTTCCATTCATTCACTTTCTTGCAGGCATACAATCCTGCCCGGGCTGCATAGTCGTTCGGATGAGCCTCCAGATACAACTCATAGTTTTTGGCGGCGTCTTTGTATTGCCCTTGAAACTGCAGCACTTGTCCCAGCCTTAGATAAACGGTGGAGTCTTGCAGCTGGTATTTGCATCTTATCGCGCTGTTATAGGCGTTCACGGCACGGGGATTATTCAGTATCCGGTAGCATTCTCCCTGGCGGTATGCCACATAACCTTTCGTGGCTTTTTCTTTTTGCATGGAGAGACGGCTGTAGCACTGTTTGTAGATGTCGCCCGCTGTGAAATACTCGCCTATCGCGTATTTCTTGTCCGCACGCTTGATCCGCTGCTGCACACTGCACGAGGAAAGACACACGACGAAGGTCAATAGACACAGGACAAATATGTTTGCGTTCTGTCGGTTCATTTAGTCTTTATTCCTTATTCCTTTAGCGAAGCGGTCCTTATTCCAAACTATGCACCACAAGCCCGCTTCTGAGTTTCGGCTCAAACCATGTGGTCTTGGGCGGCATGATGTTTCCGCTGTCAGCGATATTGATAATCTGTTGCATGGTCACGGGATACAAAGCCAGCGCCATTTTCATTTCGCCGCTGTCCACACGTCTTTTCAGTTCGCCCAAACCGCGGATACCGCCTACGAAATCAATCCTCTTGTCGCTTCTCAGATCCTTGATTCCAAGTATTTTGTCCAGTATCAGGTCGCTCGAAATGGTCACATCCAGCACGCCTATCGGGTCTGCATCATTATACCTGCCTTCCTTGGCTGTCAGCGAGTACCATTTCCCGCCTAAATAGAGCGTGAAATTATGCAACCCTTTCGGCTTCACGGCTTCAAAACCTTCTCCCTCTTTTATGGAGAGGGCAGGGGAGAGCTTAAAATCCTCTTCCAATGCTTTGAGAAAATCCTCCTCGCTCAGCCCGTTCAGGTCTTTTACCACGCGGTTGTAATCAATGATATTCAGCTGGTTGTCCGGAAAACAAACCGCCATAAAGAACTCGTATTCCGGCAACTTCCCTCCCTCTCTTGCGGAGAGGCTCTGGGGGCAGGCTTCTTTCTTCTCTTTTCCCACGCCCGCAGCGGCAGCGCTTCTGTGGTGTCCGTCGGCGATGTACATGGCGGGTATTTCTGCAAAAATCTCCGTTATACGTTGTATCAACGCCTCATCGTTAATCACCCAGAACGTGTGTCTGAAGCCCTCGGGAGCGGCTACAAAATCATACTCCGGCTCGCTTTTCGTCACTTCGGCTACTATCTCATCCAGATCATCGCGGTGGGGATAAGCAAAGAATACAGGCTCCATGTTGGCGTTCAGCACGCGCACATGCTTCATGCGGTCTTCCTCTTTGTCCTTGCGCGTCAGTTCATGTTTCTTGATTCTCCCTTCCAGATAATCATTCACCCACGCTCCTACTACCAAACCGTACTGCGTCTTGTCGTGCTGACCACTGAGGGCTGACGGCTGACCGCCTAAAATCGTCTGCGCATAAACATAGTATTTCTCTTTCTCGTCTTGCACCAGCCATCCGTTCCGGCGGAACTTGGCAAACTGCTCCTTGGCGGCGCTATACACACGCTCGTCATGCTCGTCTGTACCAGGCTCGAAATTGATCTCTGGCTTGATAATATGGTACAGCGATTGCTCGTTGCCTGCCGCTTCGGCGCGTGCCTCTTCCGAGTTCAGCACGTCATACGGACGGCTGCTCACTTGTTCTACCAGCTCTTTAGGCGGACGTATACCGCGAAATGGTTTGATTCTCATGCTTGCAATCTTAATAATTATATGAAACTATGGGTGTATCATAAGTGCATCGGGAGTGCATCGGGAGCGCATCGGGAGCGCATCGGGTGAATATCGTATCATACCCGACCCTATAATATACATAGTATATTATCCCGTGATTTTGGATTTATCTCTTCTCTGCCGGTTTCACGGCGTTCCCGCCCATCGAGCAGGTACCGTTGAACAGAGCACCCGGCTCTACGATCAGCGTCTTGGTCTGCACGTCGCCCTGGATCTTGCCGCTGGAACGCAGCGACAACTGCTGGCTGCAGCAGATCTTGCCTTCCATCAATCCTAAAATCTCGGCGTTCTGGCAGTTCACGGTGCCTTTGATGCGGCCAGCCTCGCCGATCACCACTTTGCCGGTGCACTGCAAATCGCCCTCAATCAGTCCGTCTATACGGTAATCGCTGTCTGCACTTACGTTTCCTACGATTTTGCTGCCTGCGGTCAATGCGTTAAAGAGCATACCGCCTTGTTTCTCATTTCCCATGATGTGTATTGTTTTGTCGTTTAATAATCAAAATTAGCGCGCAAAGTTACAAAAAATATTTCATATGCGCAAGCGCGCATGTATATTTATTGAAAAAAAGTGCAATAATGCCTCTAAAATGCTTGGTTTTGACCCTTGTTTCTTGTCGGTTTGAACAAAATATACTAACTTTGCGGCGTAAAATGGAATGTTATGCGCCAATTAGTAATTGTTATAGCTCTTGTAGCAGCAGCCGTTTTGCTCCTTGCCGTCGGAGTCATTCTGCGCAAGGACCATACTTTCCGCTCGCAGCATATAGCGGAAAACCAACGCATGCGTGAGAATAAAATCCATTGTGCCACCTCGCAGGATCGCGAGGCAAGGCGCGCCGATACCCGGAAAATCAATATTAAAAAATTATAAACTATCATGAACAAGATTCAAACCGTAATCAATTGCGTACTCGGTGCGGCTGTTGTCGCACTCTTTTTGCTTTTCTTCCTCGGAAAGTCTGACAAACCCCAAGCTGCTGCTCCGCTGGCTGTTGCCGCCGGAGAGCAACTGCCGGTAGCCTACGTTAATCTGGATTCAGTGCTCCTCAACTACACGTTCGCCATTGAGGCAAACGACAAACTGATGACCAAGCAGGAGGATGCCCGTCTCAAACTCAATACCAAGGCTAACACCCTTCAGCGCGAGGCTGCTGATTTCCAGCGCAAACTGGAGAACAACGCTTTCCTAAGCCGCGAACGCGCAGAGGCGGAGCAGAACAAACTCATTCGCAAGCAGCAGGAGCTCCAGGAACTGGAAGCCAAACTGACCAACGAGATCATGCAGCAAAACCAGGAACTCAATCTCCAGTTGGCGGATACGCTCAATACCTTCCTTGCCGAGTTCAACGCGGACGGACGCTACCAGATCATCTTTGCCAACACAGGCAAGGACAACATCCTGCAAGCTGCTGACGCCTATGATGTGACGGAAGAAGTGATTTCCCAACTCAACGCCCGCTGCGCAAAGAAGAAATAATCTGTCATTTGAATCCGTAATTCTGCCTTGACGAAATGAAGGGCGCACATCGCATAAGTTCCTTTGTACTTTGTACATTGTTACTTTGTACATCATTGCACGCTCAGCGTATTCCGCAGGCGTTGGAATATACGGAGATTTATGATTTTCTGGAGGAACTGACGACGGATGGCATTATTCAGACTAATAGTGCCGTCCGTCCCTATACGCGCGATTATATCGCAGCCCGTCTGGCGGAGGCGCAGAGTAGGGATTCGCTTCTCTCGCGCCGGCAGAAAGACGACTTGCAGTTTTATCTCCAGGATTATGCCTTGGAGAGCGACACGGTGCCTGCCTATTACAGCTACGGTCACCGGCATGTGACCCAGTGGATTACGCCGGTTTCCAACCTCTCGCTGGCGGATCCCTCTTTGCATATCCTCACCAAAAACAAGGTTTTCAAGATGCGTGTCCGTCCTATTCTTGGCATGGACATCCTCTATAACCGCAAAGGGATGCTCACTCACCGTTGGTATGGGGCGGAGATACAAATGGATATCGCCGGGCATGTTTCTGTCTGGGGTTCTATCCGCGACAACTCATGGAAGGGAACGGACTATCTCAACAAATCTTTCTTCCCTTCAACCTCCTCCCAGATTGACGGTGCCAAGATCAGCAAACCGGGCTACCTGAACAATTTGCCCGGAGTGCAATACAAGGAAGCCACTTATGGCGGTGATTTCTCCGATTCGCGGGGCGGTATATCGTTATATGCCTGGTGGGGCTCAATCGGCGTGCAGCGCGAGCGCATCCAATGGGGCGATGCCCAGCATGCCTCCAACATCCTCTCCGCCCATAATCCGGCGGTGCCGATGATTACGCTCCAACTCACGCCATGCCGGTGGTTCCAGTTTGATTATTTCCACGCCTGGCTGGTGAGCAATGTGTTGGACTCCACCAATTATTACATAGAGAACTACGCGGAAGGAACATCCAAGATCAACTACCGTCCTTACAACAAGTTTATGGCGGCGAACATGTTCACATTCATGCCCGTCAAATACATACAGTTCTCGTTCGGCAACTCTATCGTTTATGCCGAGCGGACTATCCAGGCGGCTTATTTTATCCCTATAGCCTTCTTCAAATCGTTGGACCATCTGCTGACCAAGGGAGTGCGTTCCGAGAACCAGAACTCACAGGCATTCTTTACGCTGACGCTTCGTCCTACTGACCATCTCAGGCTATACGGCTCGTTCTTTATTGACGAGATCAAACTGGACCGTTTCAAACGCTCTAATCCGGCTAATAATCCTGTTTCTTATCTTGTGGGCTTCAACTGGAGCGGCTGGCCTGTTCGCGGATTGAGCCTGCGCGGTGAGTTCATGCGCTCGTATATAGCCTGTTACACGCATTCAATCTCCGTACTTGAATACACCTCCAATTCCTATCTGATGGGGCATTATATGGGTGATAATGCGCAGTCGGTCTTTGTGCAATTGGCTTATCGTCCTACACGCTCTCTGCGCCTGACGCTCGATTATACGCGCGATACCAAGTATAACTCCTATCAGTACGTCCGCCGCGAGATTAGCAATATTATTGCCCAAAAGCCGTTCAATGAGGTGATCTGGAACAATGATGAAATCAAGTTCCGCGCGGTGTACGAGGTGTTCAACAACTGCTACGCGCATGTAGATGTAGCCTACAACAACGCCCGCGCTTTTGCGCCCTCTTCCACTCGCGTAGCGGGAGAAGACAGAGGCTGGAATGCGGACGGCACGTCTAAAAACCTTTCCGGCGCACAACTGGAAACCTATTATCTCAATAAGTTCACGCCTCTCTATTTCCAAGGACCAAACATCACGTTCACCTGCGGACTAAGCTTCGGCTTCTAACCAAACTACCAAACACATGAAAAAACTTTTCTTTTTAATCACAACCCTCAGCCTGACGCTCTTTGCGTCGGCTGCTACATTCAATTTTGATTCCGATGCCTCCGTCAGCCAAACTATCGAGGGCATTACCGTTTCCGTAGCGCAAGCAGGCGGACAAACAGCACCGGCCTATAAAACGGTATATGGGACGAATACAGGCGAGCTGCGCTTGTACGCCCTGAATACGATTACTCTTTCGGCTGCCCAGCCGATAACCTCCGTACAACTCGTTTGCTCCAAAACATCTGCCAGCAACAAAGCCTACGCCGCACTTACGGCGTCTGCAGGCACGTTGGTATCCGGAGGCGAATCGACTTCCAATACCGACAAGAAGATTGATACCTGGACAGGATCGGCTACCAATCTGGTATTCACCTTGGGTGCAAGCGGCCAGCGCGCGTTATACCAAATCATTGTGAACGGCGAACCAATCGGGCAAGACGAGCCTACCGATCAACCGGCTGAACCGGACACCTTGGACACTGAGTATATCTATGCTGAACCTACAGCGGTCATCGTTCCTGACACCAATTTCTTCAAGCAAGCATATACCTTCATACAAAACAACATCCGGGTGTCTTGTACGCAAGGTTCTATCCTCAATAACGACGAAAACTACTATTTCAACTGCAACGCCGGAGAAAGTATTACGTTCGAGGCATCCCAGCCTATCAAGGGACTTGTAATCAACGGAGCTGTACGCAAAGAGTTTTCCGCTTCAACCAACAGGGGCACCATCGAATACCTTACTCCTGACGCTTTGTACGAGGGCGATTATCAGGAAGCGGATCCGGCGCTGGTGATTAAGGATATTGACAGCACGTCTGTTACTATCTCTTGTGAGAAGCAACTGCGCTGCTATGCTGTCCGGTTCTATTTTGAAGCCAACCCGACGGAAACAATCAGCGGAAAAGAGGAGCCGGGCGAAGAAGCTATTGAGAACACTCCGGCGCTCCACCGCAACGCCGCTATCTACGACCTCCTCGGCCGCCCTGTCGGTCAGGGTTACCACGGCTTGGTTATACAAAACGGGAATAAGTACCTGGTGCGTTAGCGAACAGGTACCGGCTTACAGGACGGCGTAGTTCTTGCGCATCTTGTGGTAGTCGCGGCGGGCTTCAAATACCGCCTTGCAGGCGCCCCAACGACCTTGCAGCAAGTAGAAAGCCGCGGCTGCGTAATCCAAAAAGAACCGCACAAACAGCACTCCCCGGGGGTGTTGTTTGTTTTTGTAGATCATCAGCAGGTTGTTCCGGTGGTTGAGATACGTTTTGCGCGGATTGTCATAACTCAGCGCTCCGCCGCCTAAATGATAGACAACGCTTTGTGGCAGGCATACCAGCCGCCAGCCTCGGTTGCGCATCCTCCAGCAGAGGTCAATCTCCTCCATGTGGGCAAAGAACGCAGCGTCCAATCCGCCGCACTCCTTATATACAGTGGTGCGCACGCACATGCACGCGCCTGAGGTCCAATCCACCTCTGCAACCGTGTCGTATTGGCCTTTGTCTTCCTCTACGTGCCACAGCACTCGTCCGCGGCAATAGGGATAGCCTAACCGGTTGACAAAGCCGCCTGCGGCTCCGGCATGCTCGAAACGGTTGCGCTGCTTCCAGCTCCTGATCTTGGGTTGCACCGCCGCTACGTCCTTATGATGGTCCAGATAATCAAGCATGGGTTCTAACCATCCCTCTGTCACCTCCACATCGCTATTCAGCAATACGGTATATTCCGGCTCACTTTCTCCATTCGCCGTTATAGCCCGGTTATAGCCTTCGGCAAAGCCGTAGTTCCGTTCCAGCGCAATCACTCTGACGCTTGGAAACTCCCGCTTCAGCAGCGCGATGCTGTCGTCGGTACTCCCGTTGTCGGCTACGATAATCTCTGTCTGATGTCTGATACAGGTCTGACCCTGCTGACAGCTCTTCACTACCGACGGCAGATACCTGCGCAGCATCTCTGCGCCGTTCCAATTCAATATAATTACGCTACATATCATTTTGCAATTATTAATTCTCAATTCACAAAGGGCTTTAGGAGTCTGGTATAATGTTTTAAGACACGTACTTTCTATTAAGTTTGTACAAGACCCAATAGCACGCTTTGTAAATTGTACATTGTAAATTGTACATTAACTCTCGCTCCGTTTCCATTGGAAACGATTGTGCGTCCACAGCCAGAGTGCCGGTTGTGCTTTGATGTTTTCTTCGAGCAGCCGGGCATAAGCGGTGGTTATCTCGCCGTCCTGTGTCTGCGCGGGCTGAGCGGCTATCAGCCTGAAATCGCACTTGTAGTAGCCGCGCTCAGGATGGGTGATATAGGCATAAAAAACAGGATAGCCGAATTTCCTGCTCAGCATTTCTCCGCCGTCCAGGAAGCCTGTCTCTTGGTGGAGAAACTCCACCCATGTGCGCGTTACTTCGGGGCGGGGTTTCTGATCGCTGATTAGTCCGATTGTCACTGGCTGTTTGTTGGCTCGGCAGCGTACCATTTCGCGCAATATACGCTGTTTCTCCACGCACTCGCCTCCGCGTCTGCTCCGGATGTCCAGCATCAGTGCGTCCATCGAGGCATTCTTTTGCTTTCGATACACATTCAGCTCTTTTACACCGGGGCTCACCCATTGTTGTACGCTGGCAAGCCACTCCCAATTACCCATATGCGCCAGCATGAATATTCCACCTCCGGCGGCATCTATCAGCCGGTTCACCTCGTCCATCGGAGCAAACACGACACGCTCGCGCATCTCTTCGTCCGAACAGCGGTAACCATAGATATTCTCTACGATGGTGTCGCTCAGCTGATGATAGAAATCTCTGGCTACCTGCCGCCGCTCCTGATTGCTTTTCTCAGGGAAAGAGTCTCTCAGATTCTTGTCTGCCACCTTGCGCCGGTATCGCACTACATGGTACATCAGCGGATAAATCAGCCAATCGGCGAACCAATAGTGTACGCCCAAGGGCAAGCGGGACAGTATGGAGACGAGGGCTTTCAGCATTCCGCAATCAGCAATCAGACGGCAGCCAGAATCAACAGGAATACCAATACGGCAGGCACGGCGAGCAAGAGGCTGTCAAAGCGGTCTAAGACGCCGCCGTGGCCGGGCAGGAACTTACCGCTGTCCTTGACGCCGAGCGAGCGTTTGAAGAGGCTCTCCATCAGATCACCCAGGGTGCCGGACACAGAGACGATGAGGGCAAAGAGCGCTCCTGCAACATAGCCGTTGAGTTGCGTGATGGGATCAAACCACCCGAAATGAGCCGGCAGAATACTCGTAGCCATCGCCAGCACGATGCCGCCGGTCAGTCCTTCCCAGCTCTTTTTGGGGCTCACGCGCGGGAACATCTTATGGTTGCCGCCCTTACGTCTGGCGGTGAGAGAGCCTACGCAATACGCTCCGCTGTCGTTGACCCAGATCAGCACAAAGACCGCAAGCAGGAGCCACGGACTGAGGCTTCCCAGCACGTTCATCAGCGCAAAAGGCAGCGCAATCATCGTCTGGCCGATGAGTATATTGCCCCAGACGGTAATCGGATTGGTATTCTTGTCCCACAGTTCGCTAACGAGCATCAGCAGCAGCAAGACGGCATAGAGGGCAACCATGGACAACGAGACAGGCAGGCCGGTGTTTCCCGCCAGGCAATAGACTGCCAGCACCAGTGCGGTGGCAGCCAACTCGCTATAGATATCCATGAGACAGCGAGGATGTGTCAGCCGGTTGAACTCCCTCACCGCGAGGAAGGCGAGTATGCCGCTCAGAACGGCGAAGACATCTACTTTCCAAACGATGCTGCCTACCACAACGGCTACATACACGGCGCCGCTGAGTGTTCTTTTCCCAAACTCCGTCATAATTTTCCAATTTTGCTGCAAAGGTACGACTTTTTTTTGATATATGCAAAAAAAGAGGCTTGAAAGGACACTTTTTTTTGCCAGGTCAGACCTGCATCGGCTGTCAGCCATCAGCCTTCATACGCTTCGCGGTTAGGCGGTTTATACGCCTTGCGGCGTTACTAACCTTTCAATCGGTGTAATCAACGTAGCTTTCTGTTTGTTGTATGGTGTTTCTCATTCGCATCTCGTTCGCATTACGGACATCTACCTTCCCTCCCTTTCGTATGTTTATTACCCGGCATTCCATGCCGGCTTTTCGTCTTGCACTTCTCGCGCATCTTTGCGCGAGGAAGGTCAGACCTGCCTTCGCCATTATAGGCTGACGGCTGACAGTTCTTTTTTATAATCTCTCGCCCGCGCGTGTGTGTATAGTTTATAATTTCTACTGTCAGCCGTCAGCTGTCAGCCATGTTTTGCGCCTCTATATTTCTATTGGCATTCACTTCTTCTAACCCTCTTTCTCTGCAATTATTTGACGTAGTAATTTGCATATGTGCAAAAAAAGTTGTACCTTTGCGCATAAAATCTCACAGATATGGAAAAGAATACGATTGAACTCTCGCTGATGGAGGCGGAGGAGCGCGAGTTGGTGGAGTTTATTCTCAATGCTATTCCCGCCGAGGACAAAGCTACGTTGACGGCGGACGATGTGCTGCTGGTGCTGGATCTGATGGATGATTATCTGGAGGAGCAGGGGTTGCTGCGCGAGGACCCGGCCTCCGGCGAGATGGAGTACCTGGACGGCGAAGTGGATGAGACGGAGCAGCTGAACTACGTGCTGGCCGGTTGCCGTGAGGAGGGCAGGTCCATCACGGGCGTGCAGGTCCAACTGATACAAGATGCCGAACTGCAGTACGGCATCGAGCAAGGTTATTACGAGGAGGATTAGTCCCTTATCTGCTTATGGACGTATAGTCCGGGCAGGAAGGTCTGGACGGTACCGATGATCACGGGTCCGACCACATAAAGCGGGTAGGGCTTGTAGTCGTCGTGTTTCCATTCAACGGCATACTTGCGCGGTCTTACATCCACGGCGGTAGGGTTGCTTTTGGGAATGAGGTTGTTGGCAAAGCCTTGGATGAGACTGCCGTAATTGCGGATTTCCTTCACGACAACCGTCTGTTCCTTATGGAACCGTACATCCAGTCCGTGGTACATCATCAGGAAATCGCCCCGCGCCATCGTTTGGTCGCCGGCATAATGTGTGCGGAGTGTATCGACATGGCTCTCGCAGGTCAGTCCTACCACAGGCTTCAGGAAGCCGTTCAGCGCTCCCAATTCCACGTTGGTGCCCTCGATACTGACCTCAAAACCGGAAGCCCGGTTCATCTGCATCACAAAGGTTGCGTCCAGGCGGCTGTCTCCTCCGAGCGTTCCGCGTACGTGGTTGGTCCAACGTGTGTTCGGCCTGTTGGACACATTGGTCAGCGCGGCGTTTAGCCGGCGCAGGTTCATCTGGCCGTAGTTGACGGCGTCCAGCGTGAAATCGATATGGACGGTATTCACATCCGCCCTCACACTCCTGACGGCGAACTTGGCGGGAATCTGCATCAAGAACTCCTGTGGCGTAGGGAACTTGCAATGCGGGTCTATGTGCTGGTCGCGTATGACGTGCAGTGTCTCTACGTCCGCATACAGGGAATCGAGCGTCCAGTCTTGCGCCAGCGCTTTGCGGACAGGGTTGAAGGGCGAGGTCTCCACGCGGTTGACGGTAATATCCACCCAGGTAATGTAGTCTTTGGCTTTCTCCGCCATTTTCTTGCTGTCGGTGAGGTTGCGGAAACGTGTTCTGCCTAAGAGCAGGGCGCCGGCATCTTCGGTTTCCAAGCCGCGTGTGTCCAGCTCCGCCGAACCGTCCGGCAGCCGCACATAGGCATGCCGCAAAGCGAGGGCATACACCGAGTCGTTGTAGGCGTAGGTGGTGTCCTGCAGGTTGAAGGCCAGGTCGTTCAGCGCCAGGGAAAGACTGTCAGCTTTCACATGCAACCGGGTGCGCACGCTTTTCAACTCCGCCGACAAACGCTCCAGGTGCAGATTGGCAAGCTCGGCCTTTTTCAGACTCCGGCTGACGGCCTCCAGGCTGAGCGTGTCGCCCGTGCGGACGGTCGGCAGACAAGTCTCCGGGTGTTTCTCGTCGATATAAACCAGCACCTGCGGCTCATGCACCGTAATATTCAAAATCTCTAATTCCTTGTGCCGCAAATAGCGGATATATTGTATAAAATCCACGCCTGTATAGGGAATATAAACGCCCATGCCTGGTTTCTTGTTGTCAGGTGCGCAGGCTTGCAGCGAGTTGCCGTTGAGCGCGATTACCGAGGTGTCGGAACTGAGGTAGATATCCTCAATACCGACACAGCCGCTCATGAGCAATACGTGCACTTTGCCTATACTCATATAGGTGGTGCCGGTCGTGTCGCCGGCAAGGGTTTTACGGATGGCACTGCCGGTCAAACGCGAAGCCCATATGTCAACGCTCATTATACCGACGGCTACGATGGCTGCCAACGAGCATACAACAATCAACGCGATTTTGGTGGTCTTTTTCATAACAGAGAGATTGCAGGTGAATAAATATCTGTGCAAAATTACTATTTTTATGCCATATATGCAAGATTAATGTGCATTTTTAGTAATTTTTTCTGTCTTAAGTCTTGTGTATGTGCAAAATTTGTAGTAATTTTGTAGCGCATTTGGTGCTGGAGGAGTTTTTCCACTCCTTGAGCTAAGAGGGAACCGGGTGCAAATCCCGGGCAGACCCGCTGCTGTAACTCGCGTTCGGCAAGACGATTGCGCCGAAAAAAGAGATCTTACCGAAAGCCACTGTCCGAATGAACGGGAAGGCGGTAAGAGTGCGAGAAGTCAGAAGACCTGCCAATGCCTACAGATTGTTAGTCCTCGCGGAGTAGGGACGACCAATGGCCAAAAGACTGATTCTCATAGTATTTATCACGCTGAGCGTGTGTTCCTTGTGTGCGGCTGCGCAGACAGGGTTGGACTCGCTGGATTTCCATCTGGACGAGGTGGAAGTGACAGCGCGTGCGCTGACCAAAGATGTGATAGTGCCGCAAACGCTCAAAGGCGCCGAGTTGCAGCGGATGAACGCTCTTTCGGTGGCGGACGCGCTGCGTTATTTCTCCGGCGTACAGCTGAAGGACTACGGCGGAGTGGGAGGCATCAAGACGATCAACGTCCGCTCGATGGGCAGCCAGCACACGGCTGTCTATTACAACGGCGTGCAACTGGGCAACGCTCAGAACGGACAAGTCGATTTGGGACGCTTCTCGCTCGACAACATGGAGGAGATACAGCTCTACAACGGTCAGAAATCCGATATCTTCCAGTCGGCACGCGAGTTCGGCGCGGCGGGAAACGTGTATCTGGCTACCCGTAAACCTTATTTCCGCGAGGGCGAGAAAGTGCATGTGCACGGACAGATGCGGTTCGGCAGTTTTGCGCTGGCCAACCCTAACATAGGAGCCGATGTGCGGCTGACCGACCGGCTCTCGCTGACCATGGACGCCGAGTATGTCTATTCCAACGGCAGATACCCCTTCCGCTACCGTCGTGTTCTGCCCTCCGGCGAAACGGCTTACGACACCACGGCAGTGCGCCAGAACGGCGACATCAATGCCGTACGCGCCGAACTCGGGCTGCATCATTACTACCGCACAACGGGTTTTTGGCGTATACATGCTTATAATTATTGGAGCAACCGCGGTATTCCCGGGGCGATTGTCAACAATGTCTGGCGCAACGGTGAGCGGCTTCAGGACCGCAACACTTTTGTCCAGGCACAGTGGCAGGACGAGTGGTTCGGCCGCTGGAGCACACGCCTTCTGGCCAAATATGCCAACGATTTTACTCATTACTGGAACTACGACGAACGCCTGCTGCCGAGCAATAATCAATACCTGCAACAGGAGGTGTATGTCTCGCTGGCCAACAAAGTGCAGATCTTCCAATGGTGGGATGCCGCCTTGGCGTATGATTACCAGTATAACACGCTGAACCGGCTGAACCTGCTGCTGGACGACGGAGCCGAGTCTTTCCAGAGGCATTCACACTGGCTCTCGGCGGCTACGGCGTTCAATATCAAGGAGTACCTGCGCCTGCAGGCTTCGGTGCTGATGACCGCGGTAGATCAACACACACCGCGTGTGACTCCAGGAGTGTTCTTTTCCGTTCGTCCGTTCGCCATGCACCATTCGTCATTAAAAGACCTCAGTATCAATGCGTTCTACAAACAGAGTTACCGTTTTCCTACCTTCAACGACCTCTATTACACCGATCTGGGTAATGCCGATCTCCGTCCGGAGTTGGCGCGCCAACACTCCGTGGAACTGGATTATAGAATTCAGCAGTCAGCTTTCAGTATTCAGGCAAGCGTCTCCTATTACTACAACCGCGTGACGGACAAAATCATCGCTTATCCCAAGGGTCAGCAGTTCCGCTGGACGATGCTCAATCTGGGCGAAGTGAAGATCAACGGTGTGGACGCCAAAGCCGATGTGTCGCTCCATCTGCCCTTGCGCTTTGTGCTCCGCACACGCCTCAATTATACCTACCAGACAGCGATAGATGTCACCAATCCGAATGATACCTATTATCGCCACCAAATACCTTATATCCCGCGTCACAGCGGCAGCGTCGTCGTCGGACTTGATTGGCAAAGCCGCCGAGGCGACCATTACGGCCTGAACTACTCGTTTATCTACGTAGGCGAGCGTTACAGCCAGCAGGAGAACACTATATACAACTACGTGCAGCCGTGGTACACCCACGATATCAACGTGTACGGAGAGTGGGGGATCAGCACCGCCAAACAGCCCGTTTGGATCAAAGCCAATATTGAATTGAACAACATGCTCGGGCAGGATTACGAAGTAATCCAAAACTACCCGATGCCAAAACAAAACGTACGATGCACACTCGCGCTAAGATATTAATCTCTGTATTCTGTATTCTGTATTCTGTATTCTTGCTCTCCTGCCGCGGCGATGAGGTGGTTTATCCCACTATCGGCACGCATGTGACGGACGAGGTGCGGGAGGGCGGATTGTTCGTCCTTTGCGAGGGGAATATGGGCTCTAACAAAGCGCGTTTGGACTACATCAACCTGCATACAGGCGAGTATTATGCAAACTGGTATGGTTCGCAAAATCCGCGCCAGATGAAGGAGCTGGGCGATGTGGGCAACGATCTGCAGCAGTACGGCAACCGTCTGTATGCGGTCATCAACTGCTCGCACAAAGTGGAGGTGATGGACCTGCAGGCACGGCATATAGGCCAAGTGGAGATTCCCAACTGCCGCTACATGGCGTTCCGTGGCGACAAGATGTACGTCAGCGCTTATGTGGGGTCAGTGGCTACGCCTGAACTGTTAGGCTCGGTGTTTGAGGTGGACACGGCTACGCTGGAGATCACACGCGAAGTCAAGGTTGGCCATCAGCCGGACGAACTCTGCATCATCGACGACAAACTCTATGTGGCGAACTCCGGCGGCTACCTCACTAACCGCTACGACTCCACGCTTTCGGTGATCGACCTGGCGTCTATGACCGAACTCGGCAAAATAACCGTCGGACTCAATCCCACACGCGTTCGGACGGATGACCAAAAGCATCTCTGGGTGTGCTGTCAGGGCAACTATGGCGCTGTTCAGCCCTGCATCGTTATTCTTGACCCGCAAAAGGAGATACACCGGCTCGCTATTCCTTGCGCCAATATAGCTATGTGGGGCTCAACGGCATATGTCATTGATAATGAGCAGCATAAGCTGCATGCTGTTTCTACGATTGACTTTGAGGAATTGCATCAGCCGGTTGACATAAGCGCCTATGAACATCCTTACGGTCTCTTGGCAACGAACGATGCCTTGTATATCACGGACGCCAAGAACTACGTTTCTTCCGGCGTGCTGCATTGCTATGGCTACGACGGCAAAGAGCATTGGTCCGCCCTGACAGGCGATATTCCCGGCCATTTGTGCCGAGTGAGCGGAGTGTATAGTCTTTATCCGGACACCGCCCGAAAAGACACTGCGGCTTATTCTCCTTATATATCGCGCGTGTATGAATACAAGCCGGCTGTGGGACAGTTTGTGAACGTCCTGCCCAAATACGAAGAGGGCGATGACGCCGAGGCTATGTGCCGCAAATGCGAACAAGCCATCGCCAATAACGCCGGAGGCATGATCTGTTTGGGCGGATGGGGAGGCTACGTCACCTTCGGTTTTGATCATGCGGTGCAGAACAACGATGGCTATGATATTCAAATCCTCGGTAACGCCTTTCTCATGTCCGGCAACGAGGCGTACGGCAGTTCCGAACCGGGCATTGTGCTCGTCAGCCGCGATGAGAACAACAACGGCAAACCGGACGACATATGGTACGAACTGAAGGGCTCCGAGTATGACAATCCCACGACGCAGCATCATATCACAAAAACCTATACGCGACAAAGCGATACCATCCGCAATCCCTTCCATCAGCAGCCTTATTACCCGCAATGGATAGAAGAAGAA
Source organism: Paludibacteraceae bacterium (assembly GCA_017478725.1). Classification (GTDB taxonomy): domain Bacteria; phylum Bacteroidota; class Bacteroidia; order Bacteroidales; family Paludibacteraceae; genus Colicola. The sequence goes on from JAFVDD010000034.1 coordinate 62,831, forward strand.
AGTATCACTTTTACAGGCTCGTTGTTAGCGCCGCTCACCGAGAATATCAGCGGTCAGAACGTGCAGCGGATTTTGGACTACGGCTATGCGGACAACAAGCCGAACGCGGACAAGCAAGGAACAAGTTTTGATATATCGTGGGCTGTAGATGCGGATGGCAATTCTATTTCACTGCCATGCGTAGATTTCATCCGTATCTACACTGCGGTTGACGAGCACAATGAAATCACAGGCGAATTGAGCACTGAGATAACCGGTGCTATCGATCTGCATCTAATCAATAATTAACAACTATTTATTAACAATTTTAATCAACAAACAAAATGAAAAATTTCATTGAAATTAATCGCGCCCTTGTGGCAGAGAAAAAATCATTTCTTTTCGTTGCAGCTCTGGCACTGACCTTTGCAGCTTGTAACCAAAATGAGCCGGAAAAGACTCTTGCAGTAGCAACGTTTGAAAACATCGAGTTGGCTGAGGAGAGCGTGTACCATCTTTCCGCTACAGGCACTTTCGAGAGTGGAGATTTTACTTTCCAACAGGACGTGCAGGACTACGGCGCAGAGTATGGCGTGTATTATTTCGGTAATATTGTCAGCAACAAGACAAGCAATACCTATGATGCCTATGCGGACAGCGATAAGTCGGCTAAGGGAGGCGCTTACGAAGGAAAAAACTTTGTTGTATGGACAGGTTCCTATGCCGGAGATGACAAAGTGACGCTTAAAGAGGCAGCTGTTGTACCGGGATTCTATGTTTGCAACACACCTTGGGTAGTTGAAGCTATCTTGAAAGGTGACGGCATGTCGGATGACGAAGGCGCTCCGTTTGGCGAGAACGACTTCTTTACACTCACCATCACCGGTTCGCTCAAAGGCGTAGCTGCAAGCCAAAACGTAGAGGTGGATTTGGCGAAAGGCACAGAGTATATCAAGGATTGGACCTATGTTGACCTTACTGCTCTTGGTCAAGTAGATGAAATCAAATTCGCGCTTACTAGTTCGAAAAAGAATGCGTATGGAATGACCACTCCGGCATACTTCGCATTTGACAACCTCGGCGCAAAGAAGTAAATCTGCACCTGTTTCTTATGTTAAGCATAACATAAGCATAACATAAGCATAACATAAGGCAACCCGTAGTATGAGCACACGCTTATGAAACAATACGGAATAATCATTCTGACACTCATCCTCTTCGTGGGCTGCGCCAAGCAGCCTGCGGAGCAGGGTAGTGTTGTCCCGGAAGGAAACAAGTACGCCGTTGGTTTTCAGCTGACCGAGACGGATTCGTCCGTTATAGTGGAGGTCTTCAAACCTTACCAGCGCATGGAGATAAAAGAGCCGCTCCAACGCCTTGGTACGATGAGCACCGTGCAGGTTGGTTTTCTCTACGCGCTCGATGCTATCGACCATCTGGCGGCGGTGTGTAATCCCGAGCTGATCTATACGCCTGTCAAAGGCGATGAGATTGACTTGGGCGATTCCATGAAACCATCTGCCGAGCGGGTACTGCAAGCCGGCTTGGACGCCTTGCTGGCGGTCAATTACGGCCAGTATGATAATCTGGAGGCAGCGCGGCTGGAGAAACTCGGTGTGCCTATTATTTACATCAACGAGTGGCAGGAAGGCTCGCCACTCGCGCGTGCCGAATGGATTCGCGCCATCGGTGCCTTGGTCGGCAAACTCCCCCAAGCCGACTCCGTCTTCAATGAGATAGAAACCCGCTATAAAAATCTTACAGCGAGCGTCAGCGAGTGGTCTCACAGCGAAGCGGTCTCACAGCAAAGCGGTCTCACAGGCGAAGCCGGTCAGAGCGCTCCGCGCTCTATCATGTCCGGCAACAATTTCCGTGGTACATGGTACGTTCCTTCCGGCAAGAATTATCTGGCGTACCTCTTCAAGGATGCCGGAGCCGAATATCCTTTCTACGAAGATGAGCGTGCTACTTCCATTCCATTGACCATCGAGGAAACGATTCACTATTTTCACGATGCGGATGTGTGGGTAGGAGCAGGGGGAAACAGCCTTGCGGAACTGGCGGAGATGGATGAGAAGCACACGTGGTTCAAAGCCTATCAATCAGGCCGCATCTATAACTGGCGCAAGCAGCGCAAAGCGGGCGGAGCCAACAATTTCTGGGAGCGTGGAGTGGTTCATCCCGAGGAAATGCTGGAGGATGTAATCAATATCCTGAACAATGCCCCCGACACCACTCTCCACTTCGCAGAGAGGTTATATTGACAGTAAAATTCCGTTATAGAAGCCGCGCAATGCGGTTTTTTTTGTTCAAAAGGAAAAAAAGTTCTCATATGTTTGTGTATATAAAATTTTTTTTGTAATTTTGCATGCGAAATCGAATAAAATAGCGCAAAGCGTTGCGCGATATATATATTATAAACAAGCATTAGCTATTATTCACGCTCAAGAAAAAAGTCTGGAAAACCGATTTCTTCGGGATAATGAATAACCGCTTGTGGAAAAAGATGGCTTTTTCCGTTCATAGTTATAGTAGCAGGATAATATCCTGTGTGAGTATATCTATAACTATGAATGGGTTTTGTTCCAGATTTCCCATGAGCGTGAGTAGATGTACTCGCTTTTTTTTCATTAACTCGTCGCAGATTATAGCAATGCATAATTACTATAATCATGCGAAAGATAGCATTTTTAATTTCCTCATTAGTCATTTTTTGTGGATGCAATAATCAAAAAGATGAAACGCGTTTGGAGCAAGAAAAATTGGCTTCTGCTCTGCCTTCTTTCTATATTTCAATAGAAGCAGACATGTTGGATAGTATTCACTCTTCCCAGAGAGTCAATACTTATGCGGAAGCTACCATTATAACATCAACGAATGATACAATATATGAAGGTGATATTAAAATTAAGACCCGAGGTAATAGTACATTCTTTCACCCTAACTACGCAAATAAGAAATCGTATAGTATAAAATTCCCGATAAATATCAAAGTAATAAACTGTGAGAAAGATAATTCTTTCAATTTACTTGCTAACGGTTTAGATGGCCGACAATATTTGAGCAATCCATTTGCTTTTGAGTTAGCTTGGTCATTAGGGTTACATGCGCCAGGATACACGCACGTTCATTTATATACTAATGGTACATACAAAGGAATATATCAATTAACTAATAAAGTTAATGCTACTCCGCAAACATTATCCATTACGAATCTTAGCAAGGCTAATAAAAAAATAAACGTTCGTAATCAAAGTAGTTATCAACATTTTCCTGACAATAGCGAAGACCCCAATGCCAAACGTAGAGGAGTTATATTGGATGAAAATCCTGAAGATATAAGTGGCGGATATATTATTGAACATTGTTATACGGGCAAAATACCATATTTGAAATCTCCAAGCGGATTTATAAGTGAATTAGGAGAAACATTTCGTATTAGAATGCCAAAGTATGCGTCTTATGAAGAAGTTGAATATATATCAAACTTCACTAGTGTCCCATAAAAATTTGGGACGTTTAAAAATTTATTAATAATTGCCCATTGTGGTCATTTTGATCTTTGACATTTTGTAAATTAGTTTTATCGAGAAGGTCTCGCAGAGGAGAGTTATCGGTGAGAGACATCCC
>JAFVDD010000035.1 GCA_017478725.1 Paludibacteraceae bacterium
ACTATCCAGTTTTTAGATGTATAAGAAATGGGGACAAAACGTTTATGACGGTGTCTGGCACCACATAAAAATCGGCCTTAATCCATTCCTTAGATGTAAATCGAGTGCAAAGATACTACTAATATTTTAAATATACAACTAAAAAGCCACTCCGATTCCCGCGTCGATAAACTCGGCGCGGACGCCGTGGGTCTTCAGGCCCAGCTGGACAAACAGATGGTCCAGCACGTGGTATTTTATCACAAACTGCATGTAGCACCAGCCGTCCTGATAATTGCTGGCTTTCGTGAAATCGTAACTGTAGAACACGCCGCGGTTGAGCGGTGTGCCTGCTTGGTCGGCTGCCTGGGCTTCGGCGAACGGTTCCAGATTCTTGACAGGGTCGAAAACGTAGAACCCTACATGAATACCGGCAGTCAGTTTACCGATAATAAACTCCGGCTGCAGGCTGATACCTGCGCGGAAACAGTTCGTTGGATTACTTTCCTTCAGATATGTTTTGCCGAAATAGGTTACCGGAGCATCGGGGTAGGCCTCTTTAGCGCCCGAAATGCTATTGCTCACGCTGGCGTAGTAGCCGTCGTAGAAGGCGTCTGCGCCTAAGCCGATCCGGAAAATACTGACAGGCACCCAGTATGCCGCTATTTTGACGCTGGCTGCTCCGAAAAACTGCATCTTGGGATAGTTGTCGCGGTAATAATTCTGCCTTACGGCTCCTGTGGCGCTGATTTCCACCGCCCACGGTTTCTCCACTCCGTCGTATAACTTGCGCGGCACGTCCGGCTTCGTACTTTGTACATCGTCCCTTCGTACATTAGGCTGGTATCTTACTCCCACAGCCGCCATTGCCATGTTGTAGCCTCCGTTCGGGTGCATTACTGAGCCGTTGCTGATATGATGCCAGCCGCCGTTCAGGGTGATCTCCCAACCATCCTTGACAGGAAAATCCATGTATAACTGCAATGCCAGATAGGCATTCAGGATGGAACCGATTGACCAGTTGCCGAGCAATTTGCCGTCTGCGCCCCGTGCCGCTTCGTAGAGCTGATACCCGTCGGGAAGGGTGTTGGCGTAGGTCTTCGTCACCGCGGCCAGACCTACCGTCGGGCGGGCTCCGATGCGGAAATGCTTGCCGTTGTAGAATGGCATATTGATATAGCCGGACGCTGTAACTGCCGAACCCAGCACCTTGTCGTTGCCCAGATTGAGGTAACTCGCGCCCACGCCGATAGAGGCGTTGTTCCATTCCTGCAGGCAGTGCCAGCGGCCGGTGGGCAGAAACTCCACGGCAAACTCACCGCCCAGCACGGGCCGGCCGATCCATTGATCTACCTTGTCATCCTTGATCATCATGCCCCCTGTGCCGCTCAGGCGGTACGCCAACTCATAGTGAGGCATACCGAAGGCTGAATGCTGAAGGCTGAAAACCGAAAGCAAGCCGGCAAGGAGGATTGTTTTAATTTTCATTTTCCACAAAATTGCTGCAAAGGTACAAAATAATTTGCATATGTGCAAAAAAAAGTGTAACTTTGCACCCTCAATGACTAAATTGTAAATGACCAAATTGTAAATGTCTTTATGTTTGACAACTTAAGCGAACGATTAGAACGAAGTTTCAAGATTCTCAAAGGTGAGGGTCGTATCACCGAAATCAATATTGCGGAGACCGTCAAGGATATCCGCAAAGCATTGCTGGAGGCGGATGTCAACTACAAGACCGCCAAGCAGTTTACTGACCAAGTGAAGGAAAAAGCCCTTGGTCAGAACGTGATGACCTCTGTCCGTCCGGGGCAGTTGATGGTCAAAATCACCCACGACGAACTGGCTGCGTTGATGGGAGGCGAGGCGCAGGAACTCAACCTCAAGGGCGCGCCTGCCGTCATCCTCATGGCGGGTTTGCAGGGTAGCGGTAAAACTACGTTTGCCTCCAAACTCGCCAACTGGCTGCAGACCAAGAAGAACAAACGCGTCATGCTGGTGGCGTGCGATGTTTATCGTCCGGCGGCTATCGAGCAGTTGCGTGTGCTGGGTGAGCAGATCAATGCCAAAGTCTATACCGGAGAGGGCGAATCGAATCCTGTCAAGAAAGCGCAGGACGCTATCGCTGAGGCGAAGCGGTTTGGCTATGACGTGGTTATTGTCGATACGGCCGGACGTCTTGCGGTGGACGAACAGATGATGGTGGAGATTGCCGCTATCAAATCTGCTATCCAGCCCTCTGAGACCCTCTTCGTGGTGGACGCAATGACGGGTCAGGACGCCGTCAATACCGCCAAGGAGTTCAACGACCGTCTGGATTTTGACGGCGTGGTTCTGACCAAACTGGACGGCGACGCACGAGGCGGTGCGGCCCTCTCAATCCGCTCGGTGGTCAACAAACCGATCAAGTTCATCGGTACGGGCGAGAAGATGGAGGCGCTCGATGTGTTCCACCCCTCGCGTATGGCGGATCGTATTCTCGGAATGGGTGACGTCGTCAGCCTCGTCGAGCGTGCGCAGGAGCAGTATGACGAAGCCGAGGCACGCCGTATCAGCAAAAAGATTGCCAAGAACCAGTTCGACTTCAATGATTTCATCGGCCAGCTCAACCAAATCAAGAAGATGGGTTCGATGAAGGATCTGATGGGCATGATTCCGGGCATGGACAAAGCGCTCAAGGGCGTGGAGGTCAGCGACGACGCGTTCAAACCCATCGAGGCGATGATCAACTCCATGACCCCTGCCGAGCGCTCCAACCCCTCACTGCTCAACGGCAGCCGCAAGAACCGTATCGCCAAGGGAGCCGGCGTCACCATCGTTGATCTCAACCGCTTCCTCAAGCAGTTCGACCAGACCGCCAAGATGATGAAGAAAGTGCAACAAATGTGCGGCAAGAGACGGTAACAATGGATATTCTCGATAAAATAGACGGCCTGGAGGCTAAGTTCCACGAAGTCTCACTGCTTATCACGGACCCTGCGGTCATCGCCGACCAGGCGCGCTATGTGCGCCTCAACCGCGAGTACCATGACCTGGAGAGGGTGCTGGAGGTGGCGCATCGCTACAAGAAAGCCGTTACCGACCTCAAAGATGCCAAGGACCTCTTCTTCAATGAGTCTGACGCTGACCTCAAGGAAATGGCGAAAGCGGAGATAGACGAACTGGAACCGCAGATTCCCAAACTGGAGGAGGAACTCAAACTCCAGCTTCTGCCGCAGGATCCCGAGGACGGCAAGAACGTCGTCATGGAGATACGCGGCGGCACGGGAGGTGACGAGGCGGCTATCTTTGCCGGAGACCTCTTCCGCATGTACACCAAGTATTTCGAAATCAAGGGCTTCAAATACACCGTTTCTTCTTTCACCGAAGGCGCTTCCGGAGGATACAAAGAGATTATTTTCAACGTCACGGGCACCAACGTCTATGGCACGCTCAAATACGAATCCGGCGTCCACCGCGTGCAGCGCGTGCCGGTGACCGAGACGCAAGGGCGCGTCCATACATCGGCGGCTACGGTTGCCGTACTGCCCGAGGCGGATGAGTTCGAGGTGCATATCAACGAAGGCGAGATCAAATGGGAGACCTTCCGCTCGGGCGGAGCAGGAGGACAGAACGTCAACAAAGTGGAATCCGGCGTGCGGCTGCGCTACAACTGGCGCAATCCCAATACCGGCGAAGTGCAGGAGATTCTTATCGAGTGTACCGAGACACGCGACCAGCCAAAGAACAAAGAGCGTGCCCTCTCGCGCCTGCGCACGCAAATATATGATAAGGAGCACCAGAAATACATCGACGACATCGCCGCGCGGCGCAAGACGATGGTCTCTACGGGCGACCGCTCCGCCAAGATACGCACCTACAATTATCCGCAGGGCCGCATCACCGACCATCGTATCGGCTACACCGTCTATAACCTCGCCGCCTTCATGGACGGCGACATCCAAGGTGTGATTGATGCTCTCCAAGTAGCCGAAAACGCCGAACGACTCAAAGAATCCGAACTCTAACAATCCAAACGCATAACATAAGCATAACATAAGCATAACATAAGAATGACGAAAGAATGACGTAAGGCGCACCATAATGAACTATGTATTTATTCTATTGTCCGGACATAGAGACCAAGCATTGCCTCTCCGAGGAGGAGAGCGGGCATTGCGTGAGGGTGCTGCGCTACACCACAGGAGACGAGATTCTTATCACCGACGGCAGCGGCACTACCTATACGGCGCGGATCACCAACCCCCATCCCAAGCACTGCGATTTTGAGATTATCGCGCAGGAGAAACAGCAACCCCTCCATGATTTTCATCTGCACATAGCCGTTGCGCCCACCAAGAACATCGAGCGGGTGGAGTGGCTTGTGGAGAAATGTACGGAGATAGGTGTGGATGAGATCACCCTGCTCCTTTGCCGTTTCTCGGAGCGCAAGCAGCTGCGCACCGACCGTCTGGAGAAAATCATCCTCTCTGCCGCCAAACAAAGCCTCCGAGCCTATCTGCCTACGCTGAACGAACTGACACCGTACGACGAGTTTATTAAAGCACAAAGCAGCAAGGCACAAACTACCGATGGGCAACTCTTTATCGCGCATTGTTACAAAGAAGACAAGCGCGAACTCAAAAACGAAATAGAACGCGGCAAGGATGTCTTGGTGCTCATCGGTCCAGAAGGCGACTTTAGTGAGAAAGAGGTTGCCGACGCACTCTCGCTCGGTTTCCGGCCTGTATCGCTCGGCAACAGCCGCCTCCGCACAGAAACAGCTGCTATCGTAGCCTGCCATACCGCGGTACTTGTGAACGAATAAATCGGCTAACTGAATGCTGAATGCTGATAGCAATATACTCCTCTGGATCAACGGCCATTACACCGAGTGGCTGGATATGATCATGTGGTATATCAGCAAATCCGCAACTTGGATTCCGCTCTATGCGCTTTTGGTAGGACTCATCATCTATAAATACCGCAACTGGAAAACGGTGCTGCTGATATTAGCGGGCTTTGCGGTAGCCGTCGGTTTGGCGGATTACACCACCAGCGGCATCATCAAACCCCTGGTCTGCCGCCTCCGTCCGACGCATGAACCGGCTATCATGGATCAGGTTCATCTGGTACGCGGCTACACGGGCGGTTTATATGGTTTTTGCAGCAGCCATGCGGCGAACACGATGGCCTGCGGCCTGCTTTTCAGCCTGCTCTATAAAAACAAATATGCCACCGCGGGCCTGATGACCTGGGTGGCGTTGAACTGCTATAGCCGTATGTATCTCGGTGTGCACTATCCGCTGGATATACTTTGCGGTTTGCTTATTGGCGCTCTGTTTGCGGTGCTTGTCTATTGGGCGTTGGCGCGCCTGATGTTACCACGCTGGCACCCCTCGGACGGCGCGGCTGCTCAGCAGGGTGGTTCATAAACTGCTCCAACTCCTCCGGCGTCAGCAGTTGCTGGAGTTCGGCATAGATAGCGTTCATGCGGTTCATGTTCTCCTGACGCGTGAGACCGTTTTGACGCGTACGCGCATACTTGAGATGCATATTGTAAATAGTGTCTATACGCACGGAATCCTGAATGTTCAGTTCGCGCACCAACCGCTCGGTCTGCTTGCGAGCCTCTTCCTCGGGAGTGCGCTGCGGACGCTGGGACGGCTCCTGCGCCGCCATTATACCGCTCAACGCGGCTGCGAAAAGAAAAAAGAATAGACGTTTAATCATGTTAAAGCGAGAGACTAATCGACTAGTTGACTAGTTAACTGGAATACTACAAAAATCATGCCACTTCTTCCCGAAATACAATTAGCCACGCGACTTTATTTTTCGTCCGGACAGGAAGGCGCGTCGCGGCAATCGCGCCCTGCCGTGCGAGTGGCGTTGGCTGGGATGATCATCGGTGTGCTGGTGATGGTCATTACCATTTGTGTGGTGGTGGGATTCAAGGAAACAATCACCCGCCAGGTGGCTGGCTTCGGCGCACATATACAGGTCGTTTCGTTTGACAACAACAATACCTACGACCTCCAACCTATAGAGGTCTCCGATTCGCTGCTGGCTGTGCTCGGCAGCTATCCGCATGTAGCCAAAGCGGCTCCGTTCATTACCAAACCGGGCATGCTCAAGACGGATAGCGCGTTTCATGGTATGGTGCTCAAGGGAACCGACCACTGGGATTTCTTCGCCGGCAATCTGCGCGAAGGAGCGTTGCCGCAAACGCCTCAGGAGGTGCTTGTCTCGCTGCCTGTTGCCCGGTCGCTCGGTTTGCACACAGGCGATGCCGTAAATGCCTATTTTGTGGACGAAACGGATGTCCGTGCAAGGCGTTTCCTCATCTGCGGTTTGTACGAAACGGGCTTTGGCCAGTTTGACGATCTCTTTGTGCTCACGCCGCTCGTGGCAGCCTCGCGTCTGCAGGGGTGGGACGAGCATACATGTTCCGGCGTGGAGATAGAGGTGGATGATATCGCATGCCTCAATGAGACGGCGGACCGGATCTATTTTGCCACGGTCAACCATTTCGACGAGGACGGCTGCCATGCCTATTACGTCCAGACGCTTCAGGAGCAAAACCCTGCGGTCTTTGCATGGCTGGATTTGCTGGATATGAATGTGGTTGTAATCATCATTCTCATGCTGCTGGTGTCTGGCTTTAATATGGTGTCCGGACTGATAATTCTTATCCTGGACGGCATTCAGCTGATCGGTGTGCTCAAGGCGCTCGGAGCCGACAATAGGTTTGTGCAGCGCATCTTCCTCACGCAGGCTATGATGCTGGTTTGTAAGGGATTAGTGTGGGGCAATATCATAGCTCTTGCTCTGGTGGCGCTCCAGTATTTCACCCGCCTGATTCCGCTGGAGGCGGCAACCTATTATGTGAGCTACGTGCCGGTTTCTTTCGCTTGGGGATGGATCATCCTGCTGAATGTGCTCACGGTGGCTGTCTCGATGCTGGTGTTGCTGCTGCCGTCGGTGATCATTACCCGAATCAGTCCAGCCAAAGTAATGCATTTTGAATAAGGAGAATAATGAAACTGCACACATCGGTAGATATTCCCTCTTCGCCCTGGCAAATCGGTTATAACGACCGGATTTTGCTGCTGGGCTCCTGTTTCTCCGACGAGATAGGCCGTAAGATGGAGGAGCACAACATGCCTGTCACGTGCAACCCTTTCGGCACACTCTATAATCCGCTTTCTATCGCGCAGGCGATGCAGATGACCGAAGTGCCGGAGTTGCTGGCTTACGACGGTTTGTTTCACTCGATGGCGCACCACGGCTCTTTCTCCCGTCCTACGGAGAGCGGGACGCGTGAGGCGGTGGCTCGGTCGCTGCAAACCATGCAAACGGCTATCCGTGAGGCTACGGTGATAATCGTCACTTTCGGAACGGCGTGGGTGTATGAGATGGGCGGAACGGTTGTAGGCAACTGCCATAAAATGCCGGCCAACTATTTCACACGCCGTCGTTTGTCGGTGGACGAGATCGTGACGGCATGGCAGCCTGTTGTTGCTGCTTATCCGGACAAGCACTGGATCTTTACTGTCTCGCCTATCCGTCATGTCAAGGACGGGCTGCATGAGAACCAACTCTCCAAAGCTACACTCCTCATGGCGGTGGAAGAATTGGTCAAATGCCCCAATGAACCGATAAATGACCAAATGGTAAATCGGCTGTATTTCCCCTCCTACGAAATACTGCTGGACGAATTGCGCGATTATCGGTTCTATGCGGATGACCTCGTACACCCTTCTTCGCTGGCTGTCAATTATATCTGGGAGCGTTTCACGGAGACCTTCTGCTCGCCGCATACCCGCAACCAAATGAACATAGAAAACAAACGCTGGAAATTCGCTCATCACACGCCTTTGCACCCTGACAAACGGTAAAATCGAAGAAAAACGGCATATGCATTTGCATATGTCATTTTTTTTTCGTACCTTTGTAGCCGATTTCTGATGCACTGCTATGAAAGAATTGAAATGTCCTAAATGCGGAAGTACGTTTACCGTGGATGAGGCGGACTACGCGTTGTTGCTGAGCCAAGTGAAGAACTCCGAGTTTGAGACCGAGCTGGCGCGCCGTCTGCATGAGATGGAGCAGGCGCAAGCCGCACGTCTGCAGGCAGAGCGGCAGGCTTCCGAAGCGCGTCAGCAGGCTGATGCAGCCCGTCGTGAGCAGCAGTTTGCCGGTCAGCTGGCGCAACAGCAGCAGCTCTTGCAAACAGCCCAAGCCCAACTTCAGCAAGCCGAGCAGCAGAAACAACTGGCTGTAGCCCAGGTTCGCCAGCAGGCTACCGAGGCGTACATGAGAAAAGAGCAGGAGTTGGCTACGCTGCGTACTCAGTCGGAGCAGCAACTCAAAGCCGCTCAGGAGCAAATAGCCTATTACAAGGACATGAAACTGCGGCTCTCCACCAAAATGGTGGGCGAAACGCTGGAGCAGCATTGCGCTACCGAGTTCGCACGTATCCGGCCGCTTTTCCCCAATGCTTATTTTGAGAAGGACAACGAGGTTGTCGAAGGCACCAAAGGCGATTTCGTCTTCCGTGATAGCTCGGAGGACGGAGTGGAGTATGTCTCTATCATGTTTGAGATGAAAAACGAGAACGACGAGACAGCCACCAAGCACAAGAACGAAGATTTCCTCAAGAAGCTGGACGACGACCGCCGCAAAAAGAACTGCGAGTACGCCGTGCTCGTTTCGTTGCTGGAGCCGGATAGCGAATTGTACAACGGCGGAATAGTGGATATGAGCCATAAGTTCGACAAGATGTATGTCATCCGTCCGCAGTTCTTCGTGCCGATTATCACGCTCCTGTGCCAAACTAGCCGCAAGAGCCTTGACGCCAAACGCGAACTGGCGCTCGTCAAAGCGCAGCAGGTGGACGTTACCAATTTCGAGGAGAAACTGACTGCATTCAAGGAAGGCTTCACGCGCAATGTGAGGCTTGCCAACGACCGTTTCGCAGACGCTATCGACGAGATCGACAAAACAATAGCTCACCTCACCAAGGTGCGTGAAAACCTCGTCAAATCCGGCGACAACCTCAATCAGGCGGACAAGAAACTGCAGGAGGTCACTATCAAACGCCTGACCTACAACAACCCTACTATGAAAGCCAAATTCGAAGAAGCTAAAAATATTGATATAGAATGAAAAAGGAAATCCAATTCTCGCTCGTGTACCGCGATATGTGGCAATCGAGCGGCAAGTATGTTCCCCGCAAAGGCCAGTTGGCACGCGTGGCACCCGTCATCATTGATATGGGCTGTTTCGACCGTGTGGAGACCAACGGCGGTGCCTCCGAGCAAGTCAACCTTCTCTACGGCGAGAACCCTAACCAAGCCGTCCGCACCTTCACCAAGCCTTTCCGCGAGGCGGGTATCAAGACCCATATGCTCGACCGAGGACTCAACGCCCTCCGTATGAACCCTGTCCCTGCCGATGTGCGCAAACTGATGTACAAAGTGAAGCATGCCCAGGGAACGGATATCACCCGTATCTTCTGCGGCCTGAACGACCCGCGTAACATCATTCCGTCTATCCAATGGGCGAAAGAGGCGGGCATGACGGCGCAGGCTACCATGTGTATCACCTTCTCGCCCGTGCATACCGTGGAGTATTACGTCAATCTGGCGGAGCAGCTTATCGAAGGCGGCGCACAGGAGATCTGTCTCAAAGACATGGCGGGTATCGGACGTCCGACGATGTTGGGCAAGATCGTTGCTGCTATCAAGGAGAAACACCCGGATATTATCATTCAGTACCACGGTCACACCGGCCCCGGTTTCTCGGTGGCTTCGATGCTTGAGGTTGCCAAAGCCGGCGGCGACGTGCTCGATGTAGCTATCGAGCCGCTCTCTTGGGGTATGGTGCATCCCGATGTCATTACCATCCAGGCGATGCTCCGCGAGGCGGGATTCCTTGTCAAGGATATCAACATGAAAGCCTATATGGAGGCGCGCAACTTGACGCAGGAGTTCATCGATGACTTCCTCGGCTACTGGATCGACCCGCGCAACTCCAAGATGACTTCGCTCCTCGTGGGCTGCGGCTTGCCCGGAGGTATGATGGGCTCGCTCATGGCGGATCTCAAAGGCATGCACGCCGCTATCAACGCTAACCTCCAAAAACGCGGCGAGAAAACGCTCAGCGAGGACGAACTGCTCGTCGAACTCTTCCAGGAAGTACAGCGCGTTTGGCCGATGCTCGGTACGCCCTGTCTCGTTACGCCGTTCAGCCAGTATGTCAAGAACGCCGCACTCATGAACCTCTTCAGCCGCTCGATGGGCGAGAAACCTTTCACGCGTATGGATCCGGCTATGTGGGGCATGATCCTCGGCAAGTCCGGCAAACTGCCCGGCACGCTGGCGCCCGAAATCATCGAACTGGCCAAAGAGAAGAACCTCGAGTTCTACACAGGCGATCCGCAGGCGCTCTATCCCGATGTGCTCCCGCAGTATATCAAGGAGATGGAAGAGCTCGGCTGGGATCGAGGGCAGGACGACGAAGAACTCTTCGAGTTCGCCATGCACGACAAACAGTACCGCGAGTACAAATCCGGCATCGCCAAGGAGCAGTTCAACAAAGATCTGGCTGAACGGATCCAAAAAGCCGGCAAACCCGTTCCCGAGAACCTGCATCAATATCTGCAGCAGGCGGCTCCTGCTCCACAACCGGTTGCCCGGGCTTCCGAGGACGAGAAAGCCGCTATCGCCATGGCTATCTATAAATCACGCAAACCCGGACCCAATGAGGCTGCGGCTACATTGCCCGTCGTGCGTCACACTCAATGGAAACGCTTTAATTTATAATTCATATGAAGAAGTATAATTTTAATGCAGGACCGAGTATCCTGCCGCAAGAAGTGATCAAACAGACGGCGGAAGCCGTAATGGATTTTCAGGGCGAAGGACTTTCTATCCTTGAGATTTCTCACCGCGCCAAGTATTTCCAGCCGGTGATGGACGAGGCGGAAGCGCTCATGAAAGAGCTGCTCAATGTGCCCGAGGGCTATCGTGTGCTCTTCCTCGGCGGCGGTGCTTCGCTACAGTTCTGCATGGTTCCCTTCAACTTGCTCGAGCACAAAGCAGCGTACCTCAACACCGGCGTTTGGTCCAAAAAAGCCCTCAAAGAGGCTAAAGGCTTCGGAGAGGCTGTCGAAGTAGCGGCCAGCACCAACTCTATCCCAACGGACTACGACATCCCGCAGGACGCTGATTATTTCCATATTACGACCAACAACACCATCTTCGGCACCGAGATCAACGACGACAAACTCGCGGAGATCTACCGCAAGAAAGGCAATGTGCCTTTGGTGGCAGACATGTCGTCCGACATCCTGAGCCGCCCGATTGATGTGTCTCAGTATGACATCATCTACGGCGGCGCGCAGAAAAATCTTGCGCCCGCGGGTGTTACCTTCGTCATCATCAAGGAGTCATGCCTCGGCAAAGTAAGCCGTTATATCCCTACGATGCTCAACTACCAAACTCATATTGACGGCGGTTCGATGTTCAACACGCCTCCCGTGCTGCCTGTTTATACGGCTGTTCTCACCCTGCGCTGGCTCAAAGCGAACGGCGGCGTCAAATGGATCGAGGCGCGCAACAAAGCCAAAGCGGATCTGCTCTATAAATGCCTGGACGAGAGCAAGATCTTCACGCCTACTATTCTCGACAAAGAGGATCGCAGCCGCATGAATATCTGCTTCGTCCTCAAACCCGGCTATGAGGAGCTGCAGGACGATTTCTTCAAGTTCGCTACCGCCAAAGGTATGGTCGGTATCAAGGGGCACCGCCTCGTCGGAGGTTTCCGCGCAAGCTGCTATAATGCGATGGATATTGAAGGTGTACAAGCACTCGTCGATTGTATCCACGAATACGAAAAACTACATTGATATGGCTTACTCCTATCTTATCTCAGCAAATAATCCTATCAATCAGGCAAAACATAAAAGTATCGAACTGACAACATTGATCAAACCGATGAAAGTATTAGTAGCAACAGAAAAACCCTTTGCGAAAGTAGCCGTGGACGGTATTCGCGAAGTGGTAGAGCAGGCAGGCTATGAACTGGCGCTGCTTGAGAAATATACCGATAAACAGCAGCTCTTGGATGCGGTAGCCGACGCGGACGCGCTGATCATCCGTTCCGACATCGTCGATGCCGCAGTGCTGGATGCCGCCAAGCAACTGAAGATTGTGGTACGTGCCGGCGCAGGATACGACAATATCAACCTGGCTGCCGCTACGGCGCATAACGTCGTGGCGATGAACACGCCGGGGCAGAACAGCAACGCCGTTGCCGAGCTGGCGCTCGGGCTCATGGTGTACGCCGTCCGCAATCTCTACAACGGTACTTCCGGCACAGAGCTCAAAGGCAAGAAACTGGGTATTCATGCTTTTGGAAACGTAGGACGTAACGTCGCCCGTATCGCGCAGGGATTCGGCATGGATGTGTATGCCTATGACGCGTATTGCCCGGACGAGGCAATGACGGCTGCCAATGTACATCCGCTGCACTCCGCCGAGGAACTCTACCGTACCTGCGACATCGTTTCGCTCCATATTCCCGCAACGGCGGAGACTAAGAACAGTATTAACCACGATCTCGTCAATCTCATGCCTAAAGGCGGCATCCTCGTCAATACGGCACGCAAAGAGGTTATCGACGAAGAAGGACTAATCACCCTGATGCAGGAGCGTACGGATCTCAAGTATATGACGGATATCATGCCGGTGGCGGATATGAAATTCCGCACGCTCTTCGAAGGACGCTACTTCGCTACGCCTAAGAAAATGGGTGCGCAGACGGCTGAGGCGAATATCAACGCCGGTATTGCTGCTGCCAAACAGATCGTCGATTTCATTCAGAACGGCAACACCCGTTTCCAAGTGAACAAATAAATCGAAAATTGAAAATTGAAAGGAAAAAGGTGAAAGGATGAAAAGTGATACGAGACATAAATGGGTGTTGTTAGGGCTTATTGTCCTTTCAACTTTCAATTTTCAATTTTCAACTCTGTCCGCCGCTTCTGTTGAGTGCGTTGGCACGGCTACACAACTGGTCAACGGCAGGGACACGCTGTTTGTTTTTAAGGATGAGATTCACCTCCGCTCCACGCGTGGAGACGTGGATTGGTACAAAACCGACGGATCGTCGGTCGCTACGGCTACGGATGAGATTTATCCGGACGAGGGCGGATATTTCACGGTGCTCGCAGGCGATACGTCGGCGCCGTGCTATGTGTTTCTCTATAGCCTGCCGGATGACTTGTCTTTGTCGCTCGCACCGGATTGCAATGCCACTACGCTGACTCTCACAGGCGATACCAAACCGTTCACATACACACGTCTCGATGGCACCTCCGGCTCTTACGCACGCGCGTGTTCCATAAATTACAATGCGCTGGCGTGGAATGGCGAAGAGTGGGCGGATTCGGCGGCGCAGATGCTTTCCTCTTTGCGCGCAGGCAATTATATCCTTCCTGCCCTCTATGCCGGAACGGATATTCAGCTTTGCTACGATGCGGATATCCGCAGCCGCTTCGGGCTGGATTCAGCCTGCATCATTGCTACCCTTGCCCCGGATGATGTGCAGGCGGTGAATTTCCAGCTGACGTCCTTGGTTACTTCGCGCGGTACAGAGGGCGAGAAATCCAACGAGCGCAACCGCCCTACCAGCCAAGACTTGATCGAAGGCTCTGAATACAGCGGGGCGCTTGAGGTGGCTTTCTACAGCAATCCGACGCCCGAAGTGAAATTCTTCCGCTGGGCTATCTATCAGAGCACGAATCTGTTGGCTACACGCCACGATCAGGATATACGCTATACGTTCTCAGAGCCCGGCAGCTATCGAGTCGTTTGCTCGGTCAACAATCAGTATTGCGCTGCCGATTCCATGGAGGTGACGGTGAATATATCCGAATCCTACCTCGCTGTTCCCAATGTCTTCACTCCTAACGGCGATGGACAGAACGATGAGTTCCGCGTGGCATACCGCTCGCTCAGGGAGTTCCACTGCTGGGTGTATAACCGTTGGGGGCACCTCGTCTATGAATGGGACGATCCCGCCAAAGGATGGGATGGTAACATAGGCAACAGACCTGCGGCTGAAGGCGCGTATTTCTATGTCATACGCGCCCTCGGAACAGATGCCGCCAAGGATGCCCGGTACGTCGGACTAAAAGCATCCTACAAGAAGAAAAAAGCCAATGCAGAGGATTCGGTAATGGGGGTTTACCAACTCTCCGGAGATATCAATCTGCTGCGAGGCAAATAAATAGTAACTTCGTCATATCGACATATCGACACATCGACACATCGACTTGTCGTCATGACGTCATAACGAAATATCGAAAACAACAATGAGAAAACTAATGCTTATGGCTTTAGCCACAACTGTTTTGGCGGCTTCTGCTGCCACGAATCCGTTCTTCGATTACAAGAACTGGAAAACGCCGCACGGCACCTATCCGTTCAACGAAATCCATGCTGAGCATTATATGCCGGCTTTCGAGGAGGCTATGAAGCAGGGACTGAAGGAGATTGACGATATTGTCAACAACCCTGCGGCGCCCACGTATGCCAACACCATCGAGGCGTACGAGGCTTCCGGCGAGATGTTAGGCATCGTGGCGGGATGTTTCTACAATCTGACGAGCGCGGAGACTAACGACACGCTGCAGCAGATCGAAATGGAGTTGAGCCCCAAGATGTCGGAGTATTCGGCTACCATCCGTCTCAACGAAGGGCTTTTCCAACGTATCAAAGCCGTCTATGACCAGCGTGACCGCCTCAAACTCAACAAGGCGCAATACAAGCTGCTGGAGGATATCTACGAGTCCTTTGCCAACAACGGAGCGAACCTTTCGCCCGAGGACAAACAGACTTACCGTGAACTCTCTGCCAAACTGAGCCGCCTCACGCTTCAGTATGGACAGAATGTGCTGAAGGCTACCAACGCTTGGACGATGCTCATCACCGACGAGGCTTTGCTTTCCGGTCTCAATGACGACACCAAAGCTATGCTGCGTGCCAACGCCGAGAAGAAAGGGCAGGACGGCTGGCTGATCAATCTCAAACCTACCACCACTATTCCTGTGATGCAGGATCTGGACAACCGTGACATCCGCCGCGAACTCTATATGGCTAATGCCGGCAAGTGTGTCGGCGGCGAGTTTGACAATACCGCCAATATCGTCGAGATTGTCAATACGCGTCTGGCGTTGGCTAATCTCTTCGGCAAAAAGACCTATGCCGAGAAATCGCTCCATAAGACGATGGCGGAGACTCCGGAAACCGTTTACAGCCTGCTCGACCAGCTGCGTGACGCCTATATGCCCGCAGCACGGGAGGAAGTGAAGGAACTGGAGGATTATGCGCATGCGCATGGTTTCTATGCCGCGCACATTCAGCCCTGGGATTGGAGCTATTACTCCAAAAAACTCAAACAGGAGAAATATGCCATCAGCGATGATGATCTGCGTCCTTATTTCGAACTGGAGAATGTCAAGAAAGGGGTGTTCGGGCTGGCGGAGCGCCTGTATGGCTTGAAGTTCAAGGAGAACAAGAATATCCAGGTCTATAACCCTGAGGTGACTGCTTACGAGGTCTTTGACGAGAAAGGCAAGTTCCTGGCTGTCTATTACGCCGACTTCCATCCGCGGGACGGCAAGCGCGGCGGTGCGTGGATGAATGATTTCCAGCCCCAGTATATCAAGGGCAAGAAGGATCATCGCCCGCATATTGTGAACGTCATGAACTTTACCCGTCCTACGGCAGACAAGCCTGCCCTCTTCACCTATGACGAGGTGCGCACGTTCCTCCATGAGTTCGGTCACGGCTTGCATGGTATGCTCACCCGCTGCCAGTATGCGGCGCAGAGCGGAACCAACGTGCCGCGCGATTTCGTGGAACTGCCTTCACAGTTCAACGAGAACTTCATCGACGAGAAAGAGTTCCTGGATACCTTTGCCAAGCATTACCAGACGGGCGAAACGCTGCCTCAGGAACTGCTGGACAAGATGCATGCTTCGCAAACCTACCACGCTGCCTATGCCTGCGCACGCCAGCTCTCTTTCGGGTACCTTGACATGGCTTGGCATACCTTGGAGCAGCCGTTTGAGGTAAACGAGACAATCGGCACGGTGGAATCCGTCTGCCGTTTCAGCGACGAGGCGATGGAGCAGGTCAAAGTGCTTCCTACCGTTCCCGGCACGCAGATGGCTACGGCGTTCACACATATCTTCTCTGGAGGCTACGCAGCAGGCTACTACAGCTATAAATGGTCCGAACTGCTGGACGCCGATGCGTTCTCCGTCTTCAAAGAAGCGCAGCAGAAGAAAGGCGGCACTATCTTCGACAAGAAAGCTGCCAAGCGTTTCCGCGAGAATATCTTGGAGCGCGGCGGTACCGAGAAAGCTATGGATCTCTACGTCCGTTTCCGTGGCGGCGAACCTACCATCAACGCCCTCCTCGAGCGTGACGGCATCAAAGCCCGCGAAATCAAATAACAGCAAAAAAGCGCCCGCACATGCGGACGCTTTTTTTTGTCATGTCGTCATGTCGCCATGTCGTCCTGTCGAGGCTTTCGGCTTCTGATGGCTTTTAATTCACAATTCACAATTTACAAAGGGCTCTACGAATTTGGTACAAAGTTTTAAAATCCGTACGGACTCGTAAGTTTGTTCCGAACTCTTAGGACGCTTTGTTAATTGTAAATTGTAAATTGTTAATTGTTAATTGATTTACCCCTCATACGCTTCGCTCTCCAGCGCCCAGAGGTACTGGCGGAAGGTGGTGTAGGTGTTCTGCGCCTTGAACGCCGCCTGATCCTGCGGCAGCTTCGTCAGGTCTTTCATACGCGTGTTGACCGCCTTGCTGACCGCAGCGAACTTGTTGCGGATCAGCTGCTCGTCCTGCGTCGGTTCGCCGGTGCGCTTGTAGCGGTCAGGCGCAAAGGCGTAGATGCGCTGACAGTCCTTGGAGGTAGTCGGAGCGGTGCGATGGGTCATCACCAGGTAGTTGCCGTGAGAGTGACCATTCTCTTTCTTCGGTCGTTTCAGGGCACCGGAGATGTGTTCTATGCCACCGGGGCCCACTAATGCTTTTGCCATAATTAGTTAGGTTTTAGGTTGGTTAATGTTTGTTTTGTTTGTTTTACTCGGCTCTGTCCCGATATATGCCGAGTTAGTGCGTTTTGCCTACGTTTGTTGCCTTCTCGCGCATCTTTGCGCGAGGATCCGCTGGTTAATAAATTTTCTTCGAGGCATCATAACACTCGATCGTCTTTGTCTGGATCACCACGGAGGTGTCGCCGCGCTGCTGATACTCGCTCTTGGTCGTCACCGTGCGAGTCACGTTGCAGCTCGACAGCACACACCCTACCGCCAGACAGATAAAAACACTCTTTTTCATAATGGTTCAGGTTTTGTAACCGCGCTTGGATTCCGGAGTTCATTCCTTTTTCGGCTGCAAGACTGAGAATGAAGCGCTGAACGCCCTGCGTGCCGATTATAACAGCTATTTCCGAATTCCGGTGCAAAGGTACTACAAATATCTCACACCACCAAATTGCGCCTCCCAAAAATTACGTTCCAACGTATTTTACACAAACATGTTGCCGCAATACGCCGCAAAATCACGAGCCATCTCTATGCTCAGCCATCCGCGGCGTTTCACATCGCTCAGCCAGTGGAGGTCATGCTTGCGGTGCTTGCACCATCCGTATAGCAGCACATCCAGCGCACGACGCGGATCTTCATACTTCAGCCGGTTCTGAAGACGAGCGCACAACTCGTCTATTCTGATTCGCTCTTGTGGTCTCATAGGTCAATCAATTGGTTCAAGATCGATTTACGGTTTATGTAACATACATATTCGCCTTTGCCGGTTTTACGGCGCGTCAGTTTGATGCCCAGCCGCTTGGCTTGCGCATCTGCTTTCTTCCATTGCGCCTCTTCGCGCTTGTTCATCGTTCCCATAATTATCTCATTTTCATTGGTTTATAAATACCTTATCGGACTAATCTCGTACTAATCTCGTACTTACATCGGAGGCAACTCGCATCTCGCCTGACAGCTGATGGCTGATGGCTGACTTCTGATGGCTATCTCCTTACCTCCATCCCGAAATCCCGCACATCTTCTGTCGTGTACGTGCCCCATTTGCCGTTCCATTTGGCGGTCACATACTGCCGCCCTGCCTCCAGTGCATGCCCGTTCCAGTTGAGCGGCTCACGCTTCTTCAGCCGGAAGTCCTGAATGAAAAAGTAC
>JAFVDD010000036.1 GCA_017478725.1 Paludibacteraceae bacterium
ATTACCGAGGTGACTGAAGCACCGTGGTATGTGCAGAACGATACCCGTTTGGCGGCACCGCTGCTGGAGCGTCCGTTCACACATGGCGAGATAGGTGTGCTGATGCGCATGGGGCAAGACGACCTGCTCGAACTCATCAACACCCTGATTGCATCCATGAAAGCCGATGGCTCTCTCCGCACCCTCCACACCCAATACGGCTTGGTGTATGGATATGAATAAGAAATTAGTTATATCAATTTCAGTAAAGCAAAAACAATAGAACATATAACATTTGGCACATATCAACTACTATTTTGTCACAAAATAGGTAAGGATTTGTCCCACGTCTTGTAATTGTGGGACTTTTTTTGTACCTTTGCACGATTTTCGAGTACGGAGGAAGTGTTTTTTTCATAAGTTAAATATAAGAGATTGGTCTGCAGCATCACTTCCTCCGTGCTTTTGAGAAGACATTCTTTTTTGCGGCGCTGGTATGCGCCGTAGGAACGGCGTCTGCCAGTTGGATGCCAAGTGACCAAGTACAATGTACGAAGTTCTTTGAGAACGGAATCCTTTATATTCTCCGTCCGGACGGCACCGTATATAGTGCCCAAGGCGCAAAAGTAAAATAAAATCGTACGGTAAGACTTGCATATGTCAAAAAAAAGCAGTACCTTTGCACGCAATTTTGCGCGCGGTATAGCTTTTAGGTGAAAATTGAAAGTTGAAAGGTAAAAGTCTTTTTTGGAGGATACCACTCGCCGTAACAGGTGTATTAGTGGGGTTGGTAATCCTGCTGCTGGTAGCAGTAGGATGCGTGCTGTATGTTGGTCCTATACGGCAAAAGGTGCTGGCAAAGGGGGTAGAGATAGCCAATGAGAAGACGGACTACGATATAGACTTGGGCGAACTCTATTTGTCGCCGTTCCACCATTCACCGATGGTGCTTTACCGCGCCTACAAGGGGCAAGCGGATCTGCCGCTGGCAGTTGAGATAGACAGCCTTTTTGTCGGTCACCGGGGCGTTGACACGCTTATCTATGCGCGTGCGTTGCGACTGAACGCCAAACTGATGACCGCCGGTAGAGAAGCACCTTTCAGCGATTTTCTCTCTATCCCTATTGAGGTGGAACAACTGCGGCTGGATGAGACCACTTTTCATTCCGACAGCCTGATTGCGGCGGTGGGCATAGATGCGATAGTAGGACTGCTGGATGTGCGTAGTCCGGAACTGATTATCGCCGAGGGTAAGTATCCGCTGCACGGCCTGCGGCTGAATGATGCGTTTGTGGGGATAGACCTGCGCAGCACAGCCCCGGACACCACGGCGCAGGACACCACGCCGATGCTGATGGCGTTTGACGCGCCCGATGCGCAGATGCGTAATATCCATTTCCGGTTGACGCCGCTGGGTATGGACATTCGGACAGACACCTTGTCCGCCAATGTGCTGGCGGATGTAGGCGGCAACTTGTACGACGCGCGGCGGATAGATATCGGCGGACTGGGCTTCGGGCTGGGCAATCTGTCTATTCCGGCGGACACTATCTACGGAAACGCCCGCGTGGACTTGGCACGCCAGTTGATTACCAGCGAGGGGCTACATGTACGTTCGGACGAGATGGGCGCCAAGGCGGATCTGCAGGCGACGGAGATGGACCTGGAGACGATGCAAGTGGCGGTCACCGGCGATGCGGAGTACCAAGGCAGCAAAGCCCGTCTGCGCGCCAAATATGACATTGACGACGAGGCCTATGACGCGCATGTGGATATAGAGAAAGTCAACCTGGCGCCGTTCTTGAAGGACAGTACGCCTGTCGTGCTCGCCGGCGAGATAGACGCCCAGGGAAAGGGGATAGACCCCAAATCGCGTGCGATGAAGAGCAAGGTCAAGATGCACCTGACGGACGCCCGGTATGACAATATCAACGTGTCAGGTATGCGGCTCAACGCCGAATTGGCGAATCAGACCGTGGAGGGCACGCTACATCTGCCGGTAAAAGTAGAAAGTCAAAAGTCGAAAGTCGAAAGCCTGCAAATCGCTGCTCAGACCGAACATCAGTTCCGCGTGACGGACTTTATGACGATAGAGCAGATCGGTGTGGACTACCGCACGCAGATGAAGCATGTGAAAGCGCATGTGGATGGCGAAGATTTCCAAGCCGAGCAATTGGATTTGCATTTTGCGACGGACAGCACTACGGCGCTTAATCTATCTACAGATGGCCTCACCGCAGACATAGCCAGCCCGATGCATGTGATGCGACTGGTGGATAAGATACAACCGCTGCTGAACGCAGTAAAAGACACATCAGTAATCCAAGCCATCACATCGCTGCAGGACCTGACGATTCTGGACACACTGCGTCGGCTGATTCCTGACCTCAGGGCGGATATCGCCCTTAAGAAAGGCAGTCCGGCGCAAGGCATGATTGAGAAGATGGGACTGGATATAGAGGAGATAGACCTGTCGCTGGCGTCCGATTCGCTTCGAACGGACTTGGCGTTGGACGCTTCTGTCCCGGAGATCAGCCATCCGGAAGACAGCACGGCGATGCGTCTGCCCGCAGCCAAGGCGGCGATACGCGTGGCGATGAAGGAAGGACGGACGGACGCTTCGCTCACAGCCGACAGCCGCCTTACGGACGGAGCGATGAGTGTCTATGGTTTGTGCACTGATGCTGCGTTGCGCCTGGACCTGGCGCGCGAGGGGAATACCTTGCACGGCGACGGCCTGCTGACGCTGGACAGCCTTGTGTTCAACGAGGCAGAGTTGGGCAACCGTGCCATCGACCTGACGATTGCTCCTTCAGAAGAACACGCGCAAGCCCTGCGCGTGGATGTGAACACCGAGGCTATTCCGCTGGACATCATCGACGGCTTTGTCCAACTGACGGACATCGCGCTGCACGGCGCCGTCAAAGCCCACGCGGCGCTGGACGGTCTGCCTAAACAAACAGATATCTCCGCTGAGGTGCTGCCGCTGGGTGTGCGGGCGGAGTACAAGCCTTATGAGGTAGGGCTCAGTTTGGGCGAGACGCCGATTATCATGGAGCATAATCATGTGGACCTCAACGGTTTGCCTGTTTATGGTGCCGACAGCACGTTTATCGCGCTCAACGGAGGTCTGGACCTCAACAGTATGCGGATGGATGTGACGCTGGCAGCCGACAGTTTTGCGCCGGTGAAGTTACCTCAAGGCGGTCCGATACCTGTCTATGGCGATTTGGCGACCGACATACAAGGTACGGTCACCGGTCCTTTGGACAGCATTGTGGCGGATGTGGATGTGACCATCCTGCCGACGACCGACATCACTTATCCGATCAGCAAGAAGAACCTGGCGCAGGTCAAGCCGTACGGCACGGTCAATGTGCGTTTTGCTACGGCGGACAGCGTGCCGCTCAACCTGGGCGGACAGATTAACGTGGATGACGGCTTCGTCCGTTATTCGCCCAAGGCCTATCCGATCATGCCTTTCCATGTGGATTCGGGCAGTCATATCGCGTTCCACGGACCTATCGGTCAAACCGAACTGGCGGTGTCTGCTTCGCAGAAAGTGAAGGCGGATGTGCAGTCGGAGGGCGAAGAGACGCGCCGTGTGGATTTCACGACCGGTGTGCGCGTCAACGGCGAACTAGACTCCATCGGACTGAACGCCATCGGTTTCTTCCTTGAAGCGCCGAAGGACGAGACGATTACCCGTGAACTCAGTTCGCTGGACGAAGAGACGCGCGAAGGGCTGGCGGCTACGCTGCTTGCTACGGGTATGTACGTGGGCGAGAGTAACGCGGCGCAGCATAAAAGCGGCTATGCCCTCTCGTCCATCATCAACAGCCGTATCAATGCGGCGATGGCGAACTCCAAAGTGGGCAAAGTGGTGGATATTGATTTCAGCAGTGCGGAGACTGAGCATGCCGGCGGTAAGACCAACGATATGAATATCGCCATCAGCAAGTCGTTCTTCAAAGACCGCTTCCGCATCACTATCGGTTCGACGCTGACGGACAACCCCGACGTGAACAAGACCAGCGGCCTGCTCAGCAACTTGTCCGCCGAATACAAACTGACCAAAGACGGCGATGTGCTGTTACGCCTCTTCGCCGACCGCGATTACAACAACGTCCTGGAGGGCGAACTCTACAAATCCGGTCTTGGCGTGCGGGCGAACAAAGACTGGCGGCGGAAGGAGCTTTTCCGCGGCGACTCCATCACCCGTACGTATGGTCTGGTGGCGGACGCGGGCGTGGCGTACCGCTCCAACAACAGTATAGGTCCTGACGTGACGCTCAAGCCGTCTATCAAAAACTTGTTTGGCAAAGGCGAGACTTTCACTCTCAAGGCGAACGGCGCCTACTATTGGGCACTGCGCGATCGCCATCCGGGTGACCCCAAGAAGACCGATACCTACAAACTCGGCGCGAACGCTTCGCTTATCTTCCCCTACCTGCATTGGCTGGGCGACAACAACCCCGACGGCGACACTCGGTACATGCTCGGCTATCAGTATGAGAACATCGCCGGAGGCTACGGCGTGCATAAGATGACGGGGTCGTTCACCTATTTCATCCGTCCCTCGCGATATATCACCCACGCCTTCACGCCCTTCTCGCTGTCGGTAGTGCTGATGAAAGCCGAATCGGACAGCCTGCTCAACAAGGCGGCGGAATATCCGCAACTCATCAAAGTAATCGCCGGAAACGAGTTCGTGCCCTCTATCGGCTATAACTTCATTTACAACGACTACCGTTCCAAACGGGCGGTGAACACCATGCTTGACCTCGGCGTCAAGGAATCCGGCAACCTCATCAACGCCATCTACTGCCTCTTCGGGCATTCATGGAACGAGCAGGACAAGAAGTTAGGTGCCGTCACCTTCAACCAGTTCGTCAAACTCTCCGCCGAGTTGCGCAACAAGTTCAACCTGACTGAGCAGGTCAGCATCGCCACGCGTCTTTTTGCCGGTGCCAATATACCGCTGGGTAACTCGATGTTCGCACCGCTGTCCGAGGGCTTCTATGCCGGCGGGCCGAACAGTATGCGCGGTGCCTCGCCGTACGCCTACGGTCCGGGTAACTTCTATTCCGCCAAGTACAACCAGAACTTCTTCCATGCCGGCGATGTCAAGCTGGAAGCCAACTTCGAACTCCGTTTCCCGATAGTATGGAAACTCTACGGCGCCGCCTTCCTCGATGCCGGAAACGTGTGGAACTGGTACAGCACCGTCGATCTCTTCAAGGCGGCAGGCTATGAGGATTATCTCACGCGTTTGGAAATCCCCACCAACCTTTATGACGGGCTGTATAACAACCCCGAATGGGCGAAACAGATTGCTCTCGGTACAGGTGCCGGCTTGCGCCTCGACATCGACGGGCTTGTCGTGCGGCTGGATATAGGTGTGGCCATCCACTCGCCGTATCAGACCTACCGGTATGACAAGAAAACATGGCAACCCGACACCTCGCAGCCTATTAACACCTATTTTAACATTCCTTCTGCGGCTGACGCCATCCGCGTCAACTTCGGTATAGGCTATCCGTTCTAAACATCAAAAAGCGCCCGAAAGGACGCTTTTTTGATGTGGAGCACAGGGGAATCGAACCCCTTACCTTAACATTGCGAACGTTACGCTCTACCAGATGAGCTAGTGCCCCGTGGAGCTAGCGGGAGTCGAACCCGCGTCCAAACAAGGAATATTTGTGCTTTCTACACGCTTATCTTGGCCTTTGTTTTCGTCCGGCAGCAAGACCCAAGCCACCAACTACCGGCTTATCTGCTATCGGCTTTCAGCTATGAGCTTCAGCCATCAGTTTCTTTGCGCAGCCAAAGAGACTTATTCTGTGTATTCCTGCGCCGCTTGATCCTTCAGCCCACAGACTCGGCTTGGAGCGACGTCCCGTTCAGGCGCCTGGCGCCCGAATGATGCTAATCTACTATACTTCGATTAGGCAGCGAGAGCATAAGAAGTGTTGCCAGTTATAGTTCGAAGATGATATTTACGAGCGTATCCTCAATGCTCGGCGTGCTTACACAACTACTCTACCTGCTGTCAAAACCAGATAGCCCCTCGCGTTCGGCAACAAGGTCGCATTGACTGACCGCCTCGCGGTCATTGGGGCTACTTGTGCCTCCGCTCTTCGGGACGCAAACAGTCGTTAACACTCCTTGGTTTACGTCCCGAATATTAAAAAGGACTGCAAAATTACACTTTTTTTTGCATATATCAAAATTTTTGAGTAATTTTGCATCGTTTTTCATAAAAAAGGCACTGAATGGCTTTAGAAATACGCGAAATCAACACCAAACGCGAGCTGCGTCAGTTCATAGAGTTTGCCAATGATCTCTATCAGGGCAGCCCTTACTATTGCCCGCCTTTGTTCTTCGACGAGATGAACTGTTTCGATCCGGAGAACAACCCTGCGCTGGAGGTATGCGAATACCAACTGTGGATGGCGTTCCGTGACGGAAAAGCTGTGGGACGCATTGCCGGTATCATCAACCGCCGCGCCAACGAGAAATGGGGATGTCGCCACGTCCGTTTCGGATGGTTTGATTTCATTGATGACATGGAGGTCAGCCGTGCCCTGCTGGATACAGTAGCTGCTTGGGGCAAGGAGCGGGGAATGGATGCGCTGAACGGCCCAGTCGGCTTCACGGATTTCGACCACGAGGGGCTGCTGTTGGAGGGATATGACTACCCTGCGGTGATGGCGTCGCTGTACAACTATCCCTATTACGTCAAGCATATCGACACCTATGGGCTTACGAAAGAGGCTGACTGGATAGAGATACAAGTCTATCCGCCTACCACCTGCCCGGAACGCCTCAGC
The DNA here is from genome assembly GCA_017478725.1 of Paludibacteraceae bacterium. Taxonomy (GTDB): domain Bacteria; phylum Bacteroidota; class Bacteroidia; order Bacteroidales; family Paludibacteraceae; genus Colicola. The sequence continues at coordinate 6,813 of JAFVDD010000036.1, forward strand.
CGCATAGCCGACATCGTCAAGCAGCGCTCGCATGTGCACGTTGACAAAGTGAAGAACTCGCGCGAGCTGGTGCGCAAGTACGGCATACAATACATGGATGTGATTGACGAGGCATACCAGAAGCTCTATAACTTCCAGCCCATGACCGTCAAGCAGAAGAACTACTACAAGAACATGTATTTCCCGCTGCTCAATTTCGATTTTGTCACCCTTGTGGTGAACGAGAAAGACGAGATTGTGGGCGTAGGACTGGGTATGCCGGATATCAGCGATGCGCTCCGCAAATGCGGCGGTCACCTCTTCCCCTTCGGATGGTATTACCTCCTCAAGGCGCTCAAGGCGAAACAAATGAAATCGTTCAGTTTCCTCTTGATTGCTGTGCGTCCCGACTATCAGGACAAGGGCATCAACGCGCTCTTCTTCCAGGATCAGATACCCTATATCACCCAATACGGCATCCAGGTCCTTGAAACCACCAATATTCTGGAGACTAACACCAAGAATATTGCCAATTTCACGCAGTTTGACCATAAAGTGCACAAACGCCACCGCGCGTATATAAAACCCATCTGATGAAAGCCGATCTGTCATACCCAGCAGCGCTGGAGAGGCTCAATATATATATCGCGGAGCACAACAAGCGCCATACGCCCGAACGGGAAATGGTATTGATGGAGATAAGCGAAATGCCGCAGCCTTTCACGGCCGAACAGCTGGCACAGCGGTGTCTCAAACTGCGATTATCGCAAGCAACGGTATATAACACACTTAATTTGTTCGTTTCGGCACGAATTTTGCACGCATTCAATCGTGAGGCAGGAAGGACTGTCACCGAATACGAACTCATGACCGGCGAGCGGTCGCATATGCAGATTATCTGTTCGCGATGCGGACGTATCACCGAGGCGCACGACAAAGCAATCGAGCATATCGTTGCCTCCCGCAAATACAGCAATTTCGTACCCGGTCACTACTCGCTCCGCATCTACGGGCAATGCAAAGTATGCCGGAGGAAGTTGAAAGGTGAAAGGTGAAAATTGAAAGGTGAAAGGTGAAAGGTGAAAGGTAAAAGGTGAAAGGTGAAAGGTGAAATTTATGAGTACAACCACGATATATTGGATTATATTTATCGCCATAGCACTGGCGAGTTGGCTTGTGTCGGCATCGCTCAAGCGTAAGTTCGAGCGTTACTCGAAGGAGCCGCTGCCGCTGACCGGACGTGATGTAGCTGAGAAAATGCTGCGCGACAGCGGCATCATGGATGTGCAGATCACGTGTGTCAGGGGACAACTGACTGACCATTATAATCCTGCCACCAAGACTGTCAATCTGTCAGAGGAGGTTTATCATAGTGCTAATGTGTCAGCTGCCGCGGTAGCCGCTCACGAATGTGGTCACGCCGTACAGCACGCCACCGCGTACGCGCCCCTTAAGATGCGCTCGGCCTTAGTGCCCGTTGTATCTTTTGCCAGCAACTGGATGACGTGGATACTGCTCATCGGTATGCTTACCATCAATACTTTCCCGCAGTTGATGCTTTTCGGAATAGGCTTGTTCGCCATGACTACCCTGTTCTCGTTCATCACCCTGCCTGTAGAGATCAATGCCAGCCAGCGAGCGGTCAACTGGCTTCAGGAATCAGGCATCACCGATAACCACACCACCTTGATGGCGTCGGACGCCCTGCGCAGTGCCGCGTACACGTACGTAGTAGCCGCGCTCTCGTCACTGGCCACACTGGTGTATTACATTCTCATCTTCCTCGGCGGAAGAAGAGATTAGCCCGCGTGAGATTACCGAACGCGAAGGTCCCGTAGCTCAATTGAATAGAGTGTCAGATTCCGGTTCTGAAGGTTCTGGGTTTGAGCCCCAGCGGGATCACACAGAAGCGCCGCAACTCAACGTTGCGGCGCTTCTGTGTTAGGGGGAGCAGGGGAGCCGGGGAGCCGGAGTTCCGGTTATTTCAATCTCACGTCCACGATGATGGGATCGTGGTCGGCGTAGCGGTGACAACTCTTGTCACGCATCTTATACGCTCCGTGCGAGTAATACCAGTCGGTATTCACGTGCCACGGTGTCACGTTCACCACCTGCGTGCGCATGGAGGGGGTGGCGAAGCAGCGGTCGAGCCAGCCCACCTCGCTGTGGTAGGAATACGAGTACTCATCAGGGCAATAGAGCTGCAGCATATCCTCGTAGCCGGCACGCACGATCGCCCGGATAGGTTGCTCCTGCGTATAGCAGTTGTAATCGCCTAACAGGAGCACATCGCTGTCTCCGAAGAGCTCTACGGCTTTCGGGAGCATCGCTATCAAACTGTCGGCGTTCTCCATTCGTTTGGCGTTGGTGTCGTACCGGCGGTTGCGATTGCTTTTCGATTTGAAGTGGTTGACGCTGACAATGAGTTTCTTGCCGGTCGGGTTTCCTTTCTTGTCCAGCTGCTCAAAGGCCTGCGCTATCATCCTCGGGTAATAATGGCTTGCCGTATCACGATAGGCGGACATCCATTCGCCGTAGGGTTGCACACGGTCGGTGCGATAGATGAAACAGGCGCCTATGTGGTCTTTGTTCTCCCAGCCTGTCTCTACATAGGCGTAGTGTCTGCCTCCGTGATTGAGGGCCTGGAGCAGCAACAGAGGGGCATGATTGCCCTGCTGCATCTCGCACAGGGCGTAGATATCGCCGCGCATCTGCCGGAGGGCCTTCACTATTTTGCGCGTCTTTATTTTCAGTTGGTCGGGAGTTGTCTTTTTGGAGGCATATCCTCCGAGGTCGGCGAAATAGTTCTCTATGTTGGCTCCCACGATACGTATCTCTCCTTTTGCTCTGCGCGGCAGTGCGGCTTTGCGGAGGTGTTGCACGTTAGGTGCGTTGCCGGTCAGCAACTGCCGTGGTGCGGTCACCCTAGCCTTGAGGTTTTTCACGCGGTCGCCTGTCCGCACGTCATAATAGTCGTTGCGGCAATGGAGGCAGAGGGAGACGGCGTGGTTGTAGGCTTTGATACGGTAGTAATCGGTGCTATCTCCTTCCGCCAGTCCTGCAGCGCGTTCCTCGGGGCAATAGAGGCGCTCGGGCGCGAGGATGAGCGAGTCATAGTAGTTGCCGCAGACGATGAGCGTCGTGCTGATTTCTATTTCGCGGTTCTGATACCGCGCCCAGTCGTCCTGCAGGGCTGAGAGGGTCACTTTATCGCGTGCCGCGAGTGTTGAGGAGAGGGAGCATAGCACAAGAAGAGTAATGAAGTTTTTTCTCATATTCGTCAGTGGTTGGTTATCATCGTTCTGCGCCGGTGTAATTTTCGGGTATCTTTGGGGTGGCTGAGGGGTGCCCGACGTCAGCTTTCACCGTCGGCTGACCGTCGGCTGACCGTCGGCGAACACCCGATGAGGGAGTGTCCCGGAGGTAAGTCGGAGGTGAGTCGGAGGTAAGTCGGGGGTGAGCCGGGGGTGAGCCGGGGGGTTATCGGGTCAATATCGGGTCAATATCGGATCAATATCGGATGCAAGTCGGGATGTTCGATGAAACAGCATAAAAAAACAAGACGATCCTCACGGACCGTCTCATCCATCAGTATGAAACAAAAACTTTACATTCTTGTGTGCGCAGGATGAGACTCGAACTCACACGATCTTGCGACCACTACCCCCTCAAAGTAGCGTGTATACCAATTTCACCACCTGCGCGTCGCGACAGCCACGCATCGCTATCACTCCAGCGTGTGCCCAGAACAGGACTCGAACCTGCACACCTCGCGGCATGCGCACCTGAAACGCACGCGTCTACCAATTCCGCCATCTGGGCTTGCTTTTGCAAAGCGCAAAAAAAAAGAGCGGAAAACGAGACTCGAACTCGCGACCCCGACCTTGGCAAGGTCGTGCTCTACCAACTGAGCTATTTCCGCAATCTTTTTATTCGTATCTATGAAAGATCTCTCCGCCCCGGAAACCTTCGTGCTTGCGTTGCGCTACACTCGATTTCCAAAAGCGGGTGCAAAAGTACTGCTTTTTTTTCACATGACCAAATATTTTTCAAAAAAAATGCAAAAAAAATGCATTTTCTCGCTTTTAAGCCCCTTTTTGAGGACAAAAATGCAAAAAAATACACTTTTATTTGCGTATCTCGGAAAATTGTAGTACCTTTGCACGCTTTTTCGCCGCGTGCGTACACATACACACAGGCGGACGCATTTAAAACATTATTAACAACTAACTAATTCAAATTTACTTTTTATGGTAAATCATTATGAAACTGCCTTCGTTTTGACTCCCGTTTTGTCTGAGCCGCAGACAAAGGAGGCAGTAGAAAAATTCGAGAATCTTCTCACGCAGAATGGCGGTACCATCCTGAACCGTGAGGAGTGGGGTTTGAAGCAACTCGCTTACCCTATCCAAGGTAAAAATTCGGGATTCTACTTCATCCTTCAGTTTGATGCAGAACCCGCAGTAATCGCTACCCTCGAGACTGAGTTCCGTCGTGACGAGCGCGTAATCCGCTTCCTGACGACCCGTCTTGACAAGTACGCATTCGAGTATG
>JAFVDD010000037.1 GCA_017478725.1 Paludibacteraceae bacterium
AGCAAGCTACTTCCGCGCTGCCCCTCGACTTGCTTGTGTAACGCATGTCGCGCGCGTTCATCCTGAGCCAGGATCAAACTCTTCGTTTTAAAAAGAATAATATAAATAAGCTCGGAATAATCGAATTTATCAAGTGTAGAATTTTTAGGGAACCTGTTTAATTGAGAATTGAGAATTGAGAATTGAGAATTAACTCAATACCAAGACCCACTCTCTTACAGTTCTTGTACTACACTAATTGTTTCAATCTTTCAAAGATAGTTTCTTTCGGTTTGGCGCAAAAAAATTAGGTCCTCGTAGGAGAATCTGAATTTTAGTGTCCGCGCCTGCGGTAGAAAATCGAAACTCACTTGTTTCTCAAAAGCGAGTGCAAAGGTACAGCTTTTTTTTGATATGACCAAATATTTTTGCAAAAAAAATGCAACAAAAATGCATTTTCTTTGTAACTTGCTGATTTTCAATAATGAGATTTTTGGGCCATTTATGGTTCTTTTGCACCGTATATGCCACGGAAACGGTATCTAACAGGATATTACACGTGCGCTATATTATATTATTAAGGAACGCGCGTGTGCGCGTTATGATAGATTAAGAGAGACAGGTTGTTTCATTTTTGCGCTTAAAAAGGCGTTTATAATTGCAAAAACGGGCATTTTTCTGTTTTTTTGACACTCGCGCAAGCAGTTGTTTTTCAGTTGTTTACAGGATTACGCACAGTATAAAGTCTAGGATTGATCCGAAGTGAGTCCGAAGTGAGTCCGAAGCGAGGCTGAAATGAGCCCGATACGATGGCCGAAATGGGGATGAAATGGGGATGAAATAGGGCCGAGGCGGTAGTAGTTGTCTGTCATTTCAGGACGGAGGAGAGTGAAAGCGGAAACGTGGCGGGGCAAGTAAAAGAGAGGGCATTTCCGAAAAAAAGTTTTTTTTGACGTAAAGATAGTAAAAAATTTGCATATTCAAAAAAAATGTACTAACTTTGCAGCGAAATTGTGCAAATAGTAATAAGCGAGATTGTGCAAACAGGGATAAAAGAAAGAAATCCCCTCCACAAGTCTGACAACAGAAAACAAAACTAAACTATAATTTACGCGTATGAAGAAAGGTTTATTTCTTAGCCTCATTGCTGCAGTAGCAGTGTTGGCATCGTGCAGCAAGACGCTGCCGCAACCGGAGCAAATCCAGGTAAATCCGAGTCCGCTGGAGAAAGTGGGCAACAAGGTAAACGCTGACATCACCGGTACTTTCCCTGCAAAGAAGTTTGCGAAGAAAGGTGTGCTGGTAGTGACTCCCGTATTGAAATACGGCGATCAGGAAGCAGTAGGCGAGCCTGTTACCTATGTTGGCGAGAAAGCCAAAGAGAACGGCAAGACCGTCAACTACAAAGCCGGTGGCAAATACAGCCAGAAATGCTCTTTTGACTATGTTCCCGAGATGAAAGAATCGGAACTGTATCTGCGATTCAAGGCAACCGTAGGCAAGAAAGAGATTGAAATCCCCGACCTGAAGATTGCCGATGGCGTAATGGCCACGAGCGAGTTGGCAAAAGCCAGCGACAACAAGACTGCCAACACTCCTGACAAGTTCCAACGTATTATTCAGGAAAACACCGAGGCAGACATCCGCTTCCTGATCCAACAGGCAAATCTTCGTTCGTCCGAAACCAATTCAGCAGACATGAAGGCTCTGCAGGAGGCGATCAAGGATGCCAAAGAGAACGACCGCAAAGAGATCAACAAGATTGAGGTTAGCGGTTACGCTTCTCCTGACGGCGGTGTAAGCCTGAATGAGAAACTGGCTAAGAACCGTCAGAGTGCTTCTCAGAAATTCCTGCAAAAGACGCTGAAGAAGAACAAAGTACAGAACGCCGTTGAGGCTAACATCACAGCCGAGGACTGGGATGGTTTCCAGAAAGCAATGGAAAACAGCAACATCCAGGACAAGGAGTTGGTATTGCGTGTTCTGTCGATGTACAGCGATCCTGAGGAGCGCGAGGCACAGATCAAGAACCTGAGTGCCGTTTACAAGACCATTGCAGACGAGATTCTTCCTGCACTGCGTCGCAGCCGTCTGATTCTGACCACCGACCTGATTGGCAAGAGCGATGACGAGATCCGCGAGTTGGCAAAGAACGACCCGAGCCAGTTGAGCGTTGAGGAGTTGCTGTATGCAGCCACTCTGACCGACGACAACAATGAGAAGATGGCCATCTACAACAAGGTTGCCGAGCTGTACGGAGACTACCGTGCTTACAACAATATGGGTGAGTTGTATTTCAAGGAGGGCAATGTAGCAGAGGCACGCCGCTGCTATGCCAAGGCACTGGAGATCCAGCCTAACGATCCTGATGTAAACTACAACGCCGGTGTAGCAGCAATGGCTGACGGTGACATCGCCAAAGCCGAGGAGTATCTGGGCAAGGCAGCCGGCACCAAAGCTGATTTGAACTCGGCAATGGGTACGCTTTACACCATGAAGGGTGACTACGCAGCAGCCAAGAACGCTTACGGTGACAAAGCCACCAACAACGCAGCTGTTCAGCAAATTCTGGACGAGGACTATGCAGCCGCACGCCAGACACTGGACAATGTAAAGGAGCCGAATGCTACCACCGCCTACCTGAAAGCCGTTGTAGCAGCACGCACCAACGACAAAGCCAATGTGTTAGCCAACCTCCGCAACGCTGTAGAGCAAGACGCATCGCTGAAAGCACGCGCCAAAGCAGATATCGAGTTTTCGAAGTTTGCAGAGGACGAGGAGTTCAAAGCTATTGTAAAGTAAGCTGAAATCTATCGTAATTCAACGCAATGTCCGTACTTTTTCCAAAAGTACAGAAACCCCGTGAGTGGGACTACCGTCCCATCTATTACGACAAGGACAAGGAGGCGCGCAAGGATAAAAAACTTGCGCGTCTTCATCACGGTTCGTTCCGTGAGGAGCATGAGAAGAACATGAGCGAGTACCAACGTCGTAAGAAATCACGTCTGGGTTTCCTGATAGCAGTATTGCTAATGCTGTTGTTGTTTGTGTGGGTGCTCTCGTAACCCACCGGATATAGCCGATGTATCTTGACCATGGACGTCATTCATTTGTTACCCGACAGCGTAGCCAACCAGATAGCGGCAGGCGAAGTCATTCAACGTCCCGCCTCATGTCTGAAAGAGTTGGTGGAAAACAGCCTGGATGCCGGTGCAGACCGCATTCAAGTGATTGTGCGTGATGCCGGCCGCACGTTATTGCAAGTGATTGACAATGGTTGCGGCATGAGCGAGAGCGATGCGCGTCTGGCTTTCGAACGCCATGCTACAAGCAAGATCAGACAGACGCAGGATCTTTTCTCGCTTCGCACCATGGGGTTCCGCGGTGAAGCATTGCCCTCTATATGCGCTGTGTCGCAAGTAGAGATGCAGACACGTCGCGCGGAAGACGAAACCGGCACATTGCTGGAGATACACGGCTCGGATGTAATCCGCCAGGAGGTTTGCAGTTGCGCCGTGGGAACCAACATCAAAGTAAGCAACCTGTTCTTTAATGTGCCTGTCCGGCGCAAGTTTCTCAAAACAGACCAGACCGAGTTGCGCAACCTGCTCAACGAGTTCTACCGTATCGTGCTGGTTTACCCGAAGGTACATTTCACCTTTGTCAGCAACGACGAGATATTATTGGAACTACCAGCGGGAACCGAGAAGCAGCGTATAGAGGCTATTTTCGGCCATTCGAGCCGCAACTCCTTCACCGCCAATCTCATAGAAATAAGCACAGACACCGAGCTGGTTTCCATTCGTGGATTTGTAGCCAAGCCTGAGTCTGTAACGCGCAAAGCAGAACAATATTTCTTTGTCAACGGAAGGTACATGCGTCATCCGTATTTCCAGAAAGCCGTTCTAACGGCCTACTCCGGAATGCTTCCGGGCGATTACCAGCCGTCGTTCTTCATCTACTTTGACATCAATCCGGAGTCAATAGACGTGAATATCCACCCGACCAAGACAGAAATCAAGTTTGCTGACGAGCAGACGATATTTCAGATTCTTATGGCCTCAGTTCGTGAGGCATTAGGCAAGTTCACGCTGGCTCCACAAATAGATTTTGACACACGCGGAAGCATTGACATCCCCGTGTCAAGCGATCGTCCTGCCAGTGCTCCGCCTGTGAGCATTGATCCTAACTACAACCCTTTCCATACGCGCGACCAATATACTAACCGGCAACCGGCAGCAAGCGGTTGGGATCAACTATATGCCTCTCCAAGCCGGCCCAAAGAGAGTGTGATTTACCCTGACCGGAACTCATTGGACGCAACGCCGGAACCGACGGTAGATGAAGAGATGCTCAACAGTGACAGTCTCTGGCAGTATCGAGACAAATATATATTGATGTCCGGTGAAGAGGGGTTGTACATCATCAACCAGCGCCGTGCACATATAGCAATCGTATATGCACAACTGGCAGAGCAGATGAAAAATGCGCAAGGAGCAATGCAGCAATTACTGTTCCCCGAAGTGCTTAGTCTGCCTGCTGACGAGATGATTCTGATGAAAACGATTCTCCCTGATTTGCGTGCCATAGGCTTTGACTTGGAACAACTCAGTCCGGACAGCTATTCCATACAAGGCATTCCCTCCCAGTTAGCCAACCAATCAGCAATACCCGTACTGCAACATATTCTATCGCAAGTCCGTGAACGCGGCGCTAATGCACGCGAAGAATGGCAACAACAGATTGCGCTGGCGATGGCAGAGAGTATCGCCATCCCTTATGGCAAACATCTGAGTGCAGAAGAACGCTTGCATCTGGTTCAAGAACTGCTTCGGTTGCCTCAGAACCAATACACGCCAAACGGAAAGAAGATCATGACCGTAGTTGGCGACGAAGAATTGAATAAATGGTTTTAAAAGATATGAAACATCATCTGTACCTGGTGCTTTGTCCTTTCGTTTTTTTTCTGGCATGCACCCCGCAAACTGAACGCCTGACCATACTGCATACGAATGACACCCATTCGCAGATTGAGCCCAAGGCTGATAATCAGGGAGGCTATGCCCGCCGTATGGGTTTGATAGCCCAAGAACGGGAACAGGATCCGAACCTGCTACTGCTGGATGCGGGTGATTTCTGTCAAGGCACACCGTATTTCAATTTTTATCACGGCCGCGTGGAGATTGACGCCATGAACAGGATGAGATACGATGCAGCAACGTTAGGCAACCATGAGTTTGACAACGGACTGGACACGCTTGCCGCAGTACTCCAAGAGGCACAATTCCCGATTGTATGCGCCAACTATGATTTCTCCGGCACCAGTTTAGAGAAATTAGTCAAGCCGTACACGATTATCCGGCGTGCAGGGCTGAAAATCGGCATTTTCGGTTTGGGCTGCGACCCGAAAGGGCTGATTGCCGATAAGAATTTTCTACCTGCCAGATATCTGGATCCCTATTCCGTAGCACAAAAAAACATTGATCTTCTACGTGCAAAAGGATGCGATGTGGTGATTTGTCTCAGCCATATGGGAACTTATTCCAAACCCGGCGACGAAGTATGTGATGTAGAACTGGCAGCAAGAACACGCGGAATGGATGTAATTATAGGCGGTCACACCCACAAATTGTATGACCATTTGCGCGTTGCCAACCTGGATGGAGACAGCATTCCTCTCTGCCAAATGGGCAAGAGCGGAGTCTATTTGGGTAAAATAATGCTTAATTTAGATAGCAAAACTACAAAATAATACAAAAAAATTTGCACAATCCAGAAAAAAGCAGTAATTTTGCACCGTATTTGCAGAATATGCGAAAACAAAACATACATAAGATTAATTAGAAAAACATAAATATTAACTTATTTAACCATTTAGTATTATGGCAGAAATTGACGCAAAAGTAAAAGCAATCATCGTTGATAAGCTTGGTGTTGAGGAGTCTCAAGTAACTAACGAGGCTAATTTCCAAACCGATCTTGGTGCTGATTCATTGGATACCGTGGAGATGATTATGGAGTTTGAGAAAGAGTTCGGTATTTCGATTCCTGATGAGGACACCCAGAAGATCGCTACCGTAGGCGACGCTATCGCTTATGTAGAGAACGCAACGAAGTAATTTGTTTCTACAAAGAGTTTACGAGTTTACGGGTGAAATCTGTAAACTCGTATGCTATATATAATAGACAAGCCGTCAGAAGACGGCAAACCATACGAATATGCAGTTAAAACGAGTAGTAATAACCGGTTTGGGAGCCATCACTCCGGTCGGCAATACCGCACCTGATACATGGCAGGCACTGGTGGCCGGTAAGAATGGAATTGCGCCGATCACATCGTTTGATGCCAGCCTTTTCAAGACCCAGTTTGCCGGAGAGGTCAAGGGTTTTGACCCCACCACGATTATTGACCGCAAGGAGGTGCGCCGTTTGGACAGGTACGCCCAGTTCTCGCTATGCGTAGCAGACGAAGCGCTGAGGGACAGTGGTTTGGAGCTGGAGCAGGAAGACCGCAGCCGTGTGGGTGTAATCTGGGGCAGCGGAATGGGTGGACTGCAGACTACCGAGCAGGAGATTATCGACTACGCGAAAGGTGACGGGGTGCCGCATTTCAATCCGTTTATGATCCCCAAGGCTATCCCGAGTATAGCTGCGGGCATGATTTCTATCCGTTTCGGCCTTGGAGGTCCCAGTTATTCGGTATCTACCGCTTGTTCGTCGTCCTCCCACGCAGTGGGTTCGGCATTCGACCAGATACGTCTGGGACATGCAGATGTACTCCTGACCGGAGGCGCCGATGCGGATGTTACCTATACCGGCATTGGCGGCTTCAACTCGATGCACGCACTTTCCACCCGCAACGATTCTCCCGAAACAGCCAGTAGGCCTTTCTCCAAATCACGCGACGGCTTTGTGCTCGGCGAAGGAGCCGCATGCCTCATTTTGGAGGAATACGAGCACGCCAAAGCGCGAGGAGCAAAGATTTATGCAGAAATGATAGGAGTGGGTATGACTTCCGATGCCTATCACATGACCGCCCCTGATCCCGACGGGAAAGGCGCAGAGCGCGTAATGCGTCTGGCTATCCAGGATGCAGGACTGCAACCCGATCAAGTGGACTTCATCAACACACACGGCACAAGTACGCCGCTTGGCGATGTAGCCGAAGTTCAGGCTATCCAGCGCGTCTTCGGCGAGCATGTGTATGACATGAATCTGGATTCTACCAAGTCGATGACCGGACACCTAATCGGAGCGACGGGAGCAGTAGAAGCCATGACGTGTATTATGGCACTCAAAGATGGTGTGATTCCTCCGACAATCAATCATGATCCGGAGGATGCAGACGAACAGATTGACTACCGCATCAACTTCACTTTCGGCAAAGCCCAGAAACGCAATATACGCTATGCTTTGAGCAACACGTTTGGCTTCGGCGGACACAATGCTTGTCTGGTCTTCAAAAAATGGGAGGAATAACCGATATACAACAGGGATAAAGGACGGCCCTTTAACGCGTCCGATGTATTAGTTTGTTTAATTTAAATTTGAGGTAGTATGATTACAAAAATCGGTGAGAATGCAGGTCTGATTTGGAATGCCCTGCAGAATGGTGCACAAGGTACCAAGGCTTTGAAAAAAGCTACAAAGCTGAAGAACGAGGATCTTTTCCTGGCTCTCGGTTGGCTTGCACGCGAGGGTAAAATCAACTTTACCGAAGCTGAAGCAGACACTGTTATTGCATTGGTCTAACATATGGTAATAGCCATCGTCGGCGCTTCCGGCGCCGTAGGTCAAGAACTGTTGAAGGTTTTAGACCAACGCAACTTTCCTATCTCTACGCTGCGACTGTTCGGGTCGCAGCGTTCGGAGGGGAAAAAGTATATGTTCCGGGGCTGCGAATACACCGTAGAACGGCTGGAACATAACGACGCTTTCAAGGGCGTCGATATTGCTTTTGTTTCTGCGGGCGCGAGCGTATCACGCGAGTACGCGGAGACAATCACCAAACACGGGGCAGTGATGATTGACAACTCTTCCGCTTTTCGCATGGATGAAGATGTCCCGTTGGTAGTACCGGAAGTGAATGCTTCCGATGCCCTCAACCACCCGCGCAACATAATTGCCAATCCCAATTGCACCACTATCCAGATGGTAGTGACCCTGCAGGCGATTGAGCAACTGAGCCACATCCGTCGTGTACACGTAGCTACCTATCAGGCCGCTTCCGGCGCCGGAGCACAAGCCATGGCGGAGCTGGAGAACCAATACCGCCAACTCATCAACGGCGAGAAACCGACCGCTGAGAAATTCCCTTATCAGTTAGCATACAACCTCATCCCCCAGGTGGATGTCTTTACCGAATCCGGCTACACCAAGGAGGAGATGAAGATGTACAACGAGACCCGCAAAATCATGCACTCAGATATCCGTGTGAGTGCCACTTGCGTGCGTGTGCCTTCGCTTAGGGCACACAGCGAGAGTATCTGGCTGGAAACCGAGCGCCCTGTTTCGGTCGCGGAAGCCAAAGAAGCTTTCGCAAAGGCCAAGGGCTGCGTGCTAATGGATGAACCTGACGACAAGAAATATCCGATGCCGCTGTTCCTCAGCGGCAAGGACGAAGTATATATAGGCCGCGTACGTGCAGACCTCGCCGATGAGAACGGACTGAGTTTCTGGTGCGTAGGCGATCAGATCCGCAAAGGCGCCGCACTCAACGCCGTACAAACAGCGGAGTTTTTAATGGCGAAGGGCGAAAGGGCGAAAGGCTAACGATTAATGACCAATGACCAACAACAAATAGAGATCATGGCTCCTGTGGGGTCTTGGGAATCGCTGGCAGCGGCTATCAATGCCGGTGCTACGAGCGTTTATTTCGGCATTGAACATCTGAACATGCGCGCACGCAGTTCTGTCAATTTCACGACGGAGGATCTGCATAAGATTGTTGCACTTTGCCGTGAGGCGGAGGTGGCGGACGGGCATGGCGGCAAACGGAAAGGCGTGAAGACCTATCTGACATTGAACACAGTGATGTATCCTGAGGATCTGCCACTGATGCGTGAGATAGTGAATCATGCACAGGCAGCCGGCATAGATGCTATTATCGCCAGCGATGTAGCTGTGATGCAATACGCAGTCAAACAGGGCGTAGAGGTACATCTATCCACCCAACTGAATATCGCCAACACGGAAGCATTAAAATTCTATGCGCAGTTTGCAGACGTAGTAGTGCTGGCGCGCGAACTGAACATGACGCAAGTAGCTGCCATCCATCGTGACATAGAGGAGCAGCAGATCCGTGGTCCGAAAGGCGAATTACTCCGCATTGAGATGTTCTGCCACGGCGCATTATGTATGGCTGTCAGCGGCAAATGCTACCTGAGTCTGAACAATTACGGACTCAGTGCCAATCGCGGAGCGTGCGTGCAGATATGCCGCAGAGGCTACACCGTAAAAGACAAGTCATCCGATTTGGAACTTGATATTGACAACCAGTATATCATGTCGCCCAAGGACCTCAAGACCATTCATTTTCTGAACAAGATGCTGGATGCAGGTGTCCGGGTACTGAAGATTGAGGGTCGTGCGCGTGGTGCGGAGTATGTGGATACAGTGGTACGCTGCTATCGCGAAGCAGTGGAGGCATATTATAATGGCGAATGGACGAATGGCGAAAAGGCGAATGGCATTGAGGCAAAGATAGAGAACTGGAACGAACGTCTGAGCCGTGTGTTCAACCGTGGTTTCTGGGACGGTTACTATCAGGGACAGAGACTCGGAGAATGGACTCATGAGTATGGCAACAAGGCTACACGCAAGAAAGTGTATGCTGCCAAATGTACGAATTTCTTCAAGAAACTGAATGTTGCAGAGTTTGTAGTAGAAGCCGTGGAGAGTATCGATGAAGGTCAGACACTGCTGATTACGGGCGAGACCACCGGTGCCTATGAGTGCAAGGCGGAAGGGATGCGTGACGCGGATGGCAAACCTGCCAAACAAGTGAAGCAAGGCGAAGTATTCTCCCTCAAAACGGATGTAGCAGTCCGCCGCGGCGACAAGATGTTTCTGTGGGAGTAACGGTAATAGAGCATGGGAAACGGGATAGAGCATATAGTGAGCCTTTACAACGCCAGCTGGTACGGCTGGACATTGCTGTTGCTGGGTATCTGCGCCGTATTGAGCGAGGTTTTCCAGCCCGGTGTCATGACAGGAATAACCGGCACCGTGTTTGCGCGCAGCGAACGGATGTACAAACGTACTCCGGATAATTTCCCGGGTCAGCTAAGCTCCACTATTTTCCAAATCGGGACACTCGCATTGATGCTTGTAATGATTTGGCGCGACCGTTTTGACAGCGCTGCAAACGGTATTGCCCTGTATGGCATAGCCGCCGCAATGATTGTTGCAGTACTCCTCGTCAAGACAGCATTGAACGGACTGATTGACTACACCTTTCAGCTGAAAGCCTCCGCAGAAGTGAGTACACACATGGCGGGTATCACCATGCTGGTATGCCTCGGGCTCTATGCGGCAGCATTAGTACTTCCTTTGGCCCACAGCGTGGTTGTCAACAGGTGGGTAGCCGGCGCACTTGGCATAGTTTATTTGGCGCTGACAACTTATCGGATGGTGCTGGTTTTCATGTCGGGCGCCAAATCGATACTATATATATTGATGTATGTAATGACGCTGGAAGTATTGCCTATCGGCGTACTTGTAGCGGGTATTTCGCAAATGATGCAAATAATATGATAAAGAAGATTTTATTCTCACAACCGCGCCCGACGATGGCGCATAATCCGTACACCCGATTGGAGGATCAATACGGTGTTCAGTGCGATTTCTACCAGTTTATCCATATTGAGGGACTGAGCGCGAAGGAGTTTCGCCAACAGCGAATCAACCCGTTGGATTACACGGCGGTTATCCTGAACTCCAAACTGGGTGCAGACCATTATTTCCGTATGTGTGAGGAGATGCGCTTGAATGTGCCGGAGTCGATGCACTATTACTGTGTGTCGGAGCAGGTAGGTTTTTACCTGCAGAAATATATCCAGTACCGCAAACGCAAGGTCTTTTTCCCCGAGGGAACGAACAAGTTTGAGGATCTTCTTCCGGCTATGCACCGCCGTCCGAACGAGAAATATCTGATGGTGCTGTCTGATATCCATACCTCTGACCAGTTGGACATGTTCGCAGCCAATAATATTGAGGTGCAACCAGCTATCATGTATCGCACTGTGACTACGGCATGGCCGGCAGACAAGCCTTTTGACTACGACCTCATTGCCTTGTTTACTCCGGCAGGCGTAAAATCGATTCAGGAGAATTTCCCCGATTGGAAACAAGGCGAGACACTTCTTGCCGCATTCGGGGAGGGCACCATCCGCGCAATGGAAGAAGCAGGTTTCCGGGTGGATATAGTAGCCGGTCCCGGACATGAGTTTGCTTCCTTGCCGATGGCGATTGCCGACTATTTGGATAAGAACAACGGATAATTTGCCTCACCATTGTATTCTTTTCCTAAACATAGCAAATTATGCGGTCAGAAATCTATAGAACAACTATACAAAGAAGGCAAACGCTTTGTAGTCTGGCCGCTCAGAGTAACATGGATGTCCTCTGAAAGTGAGACCCGAGTGCTTGTATGGGCACCCAAATCACTGTTCAAGCACGCTGTTGACCGCAACCGGCTGCGCCGGTTAATGCGCGAGGCTTACCGGCTCAATCAAGACTGCTTAGGCGACGGACACTATATGATTGCTTTTAACTATATGGACAAAGAGCAACATAATTACGCGTCCATAGCCAAAGCCATGCGCAAAGCGCTGAACAAGATCAAGGGATAACAAAAATCAGGAGATGATGGATTGGAAGATTATTATACGTAAGTTTTTTCTCCTACCGGTATATTTCTACCGTGTATTCATATCTCCGCTTACACCTCCTTCGTGCCGCTATACGCCTACATGCAGCCAATATATGGTGGAGGCTGTACTGAAATACGGGATTTTCAAAGGCGGCTGGCTCGGAATCAAGCGAATATTGAGATGCCATCCATGGGGAGGAAGCGGTTATGATCCTGTTCCGTTTTGGCTAATTGTGACACTGTTATGCGTATAGATATTATCTCGGCGTGTCCCGAACTATTGGAATCGCCGCTCAATCATTCGATTATCCAGCGTGCAAAGAACAAAGGGCTTTGCGAAATATATGTGCACAACCTGCGCGACTGGAGCCTGGACAAACACCGCAAGGTGGATGACTATGCGTTCGGTTTTGGCGCCGGTATGGTACTGCAGATTGAGCCTATTGACCGTTTGATAAGCCATTTGACCAGCGAGCGCCATTATGATGAAATCATTTTCACAGCTCCGGATGGCGAACGTTTCGACCAGAAAACCGCTAATTCCCTCTCACTCAAAGAAAATATCATCATCCTCTGCGGGCACTATAAAGGTGTTGACCAACGTGTGCGCGACCATCTGATAACCAAGGAATACACCATAGGCGATTTTGTGCTGACGGGAGGGGAACTACCGGCAGCGATGATGACAGATGCCATTGTACGATTGCTTCCCGGTGCACTTGGAGACGTAGAAAGCGCCCTGAATGATTCTTTTCAGGACGGGTTGTTGGAGCCCGGTGTTTACACCCGGCCGGCGGAATACAAAGGATGGCGTGTACCGGAAATACTGCTGAGCGGCAATCAAGCCAAAATTGAAGATTGGCTGTACGACGAAGCAGTCAAGCATACACAGGAACGACGTCCTGATCTGCTGAATGAAAAATACTAAATAATAAACTATTTTTCATAAAATACAACATCTTTTGCAAACTCTATTTTGCATTTTTATGTTTTATAACATATTTTTGGCAAAATATTTGGTCAGTTTGCAAAAAAGCAGTAATTTTGCATCGTGTTTTTCATGGTATTAGATTTAAGGTTAAGTAAAAAGATTGGGTTGTCGGGAGACAACCTTCTTTTTTTTATAACGAAATCTGCCTTTGGGCTTCGTACTATCATGTTTGTATAATGCCGCATCCGGAGCTTCGCCCAATGCGTCAGGTATCTGCAACCGCTCTATCTGTTTTTTCAGGAACTGCTCTATTCTGCGCCAATAGTGCGCATCGTCCGGCGAAACGAACGTCACCGCCTCGCCGCTGTTTTCCGCTCTTGCCGTACGACCTATACGATGGACGTAATCCTCCGGGTCGTGCGGAACATCGTAGTTAATCACCAGCGGCACATCGGTAACGTCAATTCCGCGCGAGACCACATCCGTTGCCACCAATACGTCCACTTTGCCGTTACGGAAATCAAGCATAACCTGATCGCGTTCCGATTGCTCGAGATCAGAGTGCATTGCTCGTGCATCTATCTTCAACGAACGCAGCGTACGCGCAAGATCCTTGACACGCTGCTTCTTGCCGGCAAAGACAATCACCTTTTTGAGCTGCCGGTCTTTCAACATCAGCTGTACCATACCGGTTTTTTGTGCCTCGTAGAGCATGACACACTGCTGGTGTATGGTCTCCGGCGGACGTGAGACAGCTATCTGCACCTCTACGGGGTTCTGCATAATTGCTTTTGCCATACGACGTATCTTGTCAGGCATGGTAGCAGAAAACATTATCGTTTGGCGATCGGCGGGCAACTTGCGGACGATGGTCATAATATCATCGTAAAAACCCATGTCGAGCATACGGTCAGCTTCGTCCAAAATAAAATACTTGACTCCCGAGAAATCCACATCATAGATATTCATTTGCGCCAGCAAGCGTCCGGGAGTGGCAATGACGATATCAGCTCCTTTCTGTAGTCCGCTGACCTGATTGCCCCATGCTCCATTGTCCTTCCCGCCGTAGATTGCGACCGAAGAGAATGGTACGTAAAAACCGAATCCCTCCATCTGCTGGTCAATCTGCTGCGCCAGTTCGCGTGTGGGTGCCATAATGATGGCATTGAGTTTGTCCGGGTTGTGATTGTCGTAAGCAAGATTAGTCAGGAGAGGCAGAATATACGCAGCCGTTTTGCCGGTGCCTGTCTGGGCGCACGAGATTACATCGTGTCCCTTCAAAATGACCGGAATAGTCTGCTCCTGCACAGGGGTGCATTCATCAAAATGCATATCCCACAACGCATCCAACACCTCGTCGCTTAATGCCAGTTCGTCAAAGTACATAGGAATAGTGATTGGCTATTTATGATTGTGATTGGTTATTTTTCCCATCCGTCGAATATATCGGCGCCATAGGTATTGTCCTCGTCCTTATCGTGCAGCGGCGTCCATAATTGCGCAAAGAAGGGGTTTTGCTTGGCCACGCGGTCCCAATGCCATGCGCGTTCCTCCTCCTTCTCTCCTTTGTAGGGGAAAGGCATGTCATACGGGCTCCAGTGACCTCCGAGAAGAATAAGACGGCGGGAAGCCTTGAAACTTCTCCCTTCTGCATCCTGCCACATATCGTTGCCCAGATACTTGCCGCCTCTGAAAGCAGCTGCCTGCTGCAACTCAGCGTCCGAAAGACTGTCAATATCTTTCGTCTCATCATAGCCATGATTGAGCAGCACAGGCGTATCAGACGGATGGCTCAGATCCATATGTTTCCAGTCGGGTATGGCGCGGTACGCCTCGAGTGAACCGTAATAAGCAGACACACGTTTGCGTGCCCTTTCGCCATTTATCCCTTCGCCTTGCGCCTGTTTGATCCACCACTGCGTACCATGTTCGTAGCTGTTGGCCATGAAGCACATAGCCGCTTTGACGCAATGGGGGACAAGCTTGGCGATATGAGTTCTGGCGGCAAATTTAATACCGAGCGGAAGAGATTTGGCTTTTGCCATCTGTGCGAAATATTCCTTAACAGGGATGTTGGCACGGAAATGCAGATAGTTCTCCAGTTTGTCGCCGTCAATATACCACATGCCATGGAAATTGCGGGTGGTGAACCAGTTGGCATTGAATATCTTCTCAGGCTTGGGACATCCGATAGCGTTCAGAAGCAGGCACTCGAACTCATAATTAGAGAGGCGGTACTGCTCGCCCGAACCTATGTTGTAATAGTTGTTCCAGAACTCAGCCGGAACCTCGGGCCGGCAAACGCGCTCCAACAGCCGCCCGCTATCCTCCACGGTAGCCCACTCCAGCACACCGCGGATAGGTACATGGAACATGATAGGGTCATAGTTCTTGAGAATAGCGGGATAGAGAATACCCGACTGCCGGAGGCTGACCCAGGTCTTGATGCCGGAGTCGGTGATGATACGTTCGGCGGCGGCTTTGGTCAGACCGTAATGGTCGTAAGCCGACACACAAATCGGGTCACCGGCTCTGCCCCAATGGAGCGGCTCACGACGGTCACCCATTTGGGCAACCGAGCCGATATAGACCACTTTAGGCTGTTTATCCTCCGGCTGCGCCAATACGGCACGGGTGATATACTCTGCTGCGGAGATATTAGTGCGCAAGGTGGCTTTGGGACGGTAATCCGCCTGCGGCGATACCATGCCGCCTACATGGAGCACGATATCGGCGCCCGTCACGCCGCGGAGCACATCGTCGTAGCGGGTGAGATCACCCCAGATGATGTGTAAGGACGAATGGTTAGAGGCTAAAGGATTGAGAAGTTTTTTGTTCTTCTCACTCGGACGGGCAAGAATACGCAGGCTGTAGCGGTCAGGATATTTGAGGATTTCCTGCATGCCTGCAAAACCCATGGTGCCGGTAGCACCGGTAAGGAAGACAGTAGTCATTGGATATTGGTCATTGGTTATTGATTATTCTTTTTCTTTGCGGTTGATTTTTTGCTTGGCGGCAGCCATCCATTGGGTGGCGTTTTCAAAGCGGCGTTTGGCATTGGCGCGTATCTCCGCCCGCCATTGTGCTTCTTCTTCAGCCTCGTCGGTCATATGCTGATAGGCCTGGGTGGCGTCCTGGTCGCTGATGACGAGCATCTGGTCGTGCAGCCTGAGTTCGCTGGCACCGGTAGGCACAAAGAAATCTTCGCCGCGGCGCACCATGACGATGAGCGTATGGGGTGGTATATCCAGTTGGCGCGGTGTATTGCCGTTGGCAATCATCTCTTCGGTAACCTCCACTTCGCGCGCGGTGGACTGGATCTCATCGGGCAGGTCCAGGTCGAAATAAGCCAACCGGTGCTCCTCTGCGGGCGGTGTATCCAGTTTGAGCCGCTGCGCCATCCGGGTAAGCGTTGTGCCCTGGGTAAGGAGCGAGACGATGGTACACAGGAAAACGACATTGAAAAGCAAGTCGGCATTGGCCACACCGGACGCTTTGCACATGATAGCAAAAATGATAGGTACGGCCCCTTTGAGTCCCACCCAACTGAACATGATCTTATCGCGCTGGAGATACCGCTTGAACGGCCACATACAGAGCCATACGGCCGCCGGACGCGAGATACCGATCATGACTATACTGATGATGAGGCATGGCAGCCATACCTCGAGTTGGAGCAGGTCGGAAGGATGCACCATGAGACCGAGCATGAGGAACATCACCAACTGGCTGAGCCATGTGAGACCGTTGAAGAACGCTTTGGTCTGACGCTTGCGGCTGAACTTGCTGTTGCCGATGATGAGTCCGCCTACATATACGGCCAGATAGGTATTACCCTGGAGGTAATAGGTAATGGCAAAAATGAAGATACAGGCCGTGAGCACCATGATGGGGTAGAGCGATTCGTTGCTGAGCTGGACGCGCCGCAGCAGTTGTACCAGTCCGCGCCCGAGTACCAGTCCGAGCACAGTACCCATGACCAGCTGGACTACAATAGTCTGGACGATAGGCCATACGGCTACATGGGTCTGGCCGGACAAGACGACGCCGATGAGCGTGGTCGTGAGGACATAAGCCATGGGGTCGTTGGCGCCCGATTCGAGTTCAAGCAGCGGTCTGAGGTCATGCTTGAGGCCTATATGGTGGGTGCGCATGATAGAGAAAACCGATGCGCTGTCGGTACTGGAGAGTGTGGCGGCCATGAGCAGCGCCATGGACAACGAGACCGATGCAACGGCATTGAGCCAGCCAAAGAGGAAATAGATAATCACACCCGTGAAGAAACAGGTGAGCAGCACACCTACCGTAGCCAGCGTTATACCCGGTGCCATCACCGATTTGATGTCACTGAGTTTGGTATCCATGCCGCCGGAGAAAAGGATGATACACATAGCCAGCGTACTGAGCGCTTGGGCTGTGCCGTTGTCTATCTCTACGCCACGGCCGCCAAAGAACATGCCTATGCCGTCCGACCCGAACAACATACCTACTGCCAGAAACAGCAGCAATGCCGGCACACCGAACTTATAACCGATTTTGTCTGCCACGATGCTGACAAAGAACAGCAGCGACAGGATAAGGAGCATGAATTCTACTTGCATGGTTATTGTTTTTTCTTCAAAAGAAACTCATCGATAATCTGTATTATATTTTCTTTGGGGTATAGTCCTTTCAGGAGCATCGGTTTCCCTTCCAGCGGGATATACAGTACCTGGGGGATGGAGTTGATACCGAAGACATAGGCCAGTTCTCGCTCCCGCTCTGTATCCGCTTTATAGAATACCACCTCGCCGCAGTAGGTCTGGCTCAGCTCTTCCATGATAGGCGCCAGACGTTTGCAGGGTCCGCACCAGGTGGTGTAGAAATCCACAACGCATGGTTTGTCGCCGCGATAGTTCCAGTCGGCTGGAGTGCCATCCGCCTTCTTCTCCTTATAATCAAACACGCGTGTACGGAACTGGTCAGTAGTGAGATACACCACATCTTCCGCTCCCAAGGGCAATACACTCATCCATAAGCATAAAGCCGGAAGTATAATCTTCAATCCTTTCATTTCAACCTTCATATATTATCTGCGCAGCTGTCTCGGAGGCGGCAGAAGTGCCCAGTATAGTCCGTATCTCAGCATAGCCGTCCAACATCTTTTGCCGTACGTTCGCATCCATCAGGCGGCGTAACTCAGCTTCTATCTTGGCGGCAGTAAAATCATCGGCCAGCAGTTCACGGATGACCTCTTTGCCTGCCAGTATATTCACCAGCGTGAAATGGCGGATGGAGAAAAAAAGAGGTTGCGCCCATCTCACCATCCGCAAAAAACTGCTGCATGCCAGATAGTAAACCGCCACCTGCGGACAGCCGAGCAGCGCTGTTTCAAGGGTAGCCGTGCCGGAATTGACTACTGCCATCTGCGCTTTCTGTATCGCTGCGTGTGTGTCGCGCGTGAGCGTTTCGCCCGGCTGCAGGAAAGGAGTGTATATCTTGTCCTCCAGTCCCGGCGCAGCCGTTACCACTATATGAAATCCTTCTATTCTGCGTGCCGCCTCCAGCATCACAGGCAGACAATTCATGACCTCGCTCTTTCTGCTGCCCGGCAGCAGAGCAATCACATTCGCCGTTCGCCCGAACGTCTCGGTCTCTGACCGCGCCGTTATCTCTTCTACCGTAGGGTTGCCCACATAGGTACATTGATAGCCGTATCGGGCATAGAATTCAGGCTCGAACGGGAAGATACCAAGGATCCTGTCACATAAGCGTGCAATACGATGGATACGCCGGCGTTTCCACGCCCATACCTTAGGCGGTATATAGTAATATATCTTTGTCTTAGGCAAGTGCTTCCGGCAGAAGGACGCCATGCGCAGATTGAAGGATGGATAATCAATCAGGATAAGTGCGTCGGGATGCTCTGTGAGCAGTGCCTCCCGGGCTATCTGGAAATTCCTTCTTATCTGTTTCCAATGACTCAGCACCGCCGCAAAAGCCATGAACGCCATGTGGCGGTAGTGCTGGTAGAGGGTGCAGCCGGCGGCGGCCATCCGGTCGCCGCCAAGCCCTGCCACCGACGCGCGAGGGTCGCGCAACAGGAGCTGTTTGATCAATTCGGCTCCGTGCGTGTCACCCGATGCCTCACCTGCTATGATGAAGTACTTAGCCAATTGACAATTATTATTTCTCCGGGTACATTACCACTTCAAACACATTGCCGGCAGCCACCAGGCGCTTGAGCATAGCCTGAACGGTTTCGGCTGTAATACCCTCCACGTTGCCGCGGTAGGTATTTACCTCGTCCAGACCGTACATGTAGTACATATACAAAGCCTGATTCCAGAACGAGTTTTTCTCGATGTTCTCCTGGAAATCCTTGAGCATGGACTCCTTCTCCTTCTGCAAATCGTTGGCCAGCGGTCCGTTGTCAATAATGGTCTGCACCTCCTCGTGGATAATCTCCATGAGTCGTGCCTGTTTCTGCGGGTCGGTATCAAACTGCATGATCAGCGCTGCATAGTTATGCGGCAGGATATTCATATATCCGTAGGTGCCTACGCCGTACGAACCTCCCTCACGCTCACGGATGGATTCGAGGTAACGGGTGCTGAGAATACGTCCGATCATCTCCATATTCAGGTCATTCGCCTGCGAATAAGGGATGTCATACGAGGTGTATTGGATACGGTTGGAAGCCGTAGTGGTCTCCATCGCACGTGCGAAATAGTTCTTTTGCACACCCTTTGCTACGGTAACATGGTGGTCGATAATCTGCTCACGCTGGTTCTTCTTGGTCTTGAGTCCTCCGAGCCACTGACAAATCAGCTCCTGTACTTTTGCATCTTCCGGATTGATGTTGCCTACAAAGACAAAGGTGAAATCCGCAGGGTTGGCAAAGCGTGCCTTGTAAACCTCCAGTGCTTTATCCAGGTTGACACGCTCCAGCATAGCTGTATTCACCAGAACGGTACGCTCGGAATGGTTGGTTGTCATCAGCCGTACGGAATCAGCAAACACTGTCTTGGGGTTCTTGTCACGGTTGACCAGCTGGTTGTGCATGAGTCCTTTGAGTGTCTCAAAAGCCTGCTCATCGCGGCGAGGAGCCGTGAAATAGAGATAGGTCAGCTGAAGCATCGTCTCCAGATCCTTGACACTGGAAGAAGCATGAATACGCTCTGTATACTCGGAAATCTCAGGGCTGACGGCTACGGTTTTACCCGTCAGGGCTTTCTCCAGTTGGGTGGCATTGAAGCGTCCTATACCGCTGAAACCGATGATGCTGGTAGCCAGTTGTGCCGAGGGAAGGTCTTCTGTTTTCACCTGCGATAAACCGCCTCGCGAGAAAGCCTGCATCAAAATCTCATCCGCTTTGAACTCGGTAGGCTTGAACACCACTTTGATTCCGTTGGATAGGGTCCATTCGGTAGCTTGGAGAGCTTCGTTCGTTTTGACGCTCTTGATTTTTCCTTTGTGAGGTGCTTTTTTCACCAGCTCGTTGTCTATCGCCTCTTCCGCAGGCGCTTCGATAGCCAGGCTGCCCATGCCTGCCAATCCGGCGGAGATCTCCTCCTTTGTAGGCAGATCCACACCCTCTTTGCTCGGGCCGGATACAGCTACAGTCGGGTTGTCATGAATAAGGGATTTGGCCACTTGGTTCACGGTCTCTACGCTCAACATCGGCAGTACGGCGTTGACAAACTCATACTCCCATTCGGCACCGGGCATAGACTCGTTGTCCTCGAAATTGCGGATACACTCGCGTGCAAGGGTAATGTTCTTGCGGGTGTTGCGCTCGTTGTAGTATTTCTCCATACTATTGAGTTTCTCAGCTTTGACGCGCTCCAGCTCGGCGTTGGTAAAGCCGAAACGGCGCATCTTCTCAATCTGGAAAAGCAGATCGTTGTATGCCTCCGTCTCGCGTCCTTCCTTGGGAAGGGTAACCACATGGAATGCATCCATCTTTTTGGCAATATCCGTGTAGTAGCAGCCGGCACCGGTGAAGGATGCCTGCGGATCAAGCGCCAGTTCGTTGAAACGGTTGTCAAGCATGTTGCCTATCAGTTCGTGCAGCAGGTCGATCATATATCCCTGTGCGGTATTCTGGAACTGCTCGGGCATCTCGTCGAACTTGTATTGCACGGTGATACGGCTGCCTTGCGCTTCCGGGTCAGTGATGATGACTACCAGCGGCTCGCTGTTATGGTTGACCGTATAGATAGGACGCTCGCCATAGTTGGCGCGGCGCGGTACATCCGCCCAGAGGGCTTTGATCTTCGCCTCTATCGTATCCACGTTGATGTCACCCACTACGATAATGGCCTGGTTGTCAGGTCCGTACCATTTATGGTAGTAATCGCGCAGGGCTTGGTAGTCGAAATGGAGAATGACAGCCGTGTCGCCTATCACGTCACGCTTGGCGTACTGCGTACCCGGGTACATCTGCGCCTGCATCTCTTTCCATATACGGCGTTGCGCCGTGCGCCCTGTTCGCCATTCCTCAAGAATAACGCCACGCTCGGCGTCAATCTCTTCGGGAAGCAGCAGCAAGCCGCAGCTCCAGTCGTGCATCACAAGAAGAGCGCTGTCCACAATACCTTCCCTGTAAGTAGGCACATCCGAGAGGCGGTAAACGGTCTCGTCGATGGAGGTATAGGCATTGATGTTTCCGCCGAAGTTCACACCCACCGACTCAAAATAGTTGATGATTCCCTTGCCTGGGAAATGCTGGGTGCCGTTGAACGCCATATGCTCCAGGAAATGCGCCAGACCGTTCTGGTGGTCTTCCTCCAGAATAGCGCCTACCGCCTGGGCGATATGGAACTCCGCACGTTGTTTGGGTTGCTCGTTATGACGGATGTAATAGGTCAATCCGTTGTCCAGTTTGCCGTAACGCACCTCTGCGTCCATCGGCAGTTTCTCCGGCGCTTGCGCCGATGCCATCGTTGCTGCGCAGAGCAGCAGAATGGCTGTAGTCAGTTTTTTCATTGTCTATATTGTTTGGTTTTGATTAGTCTCTTTCTTGCGCGGGGCGCGTTTGCGTTTGGGTTTCTCAGCCTCAGCGATAGCCGCGTTGGCTTCGAGCAGTTCGTCGCCGCGGCTCTTCCACGGACGCGGACCCAGAATGCGCTCCACATCGTCGGAAGTGATCACCTCGCGCTCGATGAGCAGCTGAGCCAACTGATGGTGTCCTTCGGCGTGGTCGGTCAGGATCTGCTTGGCACGAGCCATCTGGTCGGCGATGATACGCTGGGTCTCTTTGTCGATGAGATCGGCGGTGTTGTCGGAGTAAGGCTTGGTGAAACCGTAGTCGTAGCGGCCTGTGGAGTCGTAGAACGACACATCCTTCAGTTTGTCGCTCATGCCATAGTAAGCCACCATCGCATAGGCCTGTTTGGTTGCGCGTTCCAGGTCGTTGAGTGCACCGGTGGACGTCTGGTGGAGAAACAACTGCTCGGCGGCACGTCCGCCCAAAAGCGAACAGAGCTCGTCCAATATATGCTCCTCGTTGGTCAGTTGCCGCTCTTCGGGCAGATACCATGCTGCGCCCAGCGCCATACCGCGCGGCACAATGGTCACTTTGACAAGCGGATTGGCCCAGCGCAGCATCCAACTGATCGTGGCGTGTCCCGCCTCGTGGAAAGCGATGGAGCGTTTCTCCTCGTCGGTCATGATCTTGTTCTTGCGTTCCAGACCGCCTACGATGCGGTCAACGGCATCCATGAAGTCCTGTTTGCTCACTTTTTTCCGTCCGCCGCGGGCAGCAATGAGCGCCGCCTCGTTGCAGACATTGGCGATGTCCGCTCCGCTGAAACCGGGCGTCTGCTTGCTCAGGAAATCCAGATCGACTGTCTCGTCGCATTTAATAGGACGCAGATGGACTTGGAAAATCTCTTTACGCTCCTGCAAATCAGGCAGTTCGACATGTATCTGGCGGTCGAATCGCCCTGCACGCAGCAAGGCGCTGTCGAGCACGTCGGCGCGGTTGGTGGCGGCCAGAATGATGACGCCGCTGTTGGTGCCGAAGCCGTCCATCTCCGTAAGAAGCTGGTTCAGGGTCGATTCGCGTTCGTCGTTGCCGCCGGTCATGACGTTCTTCCCGCGCGCACGCCCTACGGCATCTATCTCGTCGATAAAGATGATAGCAGGCGCTTTCTCTTTCGCCTGACGGAAAAGATCACGCACACGGCTGGCGCCTACGCCCACGAACATCTCTACGAAATCCGAACCGCTCATCGAGAAGAACGGTACATCCGCCTCGCCGGCTACTGCCTTGGCCAGCAGCGTCTTACCCGTACCCGGAGGGCCTACCAGCAGTGCGCCCTTGGGTATCTTGGCACCTATCTCGGTGTATTTCTCGGGGTTCTTGAGGAAGGCGACAATCTCCTGCACTTCCTGTTTGGCACCGTACAAACCCGCCACGTCCTTGAAGGTCACTTTGTCCTTCTTGTCCTTGTCGAAGATCTGCGCCTTGGCACGGCCTACGCCGAAAATGCCTCCGGGGCCTCCGGCTCCGGCTACACCGCGGCTGAGATACACAAAGAACAGGATCATCAGCACAAAAGGCAGCACATTGACCAGAATCAGGTACCAATAATCATGCGATTTCTCATACGTCACATCTATCGCCGCCTGCCCGTTGGTTTTGCGGGAGGCATTGACGGCATCCATATGCTTGCTGAACTCCTCGACGGAAGGGATGCGTGTATGCAGTTCGCCATGCGCATTCTCGCCGTCCGCCTGACTGTTGAAAACGAGCGTGTATGCCCGCGGACGGACAACAGCTTTCGCACCCATGTCGTCATAAACGACAATCTTCTCGATGGCATCGGCATCGATATAGGCCGTCAGTTTGGTGTAACTCAGTTCCTTGTTAGGCGTATTGTCCTTGCTGCCGAACAGCCAGAAAGCCAGTACCGCAAACGCTGCGGTATAGAAAATCACACTCAGCCATCTGCGCGGACCCGAAGGCTGCTCCGGCATCTGGGGTTGCAGTTGTTTCTTGTTCTTATTCGTCGCCATATTCTGTTATTTTTCCGTCTTCCCAAAGTTGCTCTATTGCATAGAATGCGCGCGGTTCGCGCTGCATGATATGGACAAAGATTGTGCCATAATCCATCGCCACCCACTCGGCGTTCTCCAAACCCGCCACACTCAGCGGATGGACATGTGTCGTCGTGCGGACGAAATCATCCACTTCGTCGGCTATAGCCGCTACCTGGGTGTTACTCTGACCCTCGCAGATGATCATCATCTCCACGGGTGCTTCTTTGATTTTCTTCAGGTCAATCGCCACAATGCGCTGACCTTTGCGGTTGCGGATTCCCTCAATAATGGTCTCCGCCAGTTTCTTAGTGCTTATCTCTTTCATAAATGTCGATATTTATCCAAATTATAAAATGCGTGCAAAGGTACTAAAAAAAATGCACATGTGCAAGTTTTTTCGCAATTTATTTGCGTATGTGCAAATTTTGTTGTACCTTTGTACCCCGAAAAATGGAAAATGAATAAATTGTAAATGACCAAATTGTAAATGTCTTTATGTTTATCATCGGCATTGCGGGCGGTACCGGCTCGGGTAAAACAACGGTAGTCAGAAAACTCATTGAGCGCCTCCCTAAAAACGAGGTGGTAGTCATTCCACAGGATTCCTACTACAAAGACAGTAGTAATGTGCCCGTCGAGGAGCGGCAGAACATCAATTTCGACCATCCCGATGCGTTCGACTGGCCGCTGCTGGCAAAGCACATCAAAATGCTGAAAGAGGGCTTGCCTATCGAGCAACCTATCTATTCCTACCTCACCTGCACACGCAGCGAAGAAACCATCCATATTGAGCCCAAAGAGGTCATCATCGTCGAGGGTATCATGGCGCTCCGCGAGTTCAAGATGCGCGAACAGATGGACCTCAAAATCTTCGTGGATGCTGATGCCGACGACCGTCTCATCCGGGTCATGAAACGCGATGTGCTGGAGCGCGGACGGACCGCCGAACAGGTCATCGAGCGTTACCAGCGAGTACTCAAACCCATGCACGAGCAGTTTATCGAACCCTGCAAACGCTTCGCGGATGTCATTGTGCCACAGGGCGGACACAACAATGCCGCAGTCAACATGCTCGCCAAGTTCGTCAAACAGCAGCTCCGCGACTCATAATACTAAGATAATATCGGGAGCGCTTCGGGAGCGTTTCACCGGCGCTTAGGCAGTGTTTCACAACCGCCTCGGAAGTGCTTCAGGAGCGCATCGGGAGCGCATCGGGTGAATATCGTATCATACCCCACCCTATATATATACTTTGTATATATATCCCGTGATTTTAGAAATCACACCGTTTAGTTTGCTATTCAGTGTTCTTCCAACTCTTCTGGACATATCTCAAAATCGGCACCTTCACCCTCGGTGGAGGCTATGCCATGTTGCCGCTTATCCAGCGCGAAGTGGTGGATCGCAAACACTGGATTGACGAAGAGGAGTTTATGAACATGATTGCCCTGGCACAGGCGGCTCCGGGACTCATTGCCGTCAATTCAGCCATCTTCATCGGCTGGCGCATAGGCGGCTGGTGGGGCGTTATGGGAGCCGTATTAGGTGCCGTACTGCCCTCATTCCTGATTATTCTGGCCATCGCTATGGTTTTCAGCGAATGGAAAGAACTGCCTTGGGTGGAAGCCGCTTTCAAGGGAATACGGCCCGCTGTGGTGGCACTCATCGCAGCACCCCTCGTCAAAATGGCTAAAGCCGCCAAGATCAGTTGGCTCACTGCACTCATACCCATAGCTGCAGCCCTGCTCATCTGGCTCGGGCATGTCAATCCCGTATGGGTCATTCTGGCTACTATTCTGCTGACCTGCCTGACGGTCTCTATCACCCGAAATCACAAATAAATCGTACATCGTACATCTGTCCTTCGTAAATAATTCGTACATCGTACATCTGTCCTTCGTAAATAAACCGTACATCGTACATCTGTCCTTCGTAAATAAACCATACATCTATCCTTCGTATTTCCTCCCATGATTTACTTGCAACTGTTTCTCTCGTTCTTCAAGATAGGTCTCTTCGGCTTCGGCGGAGGCTTGGCTATCCTGTCGCTCATCCAGATGGAGGTGGAGCAGTACGGATGGATGACCCAGCAGGAGTTTGTGGATATAGTGGCTGTCAGCCAGGTCACACCAGGACCCATCGGCATCAACTGCGCCACCTACGTCGGATATACGGCTACCGGATCGGTTTGGGGAAGCCTCCTCACCACCTTTGCTATCATCCTGCCGAGCCTGATTATTATGCTGAGCATCTGCCGTGCCTATTTCTGGCTGAGCAACCGCTTTCACGACAACCCCTATTTCTCCCAAACGCTCAGAATGCTGCGGTTCACGGTCATCGGACTCATCGCTTCAGCGGCACTGATGCTGATCAAACCCGCCAATTTTATAGACACTACCAGCTGGATCATCTTTGCTGCCGTAGCATTCTTCACTGTTCTGCCGCAGCTATATAAAAATAAGGTGACCGATTTGTTCAGTCACCCTATTCTCTTGATTGTGCTTGCAGGCGTTGCAGGGTATTTCATCTACCGTTGACCAACCCTTGATCTACTGTTGATCTACTGTTGCTCAACTATTCATCTATTATTCTGTTCATCTACCGTTGATTAACCTTCTCTCTCCAGTTTAGCATGGGTCAGGAGCAGTGTTTTTGTGCCCTGTTTGTCAAAATTTATCTCTATCTTGTCGTTCTCCGTCACCTCATCGCGATAAACGCGCTGCACCGTTCCCTCGCCGAACACACGGTGACTCACTCGGTCGCCGCTCTTCCATATAGCCGAAGCCACGCCGCTTGTCGCACCGCTGACAGGCTTCGCAGCAGGAGTTCCGGAACTCTGGAATTCTGGCACTCCGCTACTCCGGTACTCTGGTATTCTGGAATTCTGGTACTCGGCTCTTCTGTCGCTAAACGCCCATCTGGATTGTATAGCAGGGCGCTCATAACTCATAGCGGAGGAACGCTCTTGTACCACATCCAGATACTGTCTGTCAATGTCTTTCAGAAACCGGCTCGGCGAGTTGAAAGCCATCTGACCGTTACGGAACCGCTGACGCGCATAACTCAGATAACACCTCTCCATCGCCCGGGTGACAGCTACGTACAGCAACCGTCTCTCTTCTTCTATCTCGCTTGGCTTGACGCAGAACTGGCTGGGAAACAGATTCTCCTCCATGCCTGCAATAAACACCACAGGAAACTCCAAACCTTTGGCTGCGTGTACGGTCATCAGTGTCACACGTTCTGTCGTATCCGCAAGGTTATCGTCCTGGTCGGTTTGCAGACTCACTTCGCTCAGGAAATCCGTTATCGGCGTATAATCAATACCTTCTTCCTGCCGCTGCGCCACAAACTCCCGGATAGCGTTCAGCAACTCCTGCACGTTCTGCGCGCGGTCGATGCCTTCGGCAGTCGTGTCCATGGCCAGAGCAGTCTGCACGCCTGATACACGCAGTGTCTGGTCGGCAAAGTTATATGCGTCCGTTTCCTCGCTCAGTTGCTGCAACTGAGCCATCAGGTCGGCAAAAGCCCGTAGCCTCTTCATCGTCGCAGCAGCCACATCCAAGCCGGTATCTTCCGGCTTACGCATCACTTCCAGATAAGGCAAGTGGTTCTCAATGGCATGGGCAGCCACTTTTTTCATGGTTGTCTCGCCGATACCTCGGCCCGGAAAACCCACAATCCGCAGCAATGCTTCGTTATCCCGCGGATTGACGGCCAGACGGAAATAACCCAGCACATCTTTGATCTCTTTGCGCTGGTAGAACGACGTGCCGCCGTAGATGCGATAAGGGATATTTCTCTTCCTGAGTTCGCCCTCAAAGGCACGGCTCTGCGCGTTCGTCCTGTATAAAACGGCTATGTCGTCATAACTGCTGCTACGTGTCGTCTTGTGAATACCCGCTATCATCTCTGCTACGCCGTTTGCCTCCGCACGGTCATCCATATAGGCGTACAAACTGAGAGGCTTGCCTGCCTCTTTCTCCGAGAAAACAGTCTTTTCTATTTGGTGTACATTCTTGTGAATCAGCGAATTGGCTGCATTCACTATATTCTGCGTCGAGCGGTAGTTACGCTCCAGCTTGAACAAGCGCGCATTAGGATACTGCTGCCGGAAATTAAGAATATTGCGTATGTCTGCGCCGCGGAACGAATAGATACTCTGCGCATCGTCGCCTACCACACAGATGTTCTGCTGCGGCTCCGCCAGGCGGCTCACAAGGCAATACTGCACATAGTTGGTGTCCTGGTATTCATCTACCAGCACATATCGGAACATCTGCTGCAACTGCTCCCTGACATCCGCGTGTTCGTCCATTAGTTTCAGCATATTCAGCAGCAAATCGTCAAAATCCATCGCATTGGCTGCCTTCAGGCGTGCCTGATAGAGCTCATAGACAGTGGTCAGTTCATACATCCGCGCCTCACGGTCTGCTTGTTGCAACTCACGGTTCATGCCGTACTGCGCAGGGGAGATCAGGTTGTTTTTCGCCATAGAGATACGCCCGAGCACCACCGCCGGTTTATACACTTTCTCATCCAGACCGCGTTCCTTGCAGATAGCCTTAATCACTGATTTACTGTCGGTTGTATCGTAGATTGTAAAATCCCTTGTGAAGCCCAGCCTCTCCGCATCACGTCGCAGCAGTTTGGCGCAGATACTATGGAAGGTGCCCATCCATAAATACCGGTAGTCTGACGGCTGACGGCTGGCGGCTGAAAGCTGCATGATTCGCTCTTTCATCTCACGCGCGGCTTTGTTGGTGAACGTCAAAGCCAGTATATTCCTCGCCGGAACACCTTGTTCCAGCAGATACGCAATCCTGTAGGTCAGCACACGCGTCTTCCCGGAGCCGGCGCCGGCTACTATCAGCGACGGACCTTCCGTACACATCACCGCCTCGCGTTGGGTGTCATTCAGTTCCTCTAAATAATTCATATTGCTTGCAAATCGGCTGCAAAGGTACTGCTTTTTTGCGAATTATGCAAGAGATTATAGCCGAAAAAAAACGCGTGTGCTTGTGTATGTCGAAAAAAATTGCTACCTTTGCAGCCAATTTAACAATAACCCGATAAATGACTACAATGAAAAAGAACAGGAAAACGGTTTGGCTCTTGTCCGTCGGCCTGCTGGCTGTGGCGCTCTGCAGCTGCCGCCGTCCGTCCAAGGCGGAGCAATACCGCATAGAGAAACATGAGCGCGACAGTATGGCATTGACCGGACAGATGCGCAGCCTGGATTATTATCAGGCGGTGCATGATTCGCTGCTGCCGCAGGTGGACTCGCTCATCCGTTTTTTCAAATACGAGAAAAACGAGAAATACCAGGACCACGGTTTCTATGTCATCACCGCCAAGTGGGGAAATGTACGTATCCTGGTTCGCGATGACGGCGAAGAAGTGCTGGTGTATGAGAACGGCAAGCGGAAAAACGACTGGACCGACGGACAGATGGACGAGAGTTTTTGGAGCGGAGCCAGCGACCGCGACAAAGAAGCATACACTCGGGCAAAAGAACTGTATTTGAAGATACGGGATATCAACGAATTGGAAAAACGCATCCATAAAACGTCGTTGGAAATGCAAAAATTCCAAAAAAGGCTGCAAAAATCGTAAATATTTGCATATATGCAAAATTTGTTGTACCTTTGTCGTCGCAAATCTGAAAGCCAATCAATAATATGTCAGAATCCAAGTACGAAAGCAAAATAACCTCTGCTGCATGCTCTGCTGCACAAATGTACGCAGTGCTGGGCAACCTCAACAACCTGGAGCGGGTACGCGATCTGATCCCGCAGGATAAAATCCGTGAGATGGAGATCCAGCCCGATTATGTCCGCCTCAAAGTGGACGGACTGGGACCCAAAATCACCATCGCCATCGTGGACCGTATTGAGAACGACACACTCAAGTTCGGGCTGGAAGGAGCACCGATGGAGGCGAACTTCTGGATACAACTCAAGGAGATCTCTCCTTCCGACACACGGCTCAAACTGACCGTCAAAGCCGACATACCGATGATGTTCCGCATGATGATCGGCAACAAACTGCAGCAGGGACTCGACCAGGCGGCAGAAATGTTAGCGCAATTCCCTTATTCTCAATGGCAATAAGATAATGAAAAGATTTCGTATTCACCGAGAAGGCCGCAATCTGATTTGCGGAACGGTTCTCCTCTTGTTTATCCTGAATGTTGCACTCTTCGCACTGCATCCCGCAGAGTGGATTCTGGCACTCTCATTGATAGTTACCGCACTCCTGCTGGTGTTCGTCACTTATTTCTTCCGCAATCCTGTGCGTGTACTGGAAATCGATGACCCGAATTTCCTTATTGCGCCGGCGGACGGACGGGTAGTGGTGATTGAACCCACGGAAGAGAACGAGTATTTCCACGAGAAGAAACTGCAGGTTTCCATCTTCATGTCGCCCTTCAATGTACACGCCAACTGGTATCCCATTGAGGGCACTGTTCTTGTGTCAGAGCACCAGAAAGGCCGCCACAAAGGTGCATGGCTGCCCAAATCGAGTACGGAGAACGAACGCTCGCTGGTGGTGATCGAGACGCCTTCCAAAGTGCAGATTGCCATCCGTCAGATAGCCGGAGCTATGGCGCGCCGCATCGTTACCTACGCCAAACCCGGACACCAGGCGCACCGCAACACCCATCTGGGATTCATCAAACTGGGCAGCCGCGTGGATATGTATCTGCCGCTGGACACCGAGATGTTCGTCGCAGTAGGAGAAGCCGTACGCGGCAACGAAACAATCATAGGCCGTCTGCAAAAATAACCGGAACCCCGGAATTCCGGAAATCCGGTAATCCAGAAATCCAGTAATTAAAACTATATAACCATGAACTTTGAAGAACTATTCGCGCAGTATCCCTGCCCGTTTACCGATGAGCAAGTACAGGCTCAAGTAGCTGAAATCGAAGCAAAGCATTTTGCCGAGAATAACCATGTTGAGGTGTGGAAACAGTGTCTCCACCAGATTGACTACACCACCCTTTCCGCCGACGACACCATCGCCAAAGTGGAGAAAATGGCACAGGCTGTCAACTATTTTGAGAAAGATTTTCCGGGCATCCCTAACGTAGCCGCTATCTGTGTTTATCCGGCTATGGCACAATACGTGCGCGCAACGCTCGATGATCCGAAATTCAATATTGCCTGCTGCTGCGCCGGTTTCCCTGCCGCACAGACTTTCCCGGAGATCAAGGTAGCCGAGACTGCACTCGCCCTCAAAGCCGGTGCTACCGAAGTGGATATCGTTCTCTCGGTCGGCAAGTTCCTCGAGGGCCGTTACCAGGACTGCTTCGACGAGATTGCAGAGATCAAGGCCGTGTGCGGCACACACCACCTCAAAGTCATTCTCGAAACAGGACTTCTGAAAACAGCGGAGAACATCTGGAAAGCCTCTATCCTTGCCATGGCGGCTGGCTGCGATTTCATCAAGACTTCTACCGGCAAGATATCCGTCAACGCAACACCGGAAGCTACTTTTGTCATGTGCAACGCTATCAAGGTTTGGCGTGAGCAGACAGGCGTCAAGATGGGCTACAAACCCGCCGGAGGCGTTTCCACAACGGAAGAGGCTGTGCAGCACTATACACTCGTCAAGGACATCCTCGGCGAAGAGTGGCTCAACAACGAGTACTTCCGCTTCGGCGCATCACGTCTGGCTAACAACCTCCTTTCCTCCATCGTAGGCAAAGAAACCAAGTATTTTTAAAAGTCATCAGCAAGGTCAGACCTGCATCAGGAAAAGCTGAATGCTGAATGCTGAAAGCTGAATGCCCCCCAATTTATGAATAAAATCATTTCCAAGCGATTTTTCTCACCCAATGTAGCGGAGCTGATAGTCGAGGCTCCGCTCATTGCGCGTAGCCGCCGTGCCGGACATTTCGTCATCATCCGAGTGGACGGCCGTTCCGAACGTGTGCCCCTCACTATCGCCGGTGCCGACAAAGAGAAGGGCACCATCACATTAGTGGTACAACAGATAGGTGTCTCCACCCACAAACTGCTTGCGCTTAATCCCGGCGATTTCATCCACGATGTAGTGGGTCCGCTGGGCAAAGCCACACGTATCGAAAACTACGGCACAGTCGTCTGCGCCTGCGGAGGCGTAGGTGCTGCGCCTATGCTGCCTATCGCCGAAGCCTTGAAGAAAGCCGGCAACCGCGTCATCACGGTGCTGGCGGCGCGTAACAAAGACCTGATTATCCTCAAGGACGAACTTGCCCGGTGGTCAGACGAACTGATGGTCATGACCGACGACGGATCGATGGGCAAGCAGGGCGTAGTCACCGTCGGCGTGGAGGAAGTGATCAACCGCGAGCACGTGGACAAATGTATCACCATCGGTCCGGCTATCATGATGAAGTTCGTCGCGCTGACCACCGCCAAATACAATATCCCTACCGAGGCATCCCTCAACACCATCATGGTGGACGGCACAGGCATGTGCGGCGCCTGCCGCGTGACAGTGGAAGGCAAAACCCGCTTCGTCTGTGTCGATGGACCCGAGTTTGATGCGCACGGCGTGGACTGGGACGAGATGCTCAGCCGCATGAAATCCTACAAAACAGAGGAGACAGAGGCCCTGCAGCAATACCAAATCAGACTAGCGAGACAGAATCGAGAGAGTATCGAATCGGAAGAGTGTCGGGATAAAACCGAGATCAATTCAGATGCAAACATAGCTCTCACACCGGAGCCTTTCACAGGCACTGCGAAAGACCGTGTGGCTATCCCGCGTGTCGAAATGCCCGAACTGCGTCCCGAAGTGCGCGTCAAATCGTTGCATGAAGAGGTGAACCAAGGCCTCACCTTTGAGCAAGCCGTTACCGAATCCCACCGCTGCCTCAGCTGCAAAAACCCCACTTGCGTACAAGGCTGCCCGGTCAACATCAACATCCCGGGCTTCATCAAACAGTTGGAGCAAGGCGATATCCTCGGCGCCGCGGAGATTATCAAGCAGAGTTCGTCCCTGCCTGCCGTCTGCGGACGAGTATGCCCGCAGGAGAAACAGTGCGAATCGCAATGTATCCACCTCAAGATGAAGCACCAGCCTGTAGCCATCGGCTACCTTGAGCGCTTTGTGGCGGATTATGCGAACAGTCTGTCAGCGAAGCGGTCTGTCAGTGAAACGGTCTGTCAGCAAAGCGGTCTGTCAGTGAAACGGTCTAAAATCGCAGTAGTCGGCTCCGGTCCTGCCGGACTTACTTTCTCCGGCGACATGGCCAAATACGGCTATGAGGTGCATGTGTTCGAAGCGCTGCACGAGATAGGCGGCGTGCTCAAATACGGTATTCCCGAGTTCCGTCTGCCGAACGCTATCGTGGACAAAGAGATCGACGGTCTGCGTGCGTTGGGCGTACAGTTCCATACAGATACCATCATCGGCAAGACGATTACCGTCAAGCAGCTGGAGGAACAGGGCTTCAAGGGTATCTTTGTCGGTTCGGGTGCCGGTCTGCCGCGCTTCATGAACATCCCCGGCGAGAACCTCAACGGCGTGCTCTCGTGCAATGAGTACCTCACGCGCGTCAATCTCATGGATGCCTCCAATCCGGCTACCGACACGCCGCTCCTTTACGGAAAGAACGTAGCCGTCATCGGCGGAGGCAATACAGCCATGGACGCCGTGCGTACCGCCAAACGACTGGGTGCTGAGCGGGCGATGATCGTCTATCGCCGCAGCGAGGAAGAGATGCCGGCGCGTGTAGAGGAAGTCAAGCATGCCAAACAGGAAGGTATTGAGTTCCTCACGCTCCATAATCCTATTGAATATCACGCGGACGCGAACGGGCGCGTGTGCGAGGCGGTGCTGCAGGTGATGGAGCTCGGCGAACCCGACGAATCAGGACGCCGCAGTCCGGTGCCCGTAGAGGGACAGACGATCACTATCCCCGTGGATCTCGTCATCGTAGCAGTCGGCGTGAGTCCCAACCCGTTGATTCCCTCCTCTGTGGAAGGACTGGAAATCAGCCGCAAAGGCACGATCGTCGTCAACGAGCGGATGCAGTCAGCCATCCCTACTCTCTTCGCCGGAGGTGACATCGTCCGCGGAGGCGCCACCGTCATTCTTGCCATGTCCGACGGTCGCAAAGCCGCCGCTGCCATGCACGCTACCCTTAATGGAACAGAGGAATAACTCTGCCTTTAGGGCTAAGAATAAAAGACTACCCAAGATTATTATACAAACAAAAGCGCCCGCCTAAAAGCGGACGCTTTTTGTTGTTATGATGCTTGCAGGTATGCTACATCGTAGCCGTCAGGAAAGTGGCGTTGCCGAAGATGTAAAGCACGTTCTCGGACGCCGGCACAAGAAGTGTCTCGCCCTGCTTGACATGGATGCCGTTGATATGCGCTTCGCCCCAGAGACAAACGACCACTACAAAAGCGTCGGTATGCAGGTCTATCTCCGCCGCCACCTGCACCACTACCCTGTTCACCGTGAAATACGGGCAATGAATCAGTTCGGAGTTAGGCTTGGTGGAATCGTAACTGGTGCGGTACTCAGGCCACACCTGATAATCGATAGCTTCCTTGGCTTGCTCGATATGCAGTTCGCGCGGGTTGCCATGCGCATCCTTGCGCCCGAAGTCATAGACGCGGTAGGTAATATCGCTTGTCTGCTGGATTTCCACGAGGAAATTACCGGCTCCGATGGCGTGCAACCGTCCGGCAGGCAGGAAATACAAATCCCCTTGGTGCGCTTCGTGCGTAGCAATCACATCCTGCATAGGCGAATGGCCGTTCACCGGCTCCGCCGTTGCCAGCCGTTCGTAGTCTTCGGGAGTGATGGATTGCTTGAGGCCGGAGTAGATTTTCGCACCCACATCAGCTTTGACGACATACCACATCTCCGTTTTGCCGGGGCACTTATGGCGTTTCTGCGCCAGTTTGTCATCGGGATGCACTTGCACAGAGAGG
>JAFVDD010000038.1 GCA_017478725.1 Paludibacteraceae bacterium
CCGAGGCACAGCTCTGCATCTTCCTCGTTGCCGATACATACATCAACATACTTCATCAACGGGCGCATGATAGAAATAGCTTTCTCGCTGGTCCATAGTTTCTTGCGGAAGTTCAGGTCAACCGAAACGGTTACGCCGTGACGCTTGGCAGCCTCGCAAGCCAGTTTGGTGATCTCAGCAGCCTTGTCCGAGATAGCCGGAGTGATTCCGCTCCAGTGGAACCATGCTGCACCCTCCATGATCTTGTCGAAGTCGAAATCCTTCGGATCAGCCTCAGCGATAGCGCTGTGGGCACGGTCGTAGATAACTTTCGACGGACGCATCGAAGCACCGGTCTCGCAGTAGTACAGACCTACGCGGTCACCGCCACGAACGATGTAATCGTCCTTCACGCCGTAACGACGCAGCGAGTTAACAGCAATCTGACCAATCTCATGTTTCGGCAGTTTGGTTACCAGATAAGCCTCGTGACCGTAGTTAGCGCACGAAATAGCCACATTAGCCTCACCACCACCGGGAATAATTCTAAAGTGGTCAGATTGAATGAAACGGTCTTGTCCTTCAGGACTCAGGCGGAGCATAATCTCGCCCAATGTAATAATTTTAGCCATAGGTTAAATGAATTAAAATTGGTTAATATTGTTGTTAATTATTGTTTTGCTTTTGTTCTTCATATAGCGCTTCTTCTGCGCTTTCGTCATGTCTTGGGTGACGACCTCGTCTGTGAGCGCAGGTGCCACTACCACAGCCGGTTTGTCATAACGCACAAACTGCGAGCCGTCCCATATCTGTGGCAGGAAATGCGTATAAGGATATTCCTCCGCCATTTCTTTCTGCTTGAAATACTTCTCGTCCAGATAGACGAATCCCACATGCACTTCTTTACCGGCAGCCAATCCTACCGGCTGTCCCGTTTCCACATTCTCACCCGGTTGTACCAACGCGCGGCGCATGTGATAGTACACGGCGAACGTCTCGTCCGTATGGCTGATTACCACGCCTTTCTTGTCGCCGGACAGACAGGCAACACCTCCGCGCATGGCATACACCGTGTCATTCTCCTGCACGCCGAAGGACATATAGCTCTCCTCACGCTCGCTGCCTTTGAAATGGATGGTATGCGGATCAACCACTACTTTCTCACCCGCTGCCGAAGGCAGGGCATAATATCCGGCACCTGCATCTTTCTTCGGGAACACACCTCTCCAGTAATGATAGTTTGTTGCGGCATAGTTGCCTTCCGAGGCCTGCGACTGCACAGGGCGGCTCTCCACCAGGTTCTCGCCCGGCAGGGCGTTGTAGTATCTGGCTCCTTTGCGGATTACCATATAGGAGCAGTAATCAGTATTGATATAGATGCGCTCTTTGGACTTGGTTGCATTATTGTACCGTACGGTATTCTTCACCACCGGTTCCGGGTTGCTCTTCGTCGAGAACACCCGCAGAAACTCCTGTGCCGTCATCCCCGCCGCCACAGTCCATAAGGCCATTATTGTCATCAATACTCTGTTTCTCATAACGATATTTATTGTTTGTTTATCGTGTTTTAATCGATTATTTATAGTGTTGTTTTCGCCAACTTGCCTTCTTCCACCTTCGATATCCCGATATCCCGATTTATCGTTTTCCTCCCTTTTCTCTACTACCGGCTTACGAGCGGCATTCGAGACGGATACTTGCCAAAATAATTGTCGCGCAAACGATCAGGAAAACAGATAACTTTTTCATAACAAATATAGTTTTATTGTTATTCCTCAAAATAATCTGTATCTATGCGTTTGATTTGATATGATTGTTTCAGCGAGACACCGACGCTACATTCAATCATATAATTAGCTAATTCCTTTCCATCAATCAAAACGACTTTAATATCCCCTTTTGGTTGGAATTGGCGTGCTTCTTTGGAGAAATAAGATGTCGTAATGAACACTCCTTTTTTTGCTCCTTGACCAACTAACGCACCTACAAACTTCTGGATTTCAGGCTGTCCCACGCAATTATTCCAGCGTTTTGCTTGTACGTAAATTTTGTCAAGACCGAGTTTATCTTCTTTGATGACGCCATCTATGCCATCATCCTTCACATAGGCAGTAACAGTTCCCGCATCTTCCAACGAACCTCCATAACCCATTCCGACCAACACATCCACTACTATCTGCTCGAACTTCTGCGGAGATACATCCTTGAGAGAGGCTAATACATCATCCGCTAATTGGTTGTTTAGTTGTGAATATGCCTCTTCTAATACCTCTATAGGAGTTTTCTCTACTTCTTCTGTAGCGATAACTTCTTTTTTCTGTTTAGTGTTTGCTTTCGGTTTACGCCCGTAAAACTCAACAAATGCAGGGTACTCTGCCAAAGTACGCAAAGTTACTTCCCCTGCTTTCAATCTTTTTAATCCTTCGGCAGTAATTTTATACTGCCCATTCATGGCTTTTTCAGCCAAACCTGCTTTGCGCAGATATGTTCCTGCCCACAAGACACGGTTATACACTTGTGTCTGGCTTTGGTTGGCAATTCGCTCTTGTGCTTCCTCCTCGGTAAGCCCAAAATATTTTATTGCAAACTCTACAAGATCCTTGTTCTTATGGATGTTTCCATCCGACAAGCACTTCAAATAGGGTGTAAAAAAACTATCAAACTTTGGTACCATTTCTATAGTTGTTTTTTATTTTCTCATTTGTGCTATTCCGCAGCCACGGAGGGATTTCTGACATTTTTTTGCTTTCATTCCTCGCTCTTCTCTCGGTCTTCTCTCGGTCATCGGTCGGCCAGGTGATTGACCCAATCCGCCAATTTTGGCGGATACAGAGGGGGTGGTGGCGCAGATTTGGGCGGCGAGAGTGTTCATGTTATGGAAACGGCTGTAGTCTGCCGTGGCAGGGATATCGTTCACAGCTTGCATCTCATCCAATGCCCACGGGGAGAGGATGAGCAGTTGCCCCATCTCACATAGTTGGTGGCGTCTTTTCTCGGGGTTCCAACCATTGGGCATGGGTTCTTTCTGGAGGTGGATAAGCGGCCGGGCGTTCTCCATGCAGTCCTTGACCAGTTGCTGTTCCCCTCTGGAAATACCCGGTGTGACCAGTACCGCGCCGTCTTTGGCGGCTTGGAGCCATTGGTCTCTCTGCTGACGGAAAGTGTCCGTCGTCTCATAAGGCGTGTTATAGTCGCGTTGGTCGCCGTTCATCTTCCACCGATGGCAGAAGACCTGTTCCTTCCACGGCCGGCGAAGTAAGAAGATATTGCCATACGCGGCGAAGTCCATGTCTCCGATGGTGATGTGCTGCCGGCGTTGGAACAGCTCCGGGTGCAACGCCCTCATGACCGCACGGCGCGGGTTATCCTGCACATAGCGGATGATGTTTTCTAATTGCCCCTGACGGTAACAGATGGTGTCATCGTAGTTATCCTCAAAGAGCGGTGTCACGCCGTTGGAGGCGTAATACTCCTCGCGCTGCTTGCGGGAGGAACGGATAAGGCGATCACGATCAAGGGAATCCGCCAAGCTTGGCGGATACATAGAGCGATAGATACGGGTACACGCCGCCTTGAAATCACGGATAATAAAACCAATACCGACATCCATGGGCTCTTCGACCTGAAGGATGCCGTGGAAATGGTCAGGCATGACCTGATGACCGAGCACACGGATATATCGTCCGTGGGCGCTTTGAATGGCGGGCGTCTGGAGCCACTGGTCCGCGACGGATTGACCAAGCTTGGTCAATACCACGGAGGGTGCAGAGGGGTCGTTGTTCAGCTCGCCAAACAGACGCGCACGATTGTACGTAACAATCGTAATGAGGTATATTCCGCGCGCGTTGTAGTTCTGCCACACGGAATGAGGGCGGTGGGCGCTGTTAAGCAGCCCGCCTCTCTCTTTCCAATATGTGTACCAGTCGTTGGTCATGGTTATGATCCGCCATGCATGGCGGATGGCTATCAGAACTTGAAGTAGTTTTTGGCGTTGTTGTAGCAGATGTCTTCGACCATCTGTTGAACGCGGGCTTTCTCGTAGCCGGTGTACGGGATCATGCCGTTCTCGATGTCGTTGCCGAGGACGTTACAGAGCGTACGACGGAAGTACTCGTGACGCGGGTAGCTCAGGAACGAACGGCTGTCGGTCAGCATACCTACCATGCGGCTCAAGAGACCGAGTTTACTCAAAGCCATCATCTGCTTCTCCATACCATCCTTCTGATCGAGGAA
>JAFVDD010000039.1 GCA_017478725.1 Paludibacteraceae bacterium
ACGATCGCATATTCCTCGTGTAGTATATCGGTCAACACCTCCTCTTATTTGTCTTTGATCTCCTTTTCGAGTTTGTGAAACTCGTTGTAGATCTTCTCACTCTTCTCGATTGTCGTTGTCTAAATTTGAGATTTGAGATTTGAGATTTCTTGTCTGCGACAGCTGCTTGTAGCTTGTCCATAAGCGCCCAGCTATGGGCACGCAAGTCATCATTAGAGAGCGCATCAATCACCTCGTACTGTGCTTTGATCTGATCCACTACCGGCTGAATAGCGCGCATGTCTTTTTGCGCTTTGTTTCCGAATAGTTTCGTAATAATTTCAATAAAATTCATATCTCGTTTCTGTAATTCCTTTAATTATTCTATAACCGGGGCCTCCGACGGACGCTAACGTAGCGCGCACGGTGGGGAAAGCCTTAACGTAAGCGGGTGCAAAGGTACAACTTTTTTCTGACATACACAAGAAATAACGAAAAATATCCGATTTTTATTTGCATATATGCAAAAAAAGCAGTACTTTTGTACCCGCAAACGAACCCGACCGCCCATGAGACACACGCTTCTGCTTTTTCTGCTGCTGATCAGCACTACCGTTCTGGCCGATAAAAACACGGCCTCTCCCGACAGCATCGGTCTGGAGGACATGAACAACCGCGAGCAGTCGTCCTCTGCCATCGACGTGATCCGTGGCAGGGTGGCCGGTCTGACGGTGGACAAGAGCGGCGAGAACGCCATGAGTGCCGTCCGGCTGCGCGGTACGACCTCTCTCTCCGGCAGCAACGACCCGCTCATCATCGTCGATGGTGTGATAGGCGACATGAGTCTGCTCTCCTCCGTCTATCCCACGGATATCGAGAGTTTCCGTATCATGAAAGACGCGAGCGAGACGGCGCAGTTCGGTTCCCGAGGCGCCTCGGGAGTGATAGAGATACGTACGCTCAAGGGCAGCGAAGGCAAGCTCCGTATCCATTATAACGGTTCTCTCTCCGTAGGAGCGGTCTATAAGACCCTGCCTATGCTGGACGGCGAGGCCTACCGCTCTTTCGTACGAGACCACCACCTGCTCCATAGGGACCAAGGGGCCGACACCGACTGGCAGCGGGAGATCACCCGCACCGCCCTCTCCCACCACCATCACCTGGCTTTCACCGGCGGCACGAAACACACCGCATACC
Organism: Paludibacteraceae bacterium; assembly: GCA_017478725.1. GTDB lineage: Bacteria > Bacteroidota > Bacteroidia > Bacteroidales > Paludibacteraceae > Colicola. The sequence goes on from JAFVDD010000039.1 coordinate 1,177, forward strand.
GCGCCTCCATCGGTTTCATCGACGACAGGGCGGTCATCATCGGCACCGGCCAGAGGACCCTCATGTCGAATATCAACCTCACCCAGCGGATGTGGGGGGACCTGCTGAAGATCGACATCGGCATGTTCGGCTCGTATCAGAAGAGTGACCGGCTCTTCAACGAGCAGAAACTCTTCTACAGCGCCGCCTGCTTCAACCCCACTTTTCCGGCATCGAAGAACACCTCCGGAGGCTGGGACGGCGACCCGGCAGCCAGCCAGATAGCCCACCCCATGGCGTGGCTGGCGAACAGCGTACAGCCCACCGACGCCCATGTGAGTACGAACCTCCACCTCGACTTCCGGCTCATCAACCCCCTGCACCTCAAACTCATGACGGCATATACCTTCCACCGCACGGACGAGACACGCGACATACCTACCGACGAGGGCGGCACGGCATTCCGCGGAACGGGCAAGACCCACGATATACTCTTCCATCTGCTGCTGGATTACAACCAGAGCTGGGGCATCCACGCCCTATCCGCCTCGGCGATGACGGAGGTGAACAGCCATAGGTCAGAGGGTTTTTATGTCACCACCTACCAGTCCGCCTCGTCCGTTCTGGGCGACGACCGGCTCTCGGCGGGCTCTATCCGCCCCTGGGACGGCACCGACTCCTACAACCGCCAAGCGAACATGCTCTCTTTCATGGGCCGCGTGGGCTACACCCTCTTAGGACGGTACCACCTCACCGCCTCGCTCCGCGCAGACGGCAGCAGTAAGTTCGGCGCCCATAACAGATGGGGGCTCTTCCCCTCCGTCTCGGCGTCATGGACTATCTCCGACGAGCCGTGGATGCCGCAGTCGGACGTGCTGGACCACCTGCGCCTCAGCGGCGGCTACGGCCTCGCGGGCAACCAGTCGGCAATAGACAGCTACCTCACCCTGCCGCTCTACGAACCGAATGGTCTCATCGAGTTAGGCGGCAAAGGGATCACCACCTATGCCGCGCTGCGCAACGCCAACCCCGACCTCAAATGGGAAGTCAGCCGCACGGGCAACGTGTCGCTCGACATGAGTCTGTTCCGCGGACGGCTGGTAGCGAATATCAGCTATTACAACACCCTCGTCACCGACATGCTCTACCCCTACCGCGTCTCCACGCCGCCTTACACCTACCCCGTGCTCATCGCCAACCTCGGCTCGATGCGCAACCAGGGCGTGGAGATCTCGCTCGGCGGTACGCCGGTCAACACACGCGACTGGAGGCTGACCGTCAACGCGAACCTCACATGGCAGCATAACCGGCTCCTCTCCCTCTCCGGTTACCAGGGCGACGAATGGCTCTACGGAGCGGACTACCAGGCACTCGCCTCTGTCTCCGGAGCCGGCTCGCATGGCGGCGACAATGATATCACCTGGCAGATCATCGGCCAGCCTTTAGGCACGTTTTATATCCCGAGGAGCAACGGCTTACAGGACAACGGCCAGGGCGGTTATACCTACTCCGCCGGCGACCGTTATATAGCCGGACAGGCCACGCCGAAACTGCTCCTGGGCTCGAATATCAGCCTCCGGTTCCGCGACTGGGACCTGTCCGTCCAACTCAACGGCGCTTTCGGCCACAAGATCTTCAACGGCACCTCCCTCGCCTACATGAACCTCAACTCCCTGCCCCTCTATAACGTCCTGCGCGACGCGCCGGAGAAGAAGATATACGACCAACGCGTGACGGATTACTGGCTCGAGCGGGGCGACTATGTCAATATCGACTATATCACGCTGGGCTACCGCGTGCCGCTGCCGCCGAACAAAGTGGTGGAGACCTTGCGTCTCGTCCTGACGATGAACAACGTGGCCACCTTCACTTCCTACTCCGGCCTCACGCCGATGATCAACAGCAGTAATATCAACGCTACCATCGGTGTGGATGACAAACGGACCTACCCGTTGTACCACACCTTCACCTTTGGTTTATCTATTGGTTTCTGATGAAGACAAAGAAGTACATATTCTGTCTATGGGTAACGGCCCTGCTGATGACGGGTTGCTCGTTTCTGGACGAGAACCCCTCTTCCGCCCTCACAGAGGCGGAGGCCTTCGGTTCGATGACCGCGCTGCGTAACAACGCCGTGCTCTCCGTCTATATATACCTCGGCGGCAATGCCGACTCGCAGGGGCTCCAGGGCACCGGAAGGGGGGTCTATGACCTCAACTCCCTCACCACGGACGAGCAGATCATGCCTGTCCGCGGCGGTGACTGGTACGACGGAGGCTACTGGCAGCGGCTCCATGACCACACCTGGGAGAGCTCCGACCGCTCCATACGCGACACATGGGACTATCTCTTCAAGGTGGTCATGCTCGCCAACAACGGCATTGCCCACATAGACGCCTACCACGGCGCGGATGCGGACACCGCGCTCCTTGCCTCGTACAGAGCCGAACTGCGGGCACTGAGAGCGATGTACTATTTCTACCTTTTGGACCTCTATGGTCGCGTACCCGTCGTCACGGACGCCGGTCTCTCTTCCGCCGCAATCACCCTCTCCCCACGGGAGGAGGTGTACCGGTTTGCCGTGCAGGAGTTACGCGAAGCGATGCCGCGGCTGGCGTACGAGTCGGCTAACGAACCGCTGGGGCAGTATTACGGACGGATGACGTATTACGTGGCGGCGTTCGTGCTGATGAAACTCTACCTCAACCACCCCGTCTATACCGGCGTCACGGAGCCGCAGCTCTATGACTCGGTCGTATGGTACGCCGACCTCCTCTCCCAACGATACCGGCTGGAGGAACAGCTCAGTACGAACTTCTCGCTCGACAACGACCGCTCGCAGGAGAATATCTTCGTCATCCCCCGCGAGGTAGGCAAATACACGGCGCAGTACCGCTACGCCTACCGCTCGCTCCATTACAACCACGCCGCCGCCTTAGGCATGGGCGGAGAGAACGGCACGTCGGCTACCCGCGAGACACTGGACGTCTTCGGTTATAACACCGACCACCAAGACCCGCGTTTTGACCTCTGTTTTTATTACGACACCGTCTATGTCAACGGCCAAGTCGTCTGCCGCACGGACGGCAAGACACCCCTGGTCTATCAGGCGGAAGAGGTGGCGCAGGACCTCAGCGGCAGTCCGTATGAGAAGACCGCCGGCGCACGGTTCAGGAAATACGAACACGACCCCAACGGCATCCAGGACGCTACGGTTGGCAAGAACGACATCGTCCTCTTCCGCTATGCGGACGTGGTGCTCATGAAGGCAGAAGCCCTGGTGCGAAAAGGACAGGACGCCTCGGAGGATATGACGGAGATACGCAGCCGCGTGGGACTCGCGCCTCTGCCCGCGCCGCCTACGCTCGATGATATCTACTACGAGCGCTGGCGCGAACTGATGTGGGAGGGGTGGCACCGCAACGACATGATCCGTTTCGGACGCTGGACAGGCCACACCACCGTCTTCCCCATACCGCTGGATTTTCTGCTCCTGCACCCCTCTTCTGAGCAAAATGAGGGCTACTAAACGGCAGAAATAAGGCAATAATGCATTTTTTTGAAATTTTCTTGCCCAAAAATTTGGTCATGTCAAAAAAAAGCAGTACCTTTGCACCCGCTTTTGAAAAAAAGACATTGCTCAATGGTGTAATGGTAGCACTACAGATTCTGGTTCTGTCTGTCTGGGTTCGAGTCCTGGTTGAGCAACAAAAGAAAGTCTCCAGTTGGGGACTTTCTTGTTTCTCATACCGACTCTAACCCAGGTTCTCCGCCGCTTCGCTCTGTCGATTATTGCTTAGCCCTAAAGGGCACGACTCTAACCCACCTCTTTGGAGTCTAAAAACGAAAGCCCGCGCATCCCTGCGAAGGCTTTCCACTAAAAAAATGCATTATGGAAATAGCGCTCTCACGCTATTTCTTTTCGTTAGCGTGAGTCGGTCACGCTATCTCTTTCCGTCTGCGCAGAGCGGTATAGAGCCCGAAGCCTGCCGCCATCAGCAGCAACGGCAACACCGCATCGCCGATAGGGGACAAATCAGTACCGGTAGTAGGGTCTCCTGCATTACGGCCGGAAGCGTGCTCTCTGTGCGGTCTGGAAGCGGCGTTAGCCGGAGCGGAGGAAGTTGCTCCCATAGTTGCCACTCCTGTGGCACCTACTGCGGTCACCTGCGAGCTATAGGCACTCCCGGAACCCTGCATAGTGGAGGTGGACTGCCATTCCTGCTGCGCCAAGGCAGCCTGCGGCAGCAGGCACGCCATCAGCATGCCTACTGCAAAAAGAATCATTCTATTTTTCATAATTGTCATTGTTTACTTACCGGATATTCTTGATATTCTGGATTTACTAGAACTTATTTTACTTTGTTTCCGCGGGCATCGAAGACTTGGCCGTTCTTGACAATATAGAGAACGCCGTCAACAATCCGTTTCTGCGCGTTTGTACCTTGTACATTGTCCCCTTGTACATTCTCAATTTCTGTCGCCACATTGCTTATCGGCGAGAGCTCCAGCACAAAGCGGTTGTCCGTCTGTCCGGCAGGGAGCTGCACTGTGTAGTCGGTCAGGGCGAGGTTCGTGCGCGTGCCTGCGATATTATCTATAAGGACTGCCCCCACTCCGTTCGTGCCCTCCGGCATCGAGAAGGTATATTCGCCCTCGGCGGCAATCTGTACGCCGACCGGCACGGTGGTGGTCGTCTCCGGCAGGCAGTTACCCGCCAGCTTGTAGTATCCGGCAAGGGTGTAGAGGTTGTTACCGCTATTGCTGAGGAGTTTGCTCAGGTCGAGGTTGAGGTCATAGCCTTCGGTCGCACCCTCTGCCATCCGGCTGATGTAGGTTACATCGGCTTGCTCGCTGCCCTTGCTCAGCACCATCTTCAGCGTCTGGTCGCCTTGCTCCTCGTTGTTATGTGCCGGAGCTGCTTTGACTCCAACAAGCGGATTGCTTGTAACCTCACTCCATACAATTTTCCCCTCATACTGCACCAAATATGCGTGGGTGGCTTTGAACTCAAAGTTCGATGTCGAGGTTATCGTATATACCGGAACATTAGCTGATACGGACCATGTGTAGAAATACTTCAAAGCATAACCGGTTTGGTTTGCAGGGTAGCTTCCTGTGGTGAATGTCGGGTCGCTTATCGTCGCTGTATTGAAACTCGGTGAGCCGATGATACGCCAGTTGGAGTCAATGGCTCGGCGGTCATATCGGGGATCGCCTGCATTAGTGCCGCGCCATTTGTCACAGTGCATAGGATCCAGCGTATAGGACACTTCTCCAGTCAACAGACCTATATTGATGTTTGCTGCGTTAGAGGATGGGAAGTAGAGCCGCAGGGTATTGACACCGGTGCGTGTAAATGGTGCACCTGTGGACTCTAAGTTAGTCAGTCGCAGAACATAACCTTGGTTGGCTTTCATCATATCCGTACGATCCAGGTCGTACCACCAACTCTCGGTCTCTGCCCACCAACCATCGCGAGCGCGATAGTCACCGTGGTAGGTCTGTATTACCCAATAGCCGTCGCTGCCGTAGCCTTCGATACCGAAGATATCGCTCACTTTGCAATCATACGGCAGTGAAATCCAATAATAGGCATCGGTGTAACCACTGCTTGTGATGGTTCGGTCGGCTGCATCCCAGTTCGCTTTGGTAAACTCCATTACTGTATATACCTGAGTAATATTGTTTAATGCGCCATCTCCTGTCAGATTAAGCAACGTAGGATTAGCGTTCTCTGTGCGCACTACCATCAGATTGGAATACAAGTCAATAGCTTTGTTTATCTCTTCTTCGGGGTCCGGTTTCCATGCCGCTATCAGTCGGTTGGTCTTAAAGTCATAGGTTACCTCTACGCCAAATTCATCCTCTGTCGGGCTTGCTGCGTTACCCAGCAGCGTCTTGTCTTCAGCCAAAGTTTCGAGAGTACCATTATATCTGGTGGTAATCGTTGCCTGGCTACCTAATTTGACTTTGGCTTCAAACTTATACATCCAGTTGTCTGCATCGGTGGCAGGACGCGGATTGTTATAGGAATCTTCATAGGAAGATCCATTGTATATCTTCACTCGATCTGCTTCTTTTCCTTCAATCTTGATGCTGGCTCCGTCGCCTTCAATCATGGCGTAGGTGAAGTCATTCGTTAGGGAGTTGTAGCCGTAGCGCACATTGGCACCGTCAGTGGTAGTGCTCTCTCCTACACCTACCTTGCCTGCCAAGTCATCGTTAATACCGTTGCCGATAGTGGCTGCTACTACTTGTGCACCGCCGCCGTCCGATGTTCCGATGAACCAGTCAACCCAGTAATGGTCGTACGTATCTCCGAAAGTAGTATTGGTTAGGAACTTCGTGAACTTGTTCCCCACCGCGCTGCCGGATTTCGGGTCGCCGTTGTTCAGGTTATTACGGGTGGTGGCATTCACATGGATATAGTAATCGCCGGTATAGGCACTCGGCTCGGTAGCTGCTGTTACCTTGTCCGTAGAGGGGTCAATGGTAATGTCGAAAACATACACACCAGGGGTGGATCCGGCTGCCAATGCCGCGGGTAGATTATCACTATTCCCTGTACTCCATTCCAAGTTGCCGCTACCATCCACACCGGTGCATTTCTGAAGGACGAGTGTCTCTGTTCCTCCATTGGATAAGAACATCGAAACGGTGTTAGCGCCACTTGCGGCATCCGTGGCAGAAATGATATTGGAGTAGGTCGTCTTTGCACTACCGTCATTATAGGTATGTTTGAGCCGATAGCCGTTGGTCGGCGTCTCGGGGTACTCCACACTGAATTTCATTACATCGCCCGTCTGATCCAGCGTAAAGGTGTAATCGCCCTTGATCGTGGGAGTGAAGACGAACGCAGGCCACGTTCCTGTATCCTCAAATAGGTTGAGATTGGTGCAGTTGGAGGATGTAATGGTCTCTACTGCACCTCCTGCAGTCTTCGGCCAGTATTTCAGTCCTCCGGCACTCGTGATCATATAATGGTTATTAACTGCGGTTATATCATCAATCGTAACCGTAAATTTTAGTGTCGTAGCCTTATCGCTTGTTGCCACCATCTCGGCCACTTGGGTATAGGCATTAGGAGAAGTTGTAAACCGTTGCCAGTAATATCCGGCACCCTCACCAGCCTTGGTGTCATACTTCATCCAGTAGCCGTTATTGTTGTAACTTACACTATACAAGTTATTCGTTTGATCATGATGCGGAACAAACATATTCAGAATGCGGTTGTAGTCACTACGATAAGCAGCAAAACCACCGCCGGAGAAATTGTTGTAGTTTCTCCAATCTCTACTAGAGAATGCAACCGTTGTCTGATTGTTATAGGTTACGCCTCGCGGAACATATGCCCAGTAAATGTTTGTACCTGCGATATTCGACATCTCTGCACTCGGTCTGTCTTTACCTCCAGCGCCTTTATTGTCACTACTAGTATCCCAATATGCATTGAAATAAACCCATACTCTATTACCATCACTCCCCCATAAACTATTACCCGTCTCTGCATTCACATTGCGGAAATAGATTTTGTCGAGTTCCTCGAAACGGGCGGTCAGTGTGCCTTCTGTTTCATTGGTGGTGCCCAATCCGCGGAGGGTGGTCTCTTTGGCTGCTTCACTGGTAGCTGCCGAAGCGTCATCGACATTGAAATCCAAAGTGCCCGACCGCTCCCAGCCCGCGAAATAATAACCTGCCGCAGCGGTTACGCTAAGGCTCTTGGTGGTCGTAACGCCCACATTGACAGTACTGCCCCAGGCGAATTCTTCTCCGCCGACAGTTACCGTTCCTTTGGACGGGTCATTGGCAGTGATGGTTACAGTCGCCTTATTCTCCACGAACTTCGCATAGACGTTTGGAGCTGCTCCAATACTATTGATAGCCGTAAAATCGAAGCCATCGCCCGTGAAATCAGATTGTCCATAGTAATGATCCAAATGATAACCTTCAGCCGGGTCAACCGTCCATGCCAAATTACCGCCTGCAGCGATATACTGGCCATCTGTAATGGACACTGTTGTGCCGCTTTCCGTTGCAGTCGCCGACATCGTACCACCGGTATTACTGTTGCTATGAATCGTTCCGTCCACATCCACATATCCTTGACCTATTGAGACAAGGTGAGAAGCCTGACGTTCTACTTGAATAGAAGGATACTCGTTACCATCATTGCTCAAATTGGTAATATGGAAGATATACGTACCACGACCAACGGTCTTAATGCGCACATCGTGCGCGCCATTACCTTCTGTGTGATTCAGCTGCCAGTTGTCACCTGCTTGAAGTATATTATCCGGTTCGGAGCTTGCACTGCAGCCACGACGATTGTTTATATCACGATCCAATACACGGAATTTATAGGTTGCATTCGGATCGAGCGTACATGTACACTGCAGACAGACGCCATTATTGCCTAATCCTGTGAAACTCTTCACCTCAAAGTCAGATGCATCGGCAAATTCCCAACCAGGCATACCATGACCGGCTTTGTCATCACTTGCCAATGAACCATTCAGCGCAAAGCGCGGCTCAAAGAAGGCGGTGACGGTCTGTCCGTCGGCAGAGGCATTGACGCGCACAGGGTTGCTGTTGGCGGTGTAACCGGCTGCCAACGTGGCGTTAGCGGAGAACCGCCACTCCTTGAAGTGCCATGCATCGTTGGCTGGCACGGCGGTCAGTTCCGCATAAGAGGATACGCCGACGTTGGCGATGGCGGATGTCACTTTGGTACTATTGTACTCCACGTGACCGCCGTATTGAGACGAAGCGGTATAGTTGGAGGTGGAGTCCACAGCGAGGCTGTGCGTATCCTCGGAGTAGATGGCATAAACGGTCTTGTTACCGCCGGTGACGGCAACGGTGTAGGTCAGTTCGTCGTCTGTCGATACCTTGCCGTCGTCCCACGAAGAGGGGTCACTCTTGGTGAACCATCCGCGCCACGTGTATCCCGTAGCAGCTGCCGGAGCACGGAAAGTGACGCTGTTGCCGTCTGCTACATAGCCGTCTGTACTAACAGCATAATCTCCATCGCTATCATTCTCAGCCGACAAAGAACCATTCGCTCCACTCGCTGTACCGTTTCCGCTCCTGAGCGTCACTGCCTCATAATTAATCTGCCTTCTGGTGGGATAAGTAACCGTCAGGGTTTTGCTCGACGTGTTGAAATCAAACTTATAATCACCCTTCAAGTCAGCGGTAATGTGCAAGTTGTTTTGCTTGTCAACCAAATCAGACACCGAAGATGGAGTTGCATTATAAGTAATGTTAGCCGTTGGCGTTTTACCATAGTAATAGGAATCATAAACCGGCTTGAAATCATAGTATTTGCCGCGCTCCAATTGGATGGTTTTGGTTACCGTATTGGCAACACCTGCATCCTCCCAATCATCCGTTAACCAAGGTAGGGTATGACCATCAACCGTTCCGGACGTTGCTCCGTTAATATTATAAATCTCCAGACGGTTTACGACAGGAACAGCGACTTCAAGGTCGATTACGCCGGAACCTTCTGTAATAGTAAATTCGTACGTTCCATCATAGTTTACCTCTAACGCGATATTACTACCGGCAGTTGACAACCCGGTTTCTTTAGGATTGTCTTTACCCATAGTGATAGCACCATCTGAGGCTCCCTTACCATACCAAGTATTACTTGGTCCAGAACTACTTCCTGCATTAACTTTACGAATTTTGATTTGTGTTTTATAATCTTTGTCTTCAAAAGTCTTTTTCAATAGACCAAACGAAGCCTTAAGAGTCGAAGGGTCAAACTTATGGTACGCAGGATCAGCTACCCAGTTATTAAACTTACCTGCCACATAGTAGCCTACCGGCATCCAGCGCGCGTACAAAGTGGTATTCGATGTGCGAATCCAGTTACCGCTCGCATCTGTGTAATTTTCCACACCACTTTTAACAGTTCCATCTTCTTTGATAACCTGAATACCATTTCCATTATCTTCTGTCCAAAAACCGTCAAAACCGTTATCTGCCTTTGTGGGGAAGTCAGATCCGGTAATACCCGCCAACGCTGTACCGTAGTATATCGTGCGGTTTGCAGGTCCACCCGATCCGCTTTCCATATCAAAAGTCAAAGTGGACTGAATAGATTTAAAGAATACATATAAATCATTCGCACCTGCAACAGAAGAGATGGTTTTGGTTGCTTGTCCGTCTGGAGTAGCATCTGCGGACTCTCCCCATCCCATGAATGTGTAACCGGTTGCAGTACCGCTTTCTGTTACAGAAAAAGAAGAAGTAAGGGCAGCCGATTTTGCGTAGGCATCCTTTGACAGTGTCTCTGCACTTTCTGTAGCAGATGATCCGTTTCCATTAATATATGTACGTGTTGCTTTGATTGTTCCAGGCCATGTTGCTTGCGAAGTAATCTCTGTATAAGAACTTCCATTATCATTAGACAACATCACATGAATAGTCTGGTTGTGGTTGAGCATGCTGTAACCATTATTGCCATGACTGGCATCACAATCAATAGAAATCTCTCCGGCGTTATCTGCATTAGCTTTTGATATAAGATACGTTCTACTACTATTCATACCGTAACGCAGGACATCGGAGTAATGGGTGGCGTCTTTTATATTCCATACAGACCAGCTATTTCCGCTAAAGGAACTGGCGTTTCCCATCATTCCCACATATTTGGCATCATTGTAATTAGCATTAGGGGAGATATACCACAGATTGGTATTGGTGAGATGAGACATGGAATAGTTCGTGGAGTGGGTTTTATGTCCCTCGCAAAAAAGGATATGTGCATCACTCCACTGTGCATTCGAGTTGTCAAAATATACATAGCAACCGCTTGCAACGGTTATATTGCTAGAGCGGAATGCGTGAAAGTGATTGACAGAGATGTATCTGTCGGTACCATCCGTATAAGGCGCTTTGGGCTCCCAGTCTAAGTCTGCGCCACTATCTCCTATCTTAAATTTTTCACATGTGTTAATGTCGTAAGAGAAAAGATAATAGGTAGTGTTGTCTATCGTTTTTGTACCAGCGTCAGACATGGGTAGGCGTGAGTCCCAATTGGACTCAGTACCGTTTTTCCAATGGTGAATTTTTGGAGCCGAATTAGTAGTGGATACATAGTAAACCACATTTCCTCCCCACATCTGTCCCACGCCGAGGGTGAGGAGGAATAGACAGATAATAGACATTAGCCTTGACCGTCGGTTGACCGTCGGTTGACTGTCGGGATTGACTGCTAATTGACTGCTCCGACACAGTCCTTTAAGATTAAGTAAAGTTTTCATTGTATTAGGTGTTTTTTTATGTTAATTATTTTTCTGTTCGCTCATCTCTACGACGATTATATTCTTCGAGCAGCTTTGCGTTTTTTACCAGCATTTCATTTGTTTTCTCATGTAGACTTGTTTCTATTTCTTTCATATTTTTGGGATGACGCCATGCATTCCAGCGTGCAATCCACCTTTTAATTATTAACATCATAATATATTGTCCTGTAAAATCAATACCCCACAGGCGGTTCTGGATCCAAAAATATGGATATAGCACTATTGATTTGCCGTTGGTTTTCATTCAAACGCTTTAAGTATTGGCACACCTGAGCATAGTTGCCAGAAAACAACATTCTTCGTGTTTTTCCATCACGCAATTCAATAATCACTCCCGGTTGAGCGTACTCACGTACCCACGCTCTTTCGTTGATACTAATTCCACCTTTGATAAAATTACCAACATGAATTGCGCTGGCAGTTCGTCTATTAGAAAGATATAAAATTTTATTTGGCATATGATTTTAATTATTTAGGATTTTCCAATATAGTGATAGATATGTCTTGCAAAATAGACATTTCATATTCCTCCAAGTAGGCAATAATCAGATTTAATTTATTCGCCAAATCCTTACATTCGCTACTATCAATGAAATATCTATCATTTTGCTTGAAATTTTGGTATTTGCTTAAAAACATATCTTTTCCTTCTTTTACTTGCTGAACTATCTTTTCCGCATTTTCTTTTTCTTCTTTTCTTTTCTTTAGAATGGACAAAGAAGGAAGATTTTTGAAGTAGTTTTCATACCGATATAGCACGATATAAATAGTATACAAATGCATTACTTTAACAGAGCCTGTTCGTAACGATAGTTCCTTTGCTGCCAACTCTTCCTCAACATGTTGAAGTTTGGATAGTATAGTATTTTGAATATTTATTTTTTCATGTGTCTTTTGCTGATCGCGCTCACCTATATAAATAGCAATTGTCAAACCGATAAAAGCTAATACATTAGCAATAGCTATAATGGGCGATGAAAAATTATACCAATTACCCAACGCCTCATTCTGAGGTGCCAATTGGGAAAGGTGATTATAAAAATAACCACAACACCAAAATATTAGGCTAATGCATACTACCACGCATAACGCGATAGCACATTTGGCTTCGCTATTACTTTGTTTCATCTTTGTATTCCAAAACCATATTATAAATTTTTCTTTGTATTGCGAGCATCGTTACAAGGCATATATAAATGATCCCTAAAATGCACCAAAAATAGGTTTTACTTTGGAACATAACCGCTACTAATGCCCAAATCCATGTTTGTAGAAATGCCACATGGCTCTCTAATATCTCTATACGCTTACAATAGTAACTATTTTCATATGCTTTATTGTATTGTTTGTAATATTCTTTAAGTTTGGCATCATCCCGATTGTAAGTCAATAAAACTATTGGGCTTGTGATGTATTTGATGGGATCACATACCAATGCATGCATAATTGCGCAAAATGGGAATTTGTTACTTTCTCTGAAACGCTTCTCGTCTTCTTCATAAATAATATCGGTGTTATTCCTCCACCACAAACTGCTCCACCACGTGCCGATAGTTTTCAAAACAAGCCCCACCATCAAAATAATGCCGAAAAACGCTATGTACCCTATCCAATTATCGAAACATTTTGTTTGGGGATAGTCATATACCCAAAATACCAATGCACTTGGTACTATAAGTGTAAATATATCGTATAGTGTCATCCTATTTATTATTGAGTTTTCTGTCATAATATTTTGATTTTATGTTATTATTCGTTTTTTGCTTTGCACTTTTTGCACTTTTAATCATACTGATATACAGAAAAAAGCAAGACACGAGATTTCTCTCATGTCAGGCAAAAAGAAATATGTATTAGGAGATTATTCCTTGAAACGCGCTACAAGTTCTTCGGGGCTCTTACGCGTATCCCAAACATCTGCAATCTCAATACGCTCCTCAGATTCTCGATAGATGATTTTTGTCAAATGACCAATTAGCAATCGGCGAAACTCATATCGGCTACCTTCCAATAAGGGCTCTATCTGGCCCATCTTAGGGTTCTCCAATAACTTGCCTACCGCCTTATGAACCTCTGCTGTATATCGTTTCGCGCGTGTTATTCCAAACTCATCAGCCACATAGTCAATTATAATACCATATGCTCCTTCGGCTCTATCAGACCAAGCAATCTTCTTTCTCATACAGCGACAGCGAATTTATGCTCCAGACGTTGATTCATCCTCTCGAGCACCTCGTCATTCGTATAGTACTCGCCCCGTTGAATCTCAGCGATGCCCTCTTCTGCACCGGCAATCAGTTGCTGACGGATAGACTCATCTACATGGTTTATCTGCCGCACATTAGCTTGCAGCTCTGCTATCACTTGTTCTTGCTCTTGCACAGATAGCGTCATGATGACAGCGATGAGACTTTTTAATGTTTCTTGTGCCATAGTTGTATCATTTTGCGTTTGCGACGCAAAAGTACTACTTTTTTATGACATACGCAAACATTTACACAAAAATCTTTCTTTTTTGCCTGTTTTTTACAGTAATATCAGTATGTCAAAGATCGTTTTACCTCTGTTTTAAGCCCTGAGGCGGGGCTATGTCTTGTTTGGCTATATTTTACCCAATGGTGTGGTATCTATACTCTTTTTTGTCGGATAAATCCGACGGCAAGGGACAAAGTGTTTTTCTTTTGGTTCTCGCAAAGATGCGAGAAAAATGCATGACGGGTTTCTTTTATTGCTGGATAAAATCCGGCCTATTGAACATTGTTTTTGCTCGTTCATTTATTACTTTGACAATACTGAAAAACAAGTAGATGACACGCAAGGCGCATCATCTACAAACAGATTAGGGAATATTTATTAATCGAAAATTACAAAAGTCGTTTTAAATCTTCCGCAGAAGGCAGTACATTCCGGTATTGTTCGGGAAGTTCTTGAGAAGAACGGTAAGTTGCCACTCCCATCGGTTTTGTCATATCGCGCAGAGTGAACTCGACTTCCGTGTTATCCTTGTCCCTGCAAAGCAAAATACCTATTGACGGGTTCTCTTCCGGTAACTTCACCAACGAGTCCAAGGCAGACAAGTAATAATTGAGTTTGCCGGCGAACTCAGGTTGGAACTCCCCTCCCTTCAATTCGATTGCCACTAAGCATCGCATTCTTCGATGGTAGAAGAGCAAATCCAATTTCCGTTCCTTGCCGTTGACAATCAAGCGATACTGCTCACCCATGAAAGCAAATTCTCCGCCAAGCGACATCATGAAGTTTTTTACATTTTTGACGATTTGTTCTTCAACATCCAATTCGTCTATCAGATCGGGATTCGGTATCTCCAGAAAATCCAAGACATTATCTTCCTTGAAAGTTCGCATCGCCACTTGACGCTGTTTCTCATCCGGAAGGGTTAATGCAAAATTGCTCGGCATCGAGCCATGCTGATGATAAAGGTCGGAAATGAGCAGTTGGCGAAGTTGGCGCTTACCGATAAAATCTCTTGCCACTTTTCTTATATAAAACCAACGCTCAGCATCGTTTTCGGTTTGCGCAATAATGTCAATATGCATCGTGAAACCAACCCTTAAAAACTGCTCTATATCTGCCGCGTCTAATTCGTTCGCCACTGGCGAACATTTTTCGTTCCCCAATTCGTTCGCCAGTGGCGAACGTTTTACAATAGCTTGATTTTCTGCGCTTTCCAATTCGTTCGCCACCTGTGAACGAAAGTCAAACAGCTCAATATGATCGGTAACAGGAAGTACGCCAAACATATTTTCTGTCTGCGGTTCAAACACCGGTTGCCATGCTTCGTAGAACAGGCGCATCTTTCGCATATTGCCTTCCGAAAATCCTTTGAGTCCCGGCATCTCTTGTTGTAACTGGTTGGAGATGCTTTTAAGAGCACCCGTTCCCCATTTTGCATTACGCGTGTTCAGAGAGATAAATTTACCAACAGAATAATAAAGCCGTAGTGTCTCCCCGTTAGCCAATTTGGCAGCACGGTAACGAGCAATACTGATCGCCTCGCGGATTTGCTTTACTTCATCAATGTAGTTTTGTCTGATTGTTTGCTCCATTGCGAAAAATTTTCGCAAAGTTACAACTTTTTTACGAAATATGCAAGAATTAGATTAATAAATACCATAATTTTGGTGTTTTATTTCTAATCTGTTTGGTTTTCAGTATGTCAAAGATCGTTTTACCTCTGTTTTAAGCCCTGAGGTGGGGCTATGTCTTGTTTGGCTATATTTTACCCAATGGTGTGGTATCTATACTCTTTTTTGTCGGATAAAATCCGACGGCAAGGGACAAAGTGTTTTTCTTTTGGTTCTCGCAAGGATGCGAGAAAAACCCATATATACACGTACGAAAAAAGCGCAGCCTCCATTGTTGCTTACAACACTAGAGGCCTTCGCTAACCTATCAAACTATAAACAACGATGAAACCTACGCCGATATGACAAACCGCTGCCCAGAATGGGCGAAAGCGGATATAATCATACCCGTAGGCGTCAATTGCTTACTTTGCGTAGGTTTGATACAGATAGGTTGCGAAGCTTTCTAGTATCTACAACAAAGCGTCAATAACGCCATTTTCAATATTTTGAACCCTCTATCCCTTCCGTTTACACGGACCCGGCGTAGATGAATTCAGCAAAACCTTTATTTTGCGCTGCAAAATTACTTAAAATTTTCCATATAACCAAATTTTTTATCAAAAATCTTTCGAAGAAGTGCTTTTTTTTATTTTTAATCAATCGTAGTGTTGCGATAATTTTAAGAAAAAAACATATAAAACCCTTTGAGAGCTTTAGGAGCGATGCTCCTTGTTCAAATTGTTACTAAAAACTCCTTGCAAGCAAGCTTACAGATAGTTTTTACTACCAATTCGCACAACTCTATGAGTAAAAGCTCTCAAAGACATAAACACAAAAAACATTTCTGATTTTAAATAAAAAATAATATCATTCTTGTAATTTGTTATTTATCAATATGATACAGATGCGGTAAGCAAAGTTAACGCACCACTAGTATTAAGGAATTATCAATCGTCTATACGGACGAATTCGTACTTGCTGCTGAATTCCAAGTCAAGACCGTTGTTCAGTTCGGCTTTCCAGCGGCGGTCGTCTTTGCCCCACTCCGTAATGAAGGTGTTCGGGAAATTTGTTTTCACGTACGTGCGGACGGCTTCCGGGATGAGGGCCTCGGGTACTGCCTTGGTGCCGCAGTCGATCTTGGTCAGTTCGCCGGACTTGTCGAACTCCACTTTCGTGCCGTCATTCAGACGCACCTCGTAGTCCGTACTCAGCAGTTCGCGGTCCATCATCACCACGGACACATCGGCTTTGGAGAAATGCGCCTCAATCAGCCGTTGCGCCTGAAGCGGCATTTCCGGATAAGGAATAACTTTTTCGTTTGCGCATGCCGTGAAACATGTGGTCAGCACTAAAAGTGCATTCAAAAGAGTCTTTTTCATAAACGTTAAAATGTTAAATTGTTAAACTATTATTTATTGCAAGTCACGAATGGTTTTCGCCACGTTGATAAGGTGGTCGGCCACACGTTCGGAGTTCTGGGCAAGGGAGATATATTCCGTACCCGCCTGGGGTTTGCAGATACCCAAAGCGAGCCGCTGAATATGATTGCGCTCCATCTCATCGGTCAGTTGGTCAATCTCGTCCTCAATCTGGTTTGCCAAGCCGAGTGCCTCCATGTCCATCTTATGGTACGCTTGCATCGTGGCGTCGTAGAGACGGCTGATGAGGGCATTCATCTGGTCGATCTCTTTGAGCGCATAGTCGGAGAAACGCACCTCCTGCTGGCGGAGGCTGTCCGCATACTCGATGATATTTTTGGCATAGTCTCCGATACGCTCGAGGTCGCTTACCGTGCGGATGGTGGAGACAAGGTATTGGTGGTCAAACCGGTTAAGCTGGTTGTTGGAAAGCAGCAAGGCGTAATGCACCAGTTCGCGGTTGAGGTAGTTGAGTTGTTCCTCCGTCCGGTCGAAGAGCTCGCGTTCGGAGTTATCCAGCGTAGTGACATCATGTATGGAGCGTTGGTAGTTCTCGATGGCCATTTGCGCCATGTTCTCCACCTCGGCTTTGAGCTGGCGGATAGCGACCACCGGCGTGCGTAACATCTGCGGGTCGAGGAAATAGAGATGCGGCTCGTTGTTGTCTTTGACCGGCTGGTCTTTGATGATACGGCAGGCGAGGTTAACCAGCGCGTTGGTAAGCGGCAAAGCCACCAGCATCGTAGTGACATTGAAGACCGTGTGGAACATGGCTAATTGCAGTTGCGGAGCGGCAGGGAAGAGACGCTCGAAGATCGTTCCGAAACTCCATACGCCGGCGGTAACAAGGCTGAGCACCAAGGCCACACAGAGGAAGAGGACGACACCTAACACATTGAAAAGCAGGTGGATCATCGCCGTGCGTTTGGCTGCCACACCGCTGGTCATACCCGCGATGATAGCCACCACGCACGAACCGATGTTACTTCCCATCGTGAGGTAGATACCCTGGTCCAGCGCAATAAGCCCCGTAACGACCATCGTGATGGCGATGGAGGTCATAACAGACGAGGACTGGATAATAGCGGTGATGATGGTTCCCAAGAGCACCAGCAGCAGCGGGTTGCGTATCGAGGCGAGGAACAGTTTGACGGAGTCGAGCGCCGCGAACTCGTCCATGGCATTTGCCATCATACTCAGACCGACGAAGAGCATTCCGAAGCCCGTCAGGATACCGCCGGTCTTCTTCCATGCATCGCTTTTAGCGAACAGCATCATAAAGGCTCCAATGCCCGCAAAAGCGGCGAAAAGGACGGTGGTGGAGAGGCTGTTGGAGCCGGACAGACCGAGCGCCACTAACTGGGCGGTGACGGTAGTACCGATATTTGCCCCATAGATAATCGTGGCGGCTTGGGTGAGCGACATGATACCCACGTTCACGAAACCGATGACCATGACCGTCACGGCTCCACTACTTTGGATAGCCGCCGTGCCGAGCGTACCGATACCCACACCGATGAGTTTGTTGTTGCCGGTGTGCGAGAAGAGTTGTTTGAGCCGCCGTGAGGCCGCCGACTCCAGGTTGCTACTCATCATCGTGCAGGCCACGAGGAAGACTCCGATACCTGCCAAAAGGGTTAAGATAGCTGTTAAGATAGAAATAAAATCCATTGGTTCATTTATTTATTTTCGCATTTGTCTTTCTACTTCCGTCTAACAAAAAACGGTACAAACTCGTTGGAGTTCATACCGTATAGTTTATGTCAGGGTATAGTTATGGCTTGCGACGCTCTTTTGCGGGGCATAACGCCGCACCAAGCCGAGCCGCTGTTTGTCAGAGATAAAAGGAGTGCGAGACACCTCACCCCAACCCTCTCCCAAAGAGAGGGAGCTTCTCCCCTTAGGGGAGACGGGAGAGAGGTCTGTGAGGTGTTGTACCTGCCCTTCATCCCACTCATAGTCCTCCGCCTCCAGCTCCATGCAGCTCTCTACGCGCAAATCCTCCGCGATGCGGCGGCTGTCGTTGTATTCATCCGCCGCCAGAGCCGCAACAAACAGACTCATCATAACGACGAGCATCATCGGGGTATATTGGCGGATAATCTGAAACATGGTGCAAAGGTACAACATTTTTCCGACATATGCAAATAAATGCTCACTTATTTTTTAGAATAGCTACGCATTCCGCCGGATCGTCAGTATCGTTTATACGCCGGTCCATGGGGCATTGGCCCGTCTTGTCGCGGTTGAGAATCATCTCCACCTCTTGGGCAGCGGAGACCTGCACACCGGCTTTCTCCAGCATCTCGCGTGCAGGGGTGCAAATCAGGTTGGTATGAACCTCCCTGACACCGCCGGTAATCATCAGTGCCGCCGCAGCCTTGCCGATGAGCTTGTCCGCTACCACAGCTCCTTGAAGGCGCTCAGGCTGAGTCTCGACAAGCGTCAGCAGGTCCTGTACGCCGCGGTTCTCATGGCAGGTGGTAACACCGTGGTTGCGCACCAGCAGGCTCAGGCCCTGTGCGTTCAGCTGCTCTAACATCTGCTCTCCGTCAATGCTGACTATCTCATAGGCACGGCTGCCCAAACCGATTTGAGCCGCGTGCTCCAGGATATGTACGCCGTGGCGCGAGTTGATACGCTCGATGAGTGCCGCCGCATCGTCGCCTTCCTTGGAGGGATAGTTGAAAACCAGATCCACACAGGCTTGGTCAAGCGCCACCGGATCGAGGGAGGCGAGAATACCGATGTCGTTCATCTCCGGAGCCGCCGGATGGCTGTCGCAGTCGCAATCGACGGAGAGGTTGTTGACCACGTTGATATACAGGATCCGCTCGCCTCCGAAATAGTTATGCACCGCCTGTGCAGCAGCCGCCATGGACTCTAAGAATCCGTCCTGGTTGCCGGTGTGGAGCCACGTAGTCGTGGTGTTCTCCGTGATACCCGCCGAGTGGATATATGCCTTGCCGGCAGCGGAAGCCACACCGATAGACTGGTTCTTGAGCACTCCGCCGAAGCCGCCCATGGCGTGACCTTTGAAATGCGCAAGGTTAATCATGAAGTCATAGTTCTTCAGGTGCGAGCCCACGCGATCGTATTTGATCCATGTGGTGTCCTCTACGGGGATGGTGAAATCGCCTTCCTCGTCCATCAGATCGACCTTGGCAATATCTAAAAACCCGTGCTCCTTGATGGTTTTCCAGTGCTCTTTGGTGGTGTTACGTTTGCCCGGATAGGCGGTGTTGCACTCCACGATCGTGCCGTTCACCTGATTGACCAATTGACGGATGAGTTCGGGCTTGAGGTAGTTGTGACCGCCTGCCTCGCCGGTGGAGATTTTAACAGCCACGCGTCCTGTAGCCGGACGGCCGAGGGCTTCGTAGATACGCACCAACGCAGCAGGCGAGATCTCCTGCGTCATGTACACCACTGCCGTATCCGGGTTCTGAGGATGATGAACTACAGGCCTGTTTGCCTGTCTGGCGGAGCAACCGAGAAAAAGGGACAAAGTGACTAAGTACAAAGTACTAAGGATGATTTTTTTCATAAATATATGTTTTTGAGGTTGTTAAAAAGCAAACTGCAGTCCTGCCATGACGGTGGTACGGGGCATGGGGAAGCCGGCGTTGATCTCGTACTCCGTGCCGAGGATATTATCCGCCGTAAGGGTCACCCACAACTCACGCCAGATGCGCCCTGCCGCATGGGCTGACCAGAGGCAGAAGTTCTGCTTCTTGCCATCATTGCCTGCGGCTGGCAGCCGGGTATAGAGACCGTGGATATATTGCACGTTCGTACCAATACGGAAACGGTCATGGTGGTACGCGAGGGAGACATTCAGCTTGTGCTCCGGGGCTGCCAGAACAGGGTTCGCCATATAGAGGTAGCTGTAGTTGGCGCCGAGCATCAGTCCCTGCCACACGCGGGCGGAGAACTCCAACTCTGCACCGGCGTTCTTCAGTTCGCCGGTATTCACATTACGGGGCCGTCCGTCGATAGGACGCGTCTCAATCATGTTCTTCGCGTGCAAATAAAATATGTTCGCGCCCACGCGTATGCGCCCGCCCAGGAAGTATTGCTTGTAGGACAGTTCGTAGTTCCAGAGACTGACCGCCTGCAGGCTGTCGTTCGCCGGCGCATACATATATAGTTCGCGGATAGTAGGATTGCGGAAACCGCGGCTCACGACAGCTTTGAGTTGCGCGTCATGCGGCAGCAGAAAAGACAGCCCCGCCTGCGGCGCGTAGTAGAAACCCGCGACGGAATGCCAGCCCAAGCGGACGCCGGCATCCAACGAGAACCAATGAACCACCTCTTGCCGGAAATCCACATACCCAGCCAACTCGTATTGGGTCTTACGGATGATATCCTTGGTACTTGGTACCCGGTCACTTAGCCCCTTGTTCCACACATGTCCGCCGAAATGCTGGTAGTCGAAGCCGAAGGTGGTATGGTTGCCGCGGAAGAGGCGCACGGTCTGGTACGCACTCACGCCAAGCATAAGATCGGTGTGGTTATATTCGGTGGCAGGAAGCGGTTCGGTAGCCTTATGACCGTCGTTGATGCGGTGTCTGCCGCCGGAGTAATAGGCCCGGATGGCACCTTCCGTGCGGTCATAATGATTCTCCGCCGAAAGGGTCGCCATGCCGCGGAGGATATGCTGACGGCTGTCATAAACAGGGTCGGTCACCGTGCCGGGATTGGCAGTATTGAAATAGGCGATGTTACCCGTGGCTTGGAGCGCCCAATGGGCGTTGATATCATAGCCGAGCCGCGCAAAACCGCTGTACTGCGAGAACGCCGTGTTCTCGCGGTGACCGCTTGTGCGCACGTAGTTGAAGCCCGCCGCTTCGCTCCATTTGCCGCGACGCAGTTGGTTCGTTATTCCGGCATCCACCGAACCGAACGAACCGCCCTGCGCATGGATACGCGTGAGGATCGTGTCAGTCTTGGGCTGATGGGTGACGATATTGATGACGCCTCCCATGGCGTTGGAGCCGTAATAGAGGGACGCGGGACCGCGGATGACCTCTACCCTCTCCGCCATCGAGGTCTGGTAGTTGTCCGCTATCGGGTGGCCGTACAGACCGGCGTATTGCGGCAGACCGTCAATGAGCACCAACACATCCGTATTAGGCTGTCCGCCGATACCGCGCACTTTGATACCTCCCGAACCGCCGGTGCTCACGCCGTAGCCGATGACACCGCGTTGGGTGACAAAGAGTCCGGGCACCTGCTCAGTCAAGGTCGGCAGAATATTCGGCTGCTGTTTCTCCGTCAGGACCTCTTCGGTCACTACATTGACCGTCACGGGCAGCAGACGCGGGTCGGTGGTGGTACGTGTGCCGGTTGCCACCACCTCCTGCAACGGAATAGGCGGCAGCGTGTCTTGCGTCTCTGCGGCATAAAGGGACAAAGTGCCAAGTACCAAGGGACAAAGTACCAAGTACCAAAGAGCGGACGATATGCAAGGTTTGGGGAACTTCATAGGCGTTATTTGGGGAGTATTATAATAGATAGTTCGTATAACAAATACAGCGGAACAGTGACCAGCATGAGCGTGAATGCATCGCCCGTAGGCGTGATGACCGCCGCAAGAATCATGAGTGCTACGAGGGCGTGGCGGCGGTATTGCCTGAGCCAGGCGGCTTCCAGAAGTCCCGCTTTGCCGAGTGCCCACGCCACCAGCGGCATCTCAAAGAGAATACCCATCAGCAGGGAAAGAATCAGCAGCGTGGAGACATAGGAGTCCAATGCTATTTGGTTCACCACCTCCGGCTGCACCTGATAGGTTGCAAGAAAACGGAAGGCGAAGGGAAAGATGATGAGATAGTTGAGCGCCACGCCGCAGAGGAAGAGCAACGTGCCGAAGCCGATAATCCGTCCGGCTGCGCGCTTCTCATGCGGGTACAGAGCCGGTGCGAGAAAACCATACAACTGCCATAGCAAGTAAGGGAAGGCAATCACTAAACCTGCCAGCGCCGCCACCTGCATATGGGTGGTAAACTGGGCGGCTAACCGGGTGTTGATGAAGGAGATCGAAACCTCTCCCCAACCCTCCCCACAAGGGAGGGAGCGAAGTAAGCGATAGGTGATAAAATCCGGATGGGAGGGCGCGAAGAGAAAGGCAAAGAGTGCATCGCGGAAGCAGAACGCCGCTACCGCGCAGATACCCCACGCCACCACGCAACGTATCAGCACGCTGCGCAGTTCGTCCAGATGATCCCAGAAACTCGGCACGAGTTTAAATTACGAATTAAAAATTAAGAATTACGAATTTCTTCGTTTTCTTTCTTCTCTTCTTCGTCGCCTTCTTTCATGCCGTCCTTGAAGGACTTGACGCCTTTGCCCAGACCCTTCATCAGTTCAGGGATTTTCTTGCCGCCGAAGAGCAGCAGCACGATGAGGGCGATGATGATGATTTCAGTTAGACCTAAATGCATACGCTGCTTGGGCTGAGACTTCGCACGACTGCGTGATTGGAAATCACTTGTATAGTGCCTTCGTCTCGCCCTGCGCTTATTCGGTCTGCGCGCACTACGTTAGCGCACATCCCGATTTTTGCAGGGCACCCTCTGCCCAATAAGAGGGGTTAAATGGTGTTCTACTCTTTATCAAAAACGCTGCAAATTTACGGTTTTTTTTTGACATACGCAAGAGCGCGAGCGATTTTGGACGATTTTTTGTCCCGCTCATCGCTCGCTCTTCTCTCGGTCATCGCTCGGTCGGTGAGGGAATTGACGGGCACACAAAAACAGCCGCCGGTGTCATGCGACCCGACGGCTGATTGCTGATTACTGACAGCTGAAAACTTACTTCACTTCCTCTACATCCTCGATGTCGATGACTTGGTGGAAGCGGTCTGCCAGTTTGTTGAGTTTCTTCTCTACGCGGTTGACAGCAGCCACTTTAACCCAGTTGCCGATGCCGTCGGCGATGATACCGAGACCTACCAGCCAAGCGATGGTAGTAGCCGAGATGGACGGATCGCAGAAGAAGCAGTAGCAACCGCCGCACATAGCCAGCACGCCGAGCAGGCAGAGTACCCACCAGCGGCGGAAACCGAGGCGCTTGTAGTTGAACGAGTCCAGCATCAGGTTCAGTCCCTCATAGAACACCCAGAAAGCGAAGATGAACGGCAGAGCCACAGCCAGCGGAGCCGGCATGATGATGATTGCCACGCCGAGGAAGACCTGCAACAAAGCAGCGAGGAAAGTCAGACCGCTGAACGGATTGATAGCACGGAGCGTAGCCCATGCACCGAAGGTGCTGCAACCGCTGATGATAAGCATCAGACCAAACGCCCATGCCAACGAAACGAGGGTGCTGCCCGGATAGATGATACAGAGCACACCCAGCACCACGAGGGCTATACCCGCGAGGCACATCAGAATTTTAGTACTTGTCTTCATAGATTTAAATAATTAAAATGTTTGTTTTTCTCAATTGGGACTGCAAAGTTACTAATTTCTCTCGAAATATGCAAATAAAAATATATTTTTCTTGCACATTCGGATTTTTTGTAGTAATTTCGGACTCCGCCACTACGTTTCCCCCGAAATTACGGTCGCGAAATCCTGCAAATGGCAAAATAAAATTCATTTTATTTGCACATTTGGATTTTTTGTAGTAATTTTGCAAGCAAAATAGCAAGGCGTTATTTGAAAGAATGAGAAAGGAGCACAGAAAACAAAAAAGAGAGCCGAAACTCTCTTTCTGTGAACCAGCTGGGGCTCGAACCCAGGACCCCATCCTTAAAAGGGATGTGCTCTACCTGCTGAGCTACTGATTCGTCGCGCTTCACGCGACCCTTTTTCTCAAAAGCGGGTGCAAAGGTACTGCTTTTTTTTGACATGACCAAATTTTTTTGAAGATTTTTGTAAAAAAATAATGTTTTAGGGTGTTTTTCACCACAATATATGGAAATAAAACTAAATTATAAGCGTAGAGAGACCAGCCAAGTGCAGGTTGGAAACATTTTTATCGGTTCTGATTTCCCTATCCGGGTGCAGACGATGACGAACACTTCGACCAATGATATAGACGGTTCGGTGGACCAAGCGCGGCGGTGTATAGAGGCCGGAGCAGAGTTGCTGCGGTTTACGACACAGGGGCTGCGCGAGGTGGAGAGTCTCAAAGAGATTCATGCACAAGTACTGACGGCAGTGCCGCTGGTAGCGGATGTGCATTTTCAGGCAGACGTAGCCGATGCTGCGGCGCAAGTGGTAGAGGCAGTGCGTATCAATCCGGGCAATTATATCGACCCGGCGCGCAAGTTCCAACATATTGATTATACGGACGAGGAATACCGCGCGGAATTGCAACGCTTGGAAGACCGTTTTGTGCGGTTGTTAGACATCTGCAAGACGCACGGGACGGCTATCCGTCTAGGTGTTAACCACGGTTCGCTGAGCGACCGTATCATGTCGCGTTACGGCGACACGCCGGAAGGAATGGTAGAGAGCGTAATGGAGTTTCTGCGCGTGGCGGTGCGGCATGCGTTTGGCAATATCGTCATTTCCATCAAGGCGAGCAACACACGCGTGATGGTCGAGACCGTTCGGCTGTTGGTCAAACAGATGCACCACGAGCACATGGCTTTTCCGTTGCACTTGGGCGTGACGGAAGCCGGCGAAGGCGAGGATGGGCGTATCAAGTCCGCTGTGGGCATCGGTGCGCTGTTGGCAGACGGTATAGGCGACACAATCCGCGTGAGTCTGAGCGAAGCGCCGGAGAACGAGATTCCTGTTGCCCGGCAGTTAGTGGATTATTTTGCGGACGAGGAGTCGGTGCGTTATGATGGTTCGGTTCGTGCTGAAGTGCTCGATAACATAGGCGGTTACGCCGAAGTGCGCTATACGAGTTACGAGGAAGACTGGGAGACGTTCTGTCTGCAAGCTGCGGCAGAGTGCGGACGGTTGTTGTGGGAATACAAAGCACAGGAGCTGACGATTGTCAATCCGCATTTCTCGGAGACGAAGCTGAATTTCCTGAGCAAGGACATCCTGCAAGCCGCGCGCGTGCGTATTTATAAAACGGAGTATATCTCCTGCCCGGGCTGCGGACGAACGATGTTCAACTTGGAGGAGACGATCCGCAAAGTGAAAGCCGCCACCGCTCACCTCACAGGCTTGAAGATCGCCGTCATGGGCTGTATAGTAAACGGTCCGGGTGAGATGGCGGATGCCGATTACGGCTATGTGGGAGCCGGTCGTGACCGCATTTCCCTCTATCGCGGCAAAGAGTGCGTCCTCAAAAACATCCCGCAGGAAGAAGCCGTCACCCAACTCCTCGCCCTCATCGAAAGCGACCAACACAGCAAGTAAATCATACATCAGAATATGACCACTTTAACGAAAAGCGAAAAAGTGGCTATCATGGCGGACATGAAGTCCTTTGACGAACCGATGCCGGCTGTCGGAATCTTTTGGTATGATCCGG
The DNA here is from genome assembly GCA_017478725.1 of Paludibacteraceae bacterium. Taxonomy (GTDB): domain Bacteria; phylum Bacteroidota; class Bacteroidia; order Bacteroidales; family Paludibacteraceae; genus Colicola. The sequence goes on from JAFVDD010000039.1 coordinate 27,424, forward strand.
AGGAGCATGATTTCTTCGGCGTGTACAAGAAAGAACTGACGCCCAAAATGATTGAGGATGCGGCAGATAAAGGACTTCCCTATATCAACTATCAGACACTTCACCGTCAAATTTGGCAAAAGCAGTATTTCCGTGCATTGGCTAAAAACGAACCGACTAAGTTCAAAGGCGATTACACCCAAGTGCCTCGCGGACGTGTATCATGGAGTGTAGATCATTTTGTGGTCTTTGTTGGGCAATGGGCAAAAGATATCGAGGACGAATTAACGGCATTGTTAGAGAAATATTTTGCTTTGCCGTATTTTGAGTTCCGTGTCGACGAACATTGGGACATAGGTCACGGTTGGTCAGGAGATATGTAATCCTCGAAATACAAACTCATTAGGCGCAAAGGCTCAAACCTTTGCGCCTTTTGCTTTTTTTCATATCTTGGCTACGAATGTGAGGCCGTTCTTGCCACCGATGGCATAGCCTTCGTAGTCGGCATCTCTTGTATGCAAATGATCCACTATCAACGCTTGGTCTTGCGCTATCGTGCGGCAGGAGAACGTGTCGCCGGCATGCAGCTTGCTGTTGACGGCTTCCTCCACGCGCCATCGGTAGTCGCCCAAATAGCTCAACACACAAACGCGGTTCGGTAGCCACGCTATACGCACGCGGTCGCCTTTCTGGCACTCGTCGGCATGAATTGCGGCGGTATGAATGAAGTCCGATTCTTCGTTTGCTTTTGCGTATTGTTCCAACACGCGCACCGTGCTCTGCCGAACGGAAGGATAGCCTTTCTTGTAACCCCAAATACGGCAGAGGGTGTCTGGACTGATCCGTTCGCCGGTTGCACGCAATATAGATATACTCAGTTCTCCAAAGTCCGCTGGAGTTGCCGGAACACGCCCCAAACGTACTTCAACCGCCCTCTTCAACTGGCTGATAGCGATGCTATTCGTTTGAAAAGAAGTCTCCATAATCTGAAAATTTGCACAAAATTATAAAATTATTTGCATATACGCAAATTTTTTTGTACTTTTGCACCGTCAATGGATACAAATTCGTTCACATCGGGGCCTATCCGTCCGCTTAGTTCGCAAGAATTAGGTGCAAATCGCCTCACGGATTATGAGTTGTTGTCCGATTCCGGGCACAATCTGATTTATCGTGCGCAAATGGGCGGCAAATGGGTCGTTCTGAAGACTGCCAAGCCCACCGAAGGCGAACAGACTCGCAACCAACTCCTGTTGGAACGTGAGTTTGAGATCATGCATCGTCTGGATTCGATCTATGTGGTTCAGACGATATCCATGGTGGACGATCCGCAGTTAGGGCGAGCTATCCTCATGGAATACATCCATGGCCGTCCATTAGACCGATTCATAGCAGAAAACCCCTCCTATACAGAGCGTCGGCGCGTAGCGGACGAACTGATGGAGGCATTGATTTTCCTGCATGACCGCCAAATCGTCCACGGCGATCTGAAACCCAGCAACATCCTCATTACCGCCTCCGGCAATCATGTCCGACTGATTGATTTCGGCTTTGCGGACAATGAGGCATATATCGCCAAGAATATCGGTACGTCTCCGTCTATCAGTACAGAGGAACAACTGCCGACAGATGTCTTGCTTCCCGAGAGGGACATCTATGCCTTAGGCAAGATGTTGGCACTTCTTTTCCCTCATTCCCTCAAGCCCGTTATCCGTCGTTGCCTTGCATCGGATAGAAGCCGTTACATTTCTGTTCGTCAAGTCCGTGCTGCGCTTCACCGCTATTGGCGGATGATGTGGCTATTACCGGTGATGATGGCTGTATTGCTTGCTATAGTTGCCTTTCTGTGGTTGTCGCCTTCCGATGAGCCGTCACCGCAACAGATGACCGAACAGCATTCAGTCGATTCTACATGGTTAAACCTGAAATACGAAATCGGCAAGCAATATACATCTCTCTATATCACTTATGCCGATTCACTATCGCACATGCCGGAAAAGACGATGAATGCCGCTATTTACAAACTTTCCGGCTATGCAAATGAATTATTGAAGGAGCATAAACATTTAACAGACGCATATCCTCAATATGAAGATTCGTTGCAAGAACTCTATCTCTCGCATTTAATTCGCGACCACAATCGCTTGCGGAGTATCTGCGAAGATTATCCGATAATCTACTCAAACGCAAATAAAACGGAGTAAATTCGAAATTTAGGGCTAATTAGGGCGTAAAGGGTCAAACCTTTGCGCCTTTCGCTTTTTTATTGTACCTTTGCATCGTTTTTCGCATAGTCGAACAAGCGAGTAGTACACCTTATGTGCAAAAAAATAGCGTTTCGGCAAAAAAAACAACAATTTATTTGCGTAAGTCAAATATTTGTTGTAACTTTGCAGCATCTTTTCAGCGGAAAAGAAGGCAATCACCCTCCGTGGTGAAACGCATACATATTTTATTACGAATGAAACCAATTGGATTCGCAGAAATCTCGCAAGTTTTCAGGGATCACAAACATTGGCATTTGTTAGTGCACATATCGTGTACTACTTTTGTTGTATTTGTGATTCGGGCAATGCGAGAGCCTCTGTGAAGATACAACAGAAGTAGTACTTTTTGTGCGTGCATACGCGAACATTATATTCAATAGTTTGATGGAAGAAGCCTAAAATCCAATCAAGAGTAGGCAAAAATTAAAACTTGTAAAAATATGAGTTATTCTACATCCCAATCAGGAACAAACGCCTCTTATCCGCCTCCGGATAAAGCAAAAGCCAACACGTTAGCCGCGTTGGTACAGGCGTACAAGCTCGACGAAGAAAAAGTGCATGGTATTTGGAGAAAGGAACTACATATTCCCGAAGCGGTGTTCGGGGACAGAGGTAAGAATCCCGATGCCCGATTAACTTCTGACATACTGACAGAAGAGCAATGGAGGGATTTCCTCAAACGGGTGAAAAAAGACAATCACCAGCGGCGGATTCCCAATGCCCAGTTACGTGAGATAGCGGAACACCTGGCTGCCTGTTGGGAGCGTGACTCGTTTAAGGACTTTGAAGATTTGTACAGGTATGTCAGTTCTATCCTCGTGCAGTCTAAAGCTAATCCGGACGGTAAGGTAAAGAACCCCTGTGCGCTGGTTCTGTATGACACAGCACTCAGGCTGGCTTACCGGTTCGGAAAGAAATGGCCGAAGAAATTTGTGTATCTGTACGGCGGCGGACCGAATGATGCTGCCAAAATTTTGAAATTGAATCCATACATAAAGAAACGGAAAATCCTGTTTACGGATGTGATTAAGGTGTATCCCGAGTTTGGAGAACTGGATGCAACCGAAACAGAACATTTCTTGTGTATTAGAACCAAAGAAATACAAACAATTATAAACAATCAAAAAAAATAATCATTATGAAAAAGAAACTTTTATTTATTGGTGCAGCATTGCTGAGTATATGCAATGCATTTGCAGTTGTAACATGGGATGGTACAACACAGTCTTGGACGCAGGGAGCAGGTACCCAATCCAATCCGTATCTAATTGAAACTCCGCAACAACTTGCATATCTGGCAGATATGGTGTATGCCGGTGTTTCCAAGTATCAAGGAGTCTATTTCAAGCACACAGAGGATTTTGACATGAATGGTAAGAATTGGGTTACAAGTGGAACAAAAACTAATTACTTCTCCGGTGTGTACGATGGAAATAATAAGACAATACAAAATATAGTCCTGCAATTAACGTCTGATATAAAGTATTTAGGGTTATTTGCATATACTACAGATGCTACGATACAAAATGTAAAATTAAAAATTAAGAGTTACAAGGCATATAATTCAATGACTGTGGATTATGCTGTGGGTTGTTATGTGGGAGGTATATGTGGCTATATGGCAAATGGAACCATTCAAAACTGCGAAGTTAGCGCCCACTCGGATAGTATTTCTATGGCGTGGCCTTATATGTATTTTGGAGGATTAGTTGGGTATTTTGAGAGTTCTACGATGGACCAATGTAGTAACAATGTTATTTATGGATGTGGCAGTTACTATGGTGGTGGATTAGTCGGGGCAACTTACGGCACAAAAAATGCAAAAACATACATAACTAATTCACGTAATACAAAGCGCTTTTCTAACACTCGAACATATTCGTATGACGCAAACTTGCCGCAAGCAATAAGTGTCGGTGGCGCAGTAGGAATGACTGGCGATTATACTGAGATGAATAATGTTCATTCAAGTGGAATTTATTCGTCCACAACAGTGACAAATGGATCTAAAGTTCCCCAAATTAAAATTGGTGGTTTGGTAGGCTACGGGGTTGGACGGAATGGGAGATTAAAGCTGACTCAATGTTCCAATAATGGAGAAATATATTTTTCGGGAACTGGATACCAAACAATTGTCGGGGGATTGGTAGGAGAGTCTTCGGGAGGTACTATAACTGCTTGTAGTCATCGTGGAAATATTGTTATACAGTCTGCTTATTATGTTGGCGGATTATGGGCTTATTCATATAATACTACCCCTACAATTAGTTCATCATATTGTGTTGGTGATATTAAACCAATAGATTCGTCAACTAACCAAAATTCCAGTTGTTATGCGATAGGAGGAATCAATACAAATTCGGGTAATATTAAAAATTGCTATTTTGCAGGAAAAATTCAGCGGAATAGTCAAAATAAATATGCTATTGCGCAAAAAGGAAGTATAACAAACTGCTATTATTTGAGTGGTGGCGGAGGTTCAGGAGTGGATGGAACTACTGCACGAGACGCATCTGCGATGAAATCTGCATCCTTCCCAGCTATGCTAAATCAAGATGGGGCAGCCACTTTTTATATGGATCTTGGCAATGTGAATAGTGGTTATCCGGTGCTGGAATATGATAAGGTAAATGTATATACTATAACCTGGAAGAATGATAACGGCACAACTTTGGAAACGGATACAGAGGTCCGGGAAGGTACTACTCCAACGTACGATGGTGCGATTCCCACGAAAGCCTCTACTTCTCAATATACATATACTTTCAAAGGGTGGACACCGACCATTGTGGCTGCTAATGCAAATGCAACCTATACAGCTACTTTTGAAGCCACAAAAACAAGTGGAAATAATGGTGGTAAATTAACCGGAAGATTCTCTATATCAGAGGATACTCAAGTGCAATTTGCCCAAGGCAATTTGCAATACTACGCCGCGTCCGGTTCACATCAATGCGCGGATGGTACTACCCAACCGGGACTTTGGCGCCTCGCAGAACACCAGTATGATATGATTGGAGCTAATAACAAAAATGCGTCCAGTTCTTATACCGGTTGGATTGACCTGTTTTGTTGGGGTACAAGCGGTTGGAATAGTGGTGCTACCGCCTATCAACCTTGGAGTATCAACAAAATTACTTCCGATTATTTAAATCAAGATTTATCCGGAGAATACGCAAATGCTGATTGGGGTGTCTATAACGCCATCATAAATGGAGGAAATACTGCAGGGACTTGGAGAACTCTCACTCATAGTGAGTGGAGCTATTTATTATCCGAAAGACCTAATGCAAATTATAAAAAGGCTGTTGCTACCGTAGATGGAATAGAGGGAATGGTGCTATTACCCGACAATTGGACCTTACCAAGCGGAGTAACATTTACAATTGGTTATGGTAGCAGTACCTCGTTAGAATCATATAGAGGAATAAATGATTACACACTTGCCCAATGGACAATCATGGAGAATGCGGGCGCCATTTTCCTTCCTCATGCAGGATTAAGATTCGAAGCTTCATATTCAAGAGAAGTATACGAATGCTATCAAACAAGTACAAATGGCGCTGCTGAAACGAATAGCATGGTAAGTTGCTCAGGAAATGGTCTCGGCGTTAATAATTTAAGAAAATATAAAACGTATGCTGTGGCTGTCCGATTGGCACAAAATGTAGCTAAATATACAATAACTTTTAAAAACTATAATAATTCTATCTTAGAACAATACCTGCTGACGGAGGGCTTTATGCCAAAATATACAGGCGCTACTCCGACCAAACCTGCTAACGCTCAATATACCTATACCTTCAAGGGTTGGAAACCGGCAATAAAGGCAGTAACTGGAGATGCTGTGTATGTCGCTGAGTTTGATAGTATTGTCAATAAGTACACTATTACGTTCCTCAATGAGGATGGTACGACTATTGAGAGCAAACAGTGGAACTATGGCGTAACTCCGACCTGTAAAGAGCCGACCAAGGCCAACACCGCTGAGTATACCTATACTTTCGCAGGTTGGACTCCGGAAGTAGTATCTGTAACAGGCAATGCCACCTACAAGGCAACGTTCAACGCAACTAAGAACAGTTACACCATTACCTGGCAGAATGAGGATGGCTCACTGATCGACCAAACAACGGTAGAGTACGGTATCGTTCCGACACATGCTGATCCGGTTAAACAGAGTACCGCGGAGTACACCTATACTTTTGCAGGTTGGACTCCGGCAGTAGTTGCTGTAACGGGTAATGCAACTTATCGTGCGACCTTCAACGCTACCAAGAATAGTTATACGATCACTTGGCAGAACGAAGATGGCTCGCTGATCGACCAGACCACGGTAGAGTACGGTATCGTTCCGACACACGCTAATCCGACCAAGGCCAACACCGCTGAGTATACCTATACTTTCGCAGGTTGGACTCCGGAAG
>JAFVDD010000008.1 GCA_017478725.1 Paludibacteraceae bacterium
ATCCGCTGCCGGGGAAAACCAGCCCGCAGAAACGCGTAACGGCTATTGTAGGCAGTCCCGGCACACGTTTGATTGCAGGCAACGGCTACGGAATGGCAATTCAATTCCTATACTTGCACCTTTGAGCCGTACCATGAAGGAGAGATAGTCGGCGCTGTAACGGATATAGTAGCAGACAGTGCCGGTGTGCTGTATGTGGCAACTACGATGGGTTTGTATGTGATAGCGCAAGAAACGGTAACGCCCTACCGGCTGCTCCTCTCGTCCGCTCCGATGGCGAACGGCATTCCGGCGATGACGTTTGATGAGAACGGCATTCTCTGGATTGTGTCCTCAGCGGGCTTGCATGCCATGTTGCCGGACAGACAGATGGTTCATTACCCCTGTATGGTACCCGACGGCGGCTTTACCTGTATGGCAGCCGGCGAAGGAACGGTCTGGCTGGGTACTTTCCACAACGGCATTTATACGTTTGACATCGCCTCCTCCACGTTGCGCCATGCGCATGACCTGATTGTCCCTGTATCATCGCTGCAGGCTTGCGGAGAGCACCGTTTATTGGTAGGAACGGACGGTGCAGGCGTACTACTTTTGGATTCCCGCGATTTCTCCACGCTCCATTCGTGGTCACAACATACACAAGGCGTCAGCCGCTTGACGTCCAACAGCGTCTATTCGGTGCTGCTGGACAAGCGGGATGTACTGTGGGTCGGACTGTATCAGGACGGCGTGGACTATACCTACTGGCAGGACGATGAACTGCATGTACACCAAACGCCTATGTTCGACAGCGAAGGTATCGCTGTGCGCGCACTCTGCATCCACGACCAACAGCGGCTCATCGGCACGAGGCAAGGACTCTATTTCATTGACAAAGCGACGCAGCGTTTCCGCCGGTACGGTGAGAAGGAACTGAACGCGCAGATGGTGTTTGCGCTGGCGTACTATGAAGGACTCTACTACATCGGCACCTACGGCGGCGGACTGCTCACGCTTAACCCTGCCACGCTGCAGTTGTCTGCAGTCCGTTTCCAGAACTCAGACATCGGCAGACAGGTGTTCAGCCTGACGGAAGATGCTTCGCATCGTCTCTGGATGGGAACTGAGAAAGGAGCTTACTGTCTGGCATCGCAAGGCGGAAAACTGCAGATACAGGAGTCATTCAATGCCCGCAACTCGCAGTTGCCTGCCGGTATTGTCTATCATATTTTCTTTGACAGGCTCGGCCGCGGATGGATGTGTACCGCCAACGGCATGGCGCTTTACGATCCGCTGACACACGCCGTCGCCCGCGAGGCGTTCCCGCAGTCCTTCCCTTCGTCGATGGTGGTGCGTCAGGTATGGCAGGCGGAGAACGGACTGCTGTATTTTGTGCAGGACAAAGGCGGCATCTATGTGATAGATGAACAATGGCAGGCACACGCTGAGCCGGAGATAGAAGGCAACGACGCGCTGTTCATCAGCGATGACGGCAGAGGTAGTATGCTGATCGGAACGAACAACGGTCTCTATTACAACCACGTGGATGGAATGATTGACCGCTATGATTTCTCGGACGGTCTGCCCAGCTCCACCTTTACGCTCTGTCTGCCGCAGATAGATGAGGAGGGAACCGTATGGCTGGGTAACAGCCGCGGCCTGGTATGGATGCATCCGGACAGTATGCATTTCCCGCGTCCTGCACGTGCAGCACATCTCAGTCTGCTGCTATCCGACAATACGCCTATCGGAGACGGCATTCAAGCCGTGCGTAACCGCTCCCTGCGTCTGCCGCGCAGCACCACGGATTTCACGGTTGAGTTATCAGACCTTTCATTCACCTACCCTGCCTGTATGCGGTATGAGTGCATGCTGAAAGGGATAGACAAGGAATGGCAGTTGCTATCCGGCGTGTCGGAATATACATGGCATAATCTTCAGCCGGGTTTCTATACGCTGCGTCTGCGCCATCCGGGAGATACGGAGCATGAGTTCAGTATGCGTGTATGGATGCCGATGTCCAAAGCCGCACTCGCGAGTATAGGTCTTGCTATCATAACGCTGCTTATCATTGTAGGAACCACCATTGAGCGTATCCGTATCCGCCGTGCGAGAAAGGCGCGTGAAGCGAAAGAGCGTGAGGCAGAAGAAGCGGCAGAAACGGCTGAGGAGCGCAAATACAAAACGACGAACATACCTACCACCGAGTTGCGCAAACTGAAGAAAGCGCTGGATGAACTGATGACCAACGAACAACTGTACCTTAATCCGGAACTCAAGCTCTCCGATCTTGCCAACAGGCTGAATACATCATCGTTTGTGCTCAGTTATCTATTCAACCAGCATATGAAACTCTCTTTCTACGATTATATCAACCAGTTCCGCGTAGAGAATTTCAAACAACGGGTGAAGAGCGGAGAGGCGAAGATGTACTCTCTGGATGCCTTGGCTACCCGCTGCGGGTATAACAGCCGCACATCCTTCTTCCGCAATTTCAAGAAAGCGACCGGCATGACGCCGAGCGAGTATATAGCCGGAAAATGAAACAATAGGCTATAAAACAAAGGAACTGCCAAACCGCAGTTCCTTTGTTTTATGTATGTTGTCCTACTCGCAGAGAGCGAACATGCTTAACGGATCTGTTGTCCGAGAGCATTGAACTCTATGCCCTCACGGAGGATGAGTAATTGTCCGTTGCGGATGGTCTTGACTGCCTTAACAGCAGCGTTGGTGTTGTCGATGGCGGTAGCCGCTTTCTCCGTTTTGGTTCCCTTGAGTTCACTACCGGAAACATACAACGACCAATCATATTTCTTTTCTGCATCCACTGCCGTATAGAGTGTTGCATCTGTACAGTGCAGAACGATGGCATAGTCAGCTACATAGTCGCCAGAGAGGATGATACGAATCGGTGAAGTGTGGGTAGCGCTCTGGTGATCGATACGTTTGTTCTTGTTGAGCGCGATACCTGCCGGGAAGGAATTCAAACCTGTGAGAACAACATTGGAGCCAGCACTCTTGACATCTCCTGTGAACTCAGAGCTGTAGGTGGTGTTGATTACACTTACGTTCTCAAACGCCATTTTGGCCTTGTTGTTAAGGTCGAAGAGCTGACGATCACGTTCTACGTTCTGGCCATCTACGATGAGGTTGCGGAATGTAACGGTATAGTCAGCGGTGTTATCATTAGCGAGAACCATCAGCGTATTGTAAGCCACACCGCAGATGAGTTTCTCTGCGCCGGTAGCCCCTTCGATGGTGAGCGCTTTGAGGATTTCGAGACGGTTGTCGGAGATAGTAACATCATCGTGGAGCACGATAGCGTCACCTGCAGCAGCATCTGCAACAGCAGTTGCCAAATCAGCAGGGTGCGTGTTTTGAGTTCTATTCCATAGAGCAGGAAGTTCTGCGGTATAGTTGACAAAGAGAACCGGTTTTTTGCCTTCAACGGTCGTGTTGCCGGAATGATAAACCACCTTGCGGCTGGAGATAGAAGCATCTGTCTCACGGAACGTGATGATGAGCGAGAGATATTTGCGTCCGTCCTTCTCCACTACGCCGTTTTTCAAAGCGTCCAGCTTAGCGCCGGTGAACTTTATGACTTGTTGCTCTTTTACGCTCTCTGCATCACCATCAGCATAAGCGAGATAGGTCTTACCTGTCGTTTGATGTCCGGGATATACCCCTACTACAGCTTTGAAATTCTCTACGATAGGGCATTTGCCATCTGTCCAGGCACGCTCAGAAGCCTCCGTCCAGTTAGCGTCGGGATATATCCATGCGCCCAGACGATAGGTGGCAGCATTTTGGTTGAACAGAGTCAGCGAAACAGAGTCCACATAGTCCCAGTCGATATTCGTTACGTCATACAACTGTTGTCCCCACATCTTTGCACTGTACGTGCACTCGATGGTTGCTTCATTCAGTTTCGGGAAACCGGTGTTCCAGTCGGTAGGATCGTCTTGTTGAGTCGCGCTGACCGTTCCATTCGTACGGAAGTTATAGTCTGCTACGGGATTGAGGTTAGACGTTGCCGCCATCATTGTTACACTTGCGAGGAGGGCAGCAAGGGTAAGGAAAAATTTGTTGTTCTTCATAATTGTATAGTTTTTAAATGATTTCTATTTTGTTTGGGTGTTCGTGTATTGTTTGAGTAATACACGGTTAGCCTTTTGTCAGCCTGTGGTCGTTCTTATGTTATGCTTATGTTATGCTTATGTTATGCTGTTGACCTGAGATTAGTCTGTTTTAATCCACTAACACACCTGTGATTGTGTAGGTCTTGTCATCACGGATGATGAAGAGTTGTCCGTTGCGGAGGAGTTTGGAAGCCTCTCCCTTGCCATTTCCCGTGAGGGAAGGCGTATTTTCTATTCCTTCGGTTTGCACTTTGCGGCCCAGGAGTTCGCCGTTGCCCACATAGAGTTCCCACTCTGCTGCGCCGGCAGCATCAACTGCGGTATAGAGCGTGGAGTCGGTGCAATGGAGCACGATGGCATAGCCCTCGGCATAGTCGGCAGCAAGCACCAGTTTGACAGGAGTCTCTGCGGTGTGGGTAGCTTCCTGATGGTCAATGCGTTTGTTCTTGTTGAGCGCAATGCCGGCAGGGAAGGTATTGAGGCCGGAGAGGATGATGTTTCCGCCTGCGCACTTGACGTCCGCTACGCCTTCCGCGTAAGAGGTGTTGCTGACCGTTACGTTGTCAAAGGCCAGTTTCGCTTTGTTGTTATTATCAAAGAGCTGGATAGTGCGCTCGGCGTTCTGTCCGTCCACTGTGAGGCGGCTGAACGTAACGGTATAGTCGATGGTGTCGTTCGCCAGGAACATCAGTTCATCGGTAGCCGTAGCGCACATCAGTTTCTCGGCACCCGTAGCGCCTTGGATAGTCAGCGCCTTGAGGATTTGTACGCGAGCAGGCACCGTTACATCCTTATAGAGGAGGAGGATGTCGCCAGCCTTGGCTTCTTCCACAGCAAGTGCGAGGCTGTCGTATCCTACGCGTGCGTTCTTATTATAGATAGCACCGGTAATAACTTTTGCCGCTTTCTTTCCCTTGAGTTCCTTATTATTGGCGACATAGAGTGTCCAGTCGTACTCGTCGGCTGCATCCACAGCGGTATAGAGCGTTGAGTCCTTGCAGTTGAGCACAACAGCATAATCCTCGGCATAGTCGCCGGAGAGGACAAGACGGATAGGCTCCGTATGAGTAGCCCCCTGATGGTCCACACGTTTGTTCTTGTTGAGCGCGATACCTGCAGGGAAGGAGTTGAGGCCGGAGAGAACGACATTGGATCCTGCGGTCTTGATATCGCATACCTCATAAGCGGTATAGGTGGTGTTTATAACGCTCACGCCGTCAAAAGCCATCTTGGCTTTGCCGTTGAGGTCGAAGAGCTGGCGGTCACGCACGACATTCTGTCCGTCCACGATGAGGTTTTTGAAGGTAACCGTATAGTCGGCAGTGTTATCATTGGCAAGAACCATGAGGGTGTTGTAGGGCACATCGCTGATAATGCGCTCTGCTCCTGTCGCGCCTTGGATCGTCAGGGCTTTTTTGATTTCCAGACGAGCACCGGAAATGGTTACATCTTCGTTGAGGATGAGCAAGTCTCCTGCCTCTGCGTCACGTACGGCAGCAGCGAGGCTGTCTTTGTCGTAGCCGGCAAACGAATTGGCGTTGAAGATAGCCGGTTCGGAAACCTCGCCGTTATATTCTACATGGCAATAAGCCGCCTCTGCGCCCTTGTGATAGAACTTATAGTTTTGGGTAGCCTGGTAGGTGTTGAGCAGCACATTGAAGGTCAGATAATCACCCTTGAGGGTACCTACCTTTTTGAGCGAATCGATGTCCGCGCGGTTAAGGCTGACGATACGATAGTGTTTGTTAGCCACCGAGTCGTGTACGCTCGCGCTCACTTTGAAAGGCGCGTGCTCCTCATCTATCGTGTTACCCGGGTACACGCCCAGTACATCTTTGACATCATTGAGGAAGGCCATACCGGCGCCGCTAAAATCCTCTTTGCTTTCCACCATCGAGCTGTACGGGAAGAGCCACATTGACACGTCGCCATCGTTGCTTTGACCGGCAACGCGCTCATAGACAAACGTCAGGCTGTCCACTTGGCTGATGTGGGAGATAGTCCATGTCTGCACTACAAACAAGCGAGCGCTGTTTCGTACTTCGAACTGGGCGTCAGAGGTGGTCACTTTGTTCCAGCCGGTAGGCACACCATCCGTATTGTTGTCGGTGCGGTAGTTGGCTTCCCAAGTGGGGGTGATGTTGGCGGTTGCAGCCATCGAGGTTAGACTAACCAAAGCTGCGATTAGAAGAGAGTAGATTTTCTGCATAGGTATTCGTTTAAAGGGTTGATGTTTTTCGTTTGACGATGCAAAATTACTGCTTTTATTCGGTATGCGCAAGAGCACGCCTGCCGTATGGAGTACACGCTAAATAATACGCACATTCTACAAGCAAAGACAGACAATAAGTATCTTGTTTTCAGTTAGTTATGTTTACGCTACACAATAGTATCAAATTATTGAGCGCTACTTTATAGTTTCATACTATTGAACCGATAGAGTGCTTCGAGGAAGTAGTAGTCGGCGTAGATGATTGCGGCGTCTATCTCGGAGCCGGCTGGATGGTGACCAGTGGAATGAAGCAGGATAGCCGGACATTGTGCGCCCGATTCATAGTGCGCTGTGAGGTCCGCGAACATGTGCTCGGCAGCGGCTTTGTATTCCGCCGCTTTGTCGGGCGCTACATAGCGCTGCAATTCCAGCAACGCACTCATCACTACGCACGCCGCACTGGCGTCCTTGGGTGCATCGGGGATACGCGGATCGCAGAAATCCCAGTATGGCACATAGTCTTCTGATGTTTCGTTGAGCAATCCCAGGTAAGCATCGGTAACCTTCTCGGCGAAGGCAAGGAAACGCGGTTCTTGAGTGTAACGATACATAGTAGTATAGCCATAGATCGCCCAACTCTGACCGCGTGCCCATACTGAGGAATCGGCAAGACCTTGGTGGGTACAGTTATAGAGGTGCTTGCCCGATACGGGGTCATACACCGCCACATGGTAGGATGTGCCGTCTTCACGGAAATGGTACGCCATCGTAGTGTCCGCATGGCTGACAGCTATGTCGTAATAGGCTTTGTTGCCTGTCTCTTCAGCAGCCCATAGCAGGAGCTCAAGGTTGATCATGTTGTCCATGATGGTATTGTGGCCTCCATAGTCCTTGACGTGACGCGGCCACGAGAGGAGAGTTCCTACGGCAGGGTTGAAGAGGGTGCAGAGACTGTCAGCACAGGCAAGGAGTGCTTCCTTATATATAGCGCGTGTGTCTGCATCGGGCGAGAGACGGTAGCCGTTGAGCAGCGAAGTAATGACGAGAAAACCTAAGTCATGGTCAAAGACCGGTGCCGTAGCGAGATAGCGCATTTGGTTGCCCGTCTCTTTCGCTGCGTTCAATACCTCCTCTTTGCCTGTCAAGGCATAGTCGTACCACAAACAACCGTCCCAAAAACCACCACACCACTCTTGGGGTACGTTGGCACGCAGGTTCCAGGTGGTCTGCGCTAGGTCTAACACATTGCGTGGCATAGAATCGGAAACCGATTCCATCTGCGCCATGGTCAGGTGGATTTTGGCATCGGAGTAAGCGATAGCCTTGTCGAGTTCACTTTGCTTGGCACAAGAGGCGAAGAGAAGTACGAAGGTAAGAAAGATAAAAGAGTATTTCTTCATAATTTTTCCGGGATTACGGGATTACGACATATCGACATATCGACTTATCGACGGGTTATTTGATAATCATGGTAGCACCGCCGTTAGGAAGGAGGTGCAGAGGAATGCGGGCGTTACGCTTGGTGAGGCGCTTGATTTTCTTCTCCGTCACGCGGATGTGCGTCTTGGTTTGCACAGACGGGTCGTCCGTGAATAGTTGATAGTTGATAGTTGACATTGGACAATTAAGTGCGGAGAGGTCGAATGTGATGTCTCGCTCGGTGCCGTTATTGAGGGCAGCGACAAACCATGTATCGCCTTTGCGGCGGGCGATGAGGATATAGGAGTCGGGATCGCCGGCGAGCACATGCGACTCATCCCACGTAGTAGGCAGTTGTTCAAACCACGTTATCTCAGGTTCGCCGGTATAGTACTGCGGTTTGTCGTACCAGAAGAGCGTTACCAACGGAGACTCATAGACCATCGAGGCCGCCAACTGGTGGCCGTGGGTGTTGCGGAGCCGTTTGTCGTAGTAGCAGATAGTATAATCGGCTGCACCGCATAACATACGTGTGAAGGCTAACCGTACGTCATGGTCTCCGTCGGGGAATTCTTCGTTGCCGCATATCCCTTCCTGGGTCAGGAGGTTCGGATAGGTATGTGAAAAACCGGATGGGCGATACTCATCGTGTATGTTCATCATCAGGTGGTTCTCTGCTGCGAGACGTACCAGGTCGTGCAGCCATGTGCTCCAACGATGGGAAGCATACTGCACAAAGCCGGATTTGACGCCTACCACACCCCATTCGCGGAGCAACGGGAAGAGTTCGCGCGCCTGTTTCATGAGGGCATGCTGGTTGACATAGAGCCATATTCCTACGCCTTTGGATGCGGCATAGCGGCACACTTCGGGTATATCCAGTCGGTCGATGACCTTGGTGGCATCGCCGTCGTGCGAGGTACAGGGTTCGTACCATTTCCAGTCGAAGAGCATATATTGGATATTGTGCGCCGCACAAAAATCGATGGTCGCACGTGCCCCTTCCATTGTAAGGGTTGTTTCCCGCATGATCTTACCGGGCTTCACCCAAGAGAAATCGCCTTGCGGTTCCGGATTGAGTCCATCCACGAGTGCGACGGATTTCTCCAAAATAGCTCCCGGCGTGCGTGCCGCCATGATAATCTTCCACGGCGTGGCATAATAGGTGACGAGATCCACGGGGGAGTACATCACCGTGGAAAGGTGAAAGGAGGAAGGTGATAGCTTGCTTAGACACCAGTCATCCACGTCGGCTGTGAGAATGGCAGTCCAGAGATTGTTCCGATGACAAAGGAGCGGCATCTCGACGGGGTGCGATATCTGCTCAAAAGGAATATGTTCGAAGCCTGCTTGTGCCCACTGCTCGGCATAGACGTACGTGCCATGCGGCAGTGCGTACGTAGTCTCATCGGCTGTCACTTTATGGAAGATGGCTGCGGGATGTTCAGGGAAGAAATAACGGAATGCCAGCCCTTCGTTATATATCCGCACTTCAATATTCAGCCGATAGTTAGAGCGCACGAGACCGTCTTTGTCCGCCATGCGGGCATTGCCCATAGGCGCCGAAGGTTCTGCCGGTTGCTCGGGTTTGCGGCTCAGATAAATCGTCATTGTGTTATAACCCTCGTGTGTCTCAACGGTACTCACCGAGTCCCACTCCATCGGATCCATCCAACTCGCGTATTGCGGAAGGGTACGCATACCGAGTGCCATCTCCCAACAACGGTTGTCGAGGTTAAGGCCGAGACGTGAAGGTGCCAAGACGGTGTCGCCTTGATAGGATAGTGTATAGGTTGTCACGAACGGTTTCTCTGTCGTTTGCGAGAATGTGGCTACCAATTGGTTGTCGGGGGAGGCAAGGCTAACCAGCGATGCCAATACAAGGAGCAATTTCATGTTATTTGAATAGGATGTTTTCTACATACGGTCCGACGAGGAAGCGGCACATGTCAGCGGTTTTGTACCAACGGGGCTTGCCGGGCATAGTGTCGCATATATGCTTGCCGTCAATGACGAGGTTCTCAAAAGTGATATTCCGCACTTTGCGTTCTTCGTTATAGCCTTGGATAACAGACAACTCGCCTTCGTCAGGCGCAGTAATATTGCGGAAGGTGATGTTCTCGATGATGGTGCCGGGCGCCTGACAGTATTTCTCGTTTTGGAAGATCCGCAGGGTCAGGAGTGCGCCTTGGTCAATATGCTTGACATGGATGTCTTCAAACAGCACGTTGCGTACTACATTGTTGTCGCCAGCCACGATGGCCATACAGCCTTGATAGTCAATCTGCTTTTCACGCTGGTTGAGTATGGTGATACGCCGGAAGGTGAGGTCTTCGATGGTGTCGATGCGTGTGCGGTCATCCCCTTCGGAAGCAGCACCGTGCAGTCCGATGAAGATGGGGTGTGCTACTTTGGGATTGAACACACAGTCTTCTACGAGGATATGTCGGGACGAGCCGGCATAGCCTTTGCGCGTAGCATATACCGTCATACAGTCATCACTTGTCTCGCAGTAACAGCTACGGAGGATCACATGGCTGGAGGCGAAGATATTGAGCCCGTCTCCCCACGGTCCATACGAATAGCATTTGACATTCTCAATAAGTACTGTGTCGCTGCCGCCTGTCGGTACTTGGGAGGTGACGAGATTGCGTACGATAATATTGCGGCTGTTGCGTATCTCCACACCGAAGCCCCGTTCCCCGGGACGGAGGGTAGCTCCTTGTCCGTCAATGAGAACGTTGCGGCAGTTGTACACTTGTATCTGCCCTTGATAGTACTTATTCGGCTCCAGCCTAATCGTATCGCCCGAATGGGCCTGGATAGTGCCGAGGTGGATAGTGTCTATCTTCACTTTGGGGAATTGGAAGTTGACTTCTTGCACGGCGGACTTATAGTGTTTGTCTCCATCTGCTTCTACGCAGAACGTGACGCCGTCCCATAGACGCTTCGGGTCATTGCCGAAATAGTGTTCATCGCGTACGAAAGTGTTTGGCGCCACTTCGCGGGCAGCTCCGGAGATGAGCACTACGCGTGGTGTGGTAGCTGCATGGAGCTCGCTGAGTTGGCTGTGTGTCTCATCCACAAACACGGGTTCGATGTGCAGGGTGTCGGATGTCCATAATCCACGTACTTTCACGTGCTGCCTGACATCATAAGGGAGTAGTTGTCCGCCCACCTGAGCGGATACATATTGCATCTTTTTGAGACGGGTGGTTCGCTGACACGCCATCGTCATTTTCACCATCTCATAGTCTTGATACCAGAAACCATCATACACCACTCCTTTATCGGGACGCGGGTCAGCAAGACTTTTCTCAATGAATTTGACGAGATAGCGTTGGGTCTCGTCGCATAAGTCGAAATGACCGCGTCCTGCATCGCGGAGGAAGGATATGCGGCTGTCGGGATACATGATACGGAACGCGCGCGCAGGATTAAGCCGTGCATCCCACCATTCGAATTCGCCCATGACCATTAGTCCGGGAATATAGTCGATATTACGTGTACGCCCCCATTCGATATTTTCTTTTCCGTAACCGCACACGTTCGTTCGCGGTGCATCACCTTTGTACGAGATGATACACAGCGTGCGGTCTTTGTTCCACGCCGCGAAGTTCCATGGGAAAGTAGCCTGCGCCGAGTGACCGAAAGGAATAACCATTGCGGTCGCTATCTCCGGGTGATGTGTGGAGTCCGCCCAGTGATGCATGA
Source organism: Paludibacteraceae bacterium (assembly GCA_017478725.1). Taxonomy (GTDB): domain Bacteria; phylum Bacteroidota; class Bacteroidia; order Bacteroidales; family Paludibacteraceae; genus Colicola. Next base: position 11,464 of record JAFVDD010000008.1, read on the forward strand.
GTGCCTCAAAACGCTGCTGGCAGTTCAGTTTGTCTTCTCCGATAACAGATACGTCCCAGTTTTGTGACCCTTGTTGGACAAAGGCCATCGCTATGCCGAGTCGATCCATTTCGGCTGTGAAATACGGGCTGCGGAAAAGCACTTCCTCCGTCATGTTCTGATGACAATAGAGGACAGCGCGTACGGAGTCCGTCTGCGCCGGCATGCGAAGGAACGTGGAGAGCAGTATGGTTAGAAATATTTGCATATGAGTCTTCCTTTATAGGTTTTTCCGTTCACTTTGACTTTGGCCTTGGGATTGTCGGTAGAAACAAAGAGGTCTTTTTTCCCGTCCTTGCGTACCACGAGTACAGCAACGGCAGATGTGGTCTGACGGTCGAGTATTTTCACTTCGGGGAACTCCACACATTCAATAACCGAGGGCTTGTAGGGAGCGGTAGGTTCAAAGACGTTGACAAAGGGCGTAGTCCAGGCCTCGCCGTAGTGGCGTGAAACGTAGGTGAGGGTGGGTGTATTGCGGATGTCATAGGGCATGTCCTTGAGTCGTGAGAGACCTTCGGTGGAAGGGGCCAACGCGCGGAAATACGTGGTGTTACGTGTTGCCATGGCCCACTGCGTCATCATGGAATTGTCCGGCACGGAATAAGTGACCACAATCGGCTTGTGACTTTCGTTTTGGGACGCTTGACTGCTCTGTACATCGTATAAGTATGAATATGCGTAAAGATGACCGCCTGCAAAAGCCAGTTCATCAGACGGAGTAAGAGTCATGTCCATCGTCATCTTTGTACCGAGATTATGGTAGAAATAGTCATGAAACTTATCCTGCCCATCCTGCCGGCGTGAGCGGAAGATATCTATGAAATAGTCTTTCGTCATCATCACCAGCCGCTGTTGGTCGGCGCGTGTCTCGGAATCCATCATATACACTTCGGCATATTGGACAGGTAGGGTGTCCATAGCGATAATTTGGAAGGGTTGCTGGCTCATCATAACGGGATAGTCGCTCACGCCGTCCACGCAGACGGTGTTATGTGCCGGAAAGCGGGAGTAATACTCCTTGTAGTCATCGCCTGAATAGAGGCTATATCCTATGCCGGCATCGGGCGCCATACGCAGTCCGCAACCGTAGAGTTCCATGTTGATACCGTTGGCATGCATATGATTGCCCTGGCTGGCGTTGAGCGAGAAAGCGAGACTCTGCTGCGGGTCCATTCCTGTACGTTGTACGAGCCATGAGGTCTTGGGGGCCGCAAACATACGTGATGGATGGAGCGTACGCATATCTATGCCCAGTTTGGCATAAATCTCGGGTTTGAGTTTATGGGGATGGGTGTCGCCAAAGCCCATAATCATCGAATCGGGATAGAGGTACTCAGCGTTTGCAATTGCCGCCCGCCGGATGATGGGCATCTCGGCGATAAGATCACGGTCAAGCTCCTCACGATAGAGGCGTACGAACTCAGCAAGGTCGCCCAGCACCACTTGGCTGTAACCCGGGCATTCACACCATATGGCGGTCACAGGGTCGTAGCCGTAGTCAGTCAGCGTACGCAGGCTCCATTGGCGGACAGACTGTTTGTTCTCAACAATGTCAAAATAGTGCTCGCGTCCTTTGCCGTCGGCGTAGGCGGCATCAGGTTGGAGACATTGACCGATATTGAAGATGAACCGTGCCTGCATCAAATCCCAGTTGTTATGCGGCACACCGTTCTGCTCTATAATATCCGCCCAATGCTTAAAGGCCGGCTCTATGCACGATGTACCATGTACCATGTACGAAGGTTCACTTTTCAGTAGCCTGTATATCTCTGTTAAAAAAGGTATTTCTTCTTCGTGAATGACCTCGAAGGTCTGTAACCCGACGAGTGTCTGCATATGTCCGTGAGTGATGTCCTGCGGCATGTGGGTGTAATAGACACCCTGCATGTAGGTAAAAAGGATATTCCATGCTATGTCCCGATAGACGGTATCACCCGTGGCGGCATACCGGCGCGCCGCGTCACGTCCGAGTGCACAAATCTCGCGGTTGATGGAAGAGATGATACCTCCCGTCTCGCAGACAGGTGCCCATTTGTAGGTTTGTGTCACTGTATTAAAAAGCCACATACCCCGCGGATCTTCTTCGCGGGGGCGCAGTTCTTCCAGTTTCGGACGACGATAGTCGGTGACATGACTGCGGGCTCCCGCTAACCGGACTGTCGGTGCCGGTGCCTGTTCTTCGCCGAGATGGTCGAAGAACTCCCCTTTGATGTATGTAGTGGTAGCACAGGTGTTCCAATGCATCTGCAGGCGGTCGGAGAGATACGTGGCTCCTGAGTCACGGTATTGCTCGATACGAGCGGCTTGCGCCTTTGGACACAGGACCGCTACGCTAAAAGACAATAGACAAAAGACTAAAATGTGTCGTCGGATCTGCATTTATTTGTTGTTTTGGTTGGTGTGCCAATAAACGACGTATCGCTCATGGTGGATATCATATAGCGGAGATACTTTTATTCCTTCAGGCGTAGTGAATTCCGCAAAGCGGTCTGCGGGCAACAATTGCGCCGGAGCAGCTACACTCTTGATACTATCAGGCACCTGAAAATCGTAGGTGTAGTAGTCGTTGTGCTTGGTGGGGTCGGAGAAGGGGTTTTCCACATGTCCCAAGCGGCCGGCGAGGAGGATGGGACCATAGAGGTATGCCACGCAACTGGAGTCGGGAGTGTATTCTTCATGCACCTTCATCGGCAAGTTGATGGTAATACGATCGCCTGCTTTCCAGCGACGGGTGTAGGCTTTGTAACCGGCTTTCTTGCTCGTCCATGAAGGAATACGCACAAGAATCGTTATTTTCTCTTTGGGTGTTTGCTCAATAATGAGCGTAGAGCGATTCCCACGCGGGAAGTCTGTCTCCTGACGCAGGACGAGTCCTTTCTCTTCCCAATTCAGGGTAGAGGGGATGAAGAGGTTAACGAACAAGGTATCCGTTGATTTACGATTTACCGATTGAGGTTTATCGTTATGCCAATAGATGGATTCTGTGAAGCGCATGGGGTTCTCAAAGCCTGTGCCGACACAGCACCAGAAAGAGTTCATCGGCGTGGAATAGAGCTTGTAGGCGCCTGTGAGCATCGGCAGGAAATAGTGGGTCATGCCTGTCTCTGGGTCTTGCTGCCCGAGGATGTGATTGACGAGCGCTCGTTCGTAATAGTCCATGTAGGTTGGGTCTTCGGGATGCCGGATATAGAGCTCACGTGCGAGGCGTAGCATGTTGTAGGTGCAACAACTCTCGCCGGTGTAGCCGCTGAGGTGCTTGTGCATGTCTTCGGGACGGAAGAAATGCTCTTTGTCGCTCAGGCTGCCGGACGCGTAGCAATGATGCTCTGTCATCTCATGGAAGAACCGTTTTGCCATTTCTTCGTTATGCGTCTCTCCTTTTTTCGCCTCGACAAGGACTTTGGGCAGGAACGTGTTACAATGGAGCGTGCCCATATCGAAATTGCCGGCATAGAGCGGGTCGAGTTTGGCCGCGTCGTAGAAATACGGCCGCAACTCGGGAATAGGTTCGGCTATGCCTCCGAACTCATTGCGCAACATGCGTGCGCGGTCGGGCACATCTTTGACTTTGTTGACCGCCCATGTGGTGAAGTCGCGGATGATGGCTTCGGCAGTGTCGCTGCCGCATAACTCGGCTTGCGCGCGGAGTCCCGCCATCACTTTGTGGAGCGTGTACCACGGCGCCCAGACACTCTTGCCCTGTATGTTCCTGTCTATCAGCCCTTCCGGGAACGCACTGACGTATCCTGTGCCTATCATCCGTTGGCACTCGCGGATACCTTGTACCAGACTGTCTCCTTTGAGCCGGTAGATATCATGGCCGGTAGTGGCATAGGCATAGGCGAAGGCTGTCATCAGATGACCGATGGCGTGTCCGCGGAGGTCGCAGTCGAGTGACTCCCATCCGCCCATCTTCTCGAAGCCGTCGTAGCCTCCTTCGTAGGCGGAGAAGACACCGGCTGTCGTGCGGAAGGAATGGAGCATCTGGCGCGTGGTGAGCGAGCACATCCATGCGGAGTCACGCTGCACGTTCTCCTGCCAGCGGCTGTCCGTCAGCCGCACTTCCTGCAAGGGGAAAGGCTCCGCTGCAAAATTGACAATAGTTGGGGTCGTTGGCGGTGACGCGTTCACAGATACGGGTCCAGTCGTTGAGGATAAACACACCGCGTTTGGCGTACTCTTCGTCCTTGGTGAGGTTCCACAGCAGACCGAACTGGTATGCCGAAGCGGCATCCCGCATTGCCGTAGCAAAGTTTTCACTACCGGCTTTCGTGCCCTTGGGATCACCACGCACAATCTCAATAGTAGCATGGCTCACCTTGCCAAAATCGCCGTTGGTATAGCGGTTGTCCTTGAGTGCCTGAAATTCCTGCTGCACCGCCGCGGGAGCAGAGCCGTTCTCCAAGGAACGGGCTACTCGCTCGAAATCAGCCTGGGTATAGAGGGCGCACGGGTGAGTAAACACCAGCGTGTCGATGGGCTGGGGTTTCACCTTTTCCCACTCATCCACAATACCGAACATGTCGGCATATTCGTTGATCTGACAAGAAGCAAACGCAAGTACGAAGGTACAAAGTACGATGTACGATTTATTGATTATTGTTTTCATAACTTTATTCCTTTCAGTTTTCTTATCTCGCTCTGCTCGAACGATTATTTCTTATCTCGCTCTGCTCGAACGATTATTTCATTTTTTCACCTTTCTTTACTCTTCCCAAGTGAGACCATCGGCTTCGATAGCGGCCTGAACGGCTTCGATCGACTTGAAGGTCTCTACCCAATATACGTTATATTCAATCTGCGCCTCGCTGGTCTTCATATCGGCGTATTTGAACTGGAAGGTCGTGAACTCAGCTACGGTAGTTGCCGGCAGTAAGCCTCCTGTCGGGAAGGATTTCTCGCGCAGGTCATAGATCATCACGCTCGAACCATCTGAACACTTATAGCGTTTCGACCATTTCTTATCGCCGCCACCGAGTTCACCTCGGAATGCCGTGTCGCCATCTTTGTCTTTGCCGACGCAGTCGAACTTGAAGGCGCACGAAGTAATTGCTTCATATGTTTCAATCACGTAGTCCATCTTGATAGCAAAGATCGGATAGTTGGCGGTATTGAGCCAGACCTTACCTTTCGCCTGGAAGTCGCCACGTTGGGTGTTAGCATTCTGGTTGTAGGTGGTACAGGTAAGGTAGCCTTCTTCGTGCCAAACCTGCTTGGTCTCGGTGCCGTTGCCTGATTGTGCAGCCACACCCCACGTGAGGTTGTTCTCGTTGAGGAAACGCTCGCGTATCAGACCGACCGGCAGGTTCATACGGATCTCATCGCTGGCGCCGTTAGGACAGGTAGCCTTGATAGTGAACTCGCCGAAGTTGCCTTGCTGGTTGAAATAGACTACGCCATCCACTACCGTAGCAATGTCCGGTTCGGTGCACTCCCAAGTGATCTTGGAGAAGGTGCTCTCTTCGGGCACCGTGGTATAGGTGAGAGCTATTGACTTGTCGCCTACCCAGCAAGCGTAGTGGTCTTTGTCCCATTGAGTATCAAGGGTAACGGAGGTCGGGTCAACCACATCTTTGACACGTACGGGGAACGAGGCTTTGACACCACTATTATCCATAGCCGTAGCGATGATGTTGACATATTCGCTCAGCTGGCCATGCGTGCTCACGCCGGTTACGACGCCCTTGTTGTCCACCGTAGCGATGTCCGGGTTCTCGCTCGACCATGTTACCGTGCGATAAGTAGCCTCAGCAGGCGAGATAGTAGGCACCAGTTGGAGTTTGTTGCCGATAAAGATACTGCTGTCGCCATCAGCCGACTCGATAGAGATAGCTGTGGCGGGTACGAGGGTTGCACTTACTTTGACGCGCAGCGAATAGGAGACGCCGCTGGCCGAATACATGCCCTTGGGAGTGACGGATATCACGCTATAGCCCAGTCCGGTAGCACTCAGCGCCTTGATCACACCCTTGTCATCTACGCTGACGTTCTGCGGATTGCTGCTCACCCATATCACATCTTGGAATGTGGCGGTATCGGGTTGCAGACGCCATTGCAATGCTACCTCTTCACCTACTATCATAGGCAGCGTGGCCGTACCCGATGCCGGGTCATCGTAGAGCAGGTTGGCTGCCGCCTCAGGAAGCACAATCTCGATAGACGACGGGCAATAGGCCGGATCTACATCCGGAATAAGAGACGGTTTCTCACAAGCCGAGAAAAGTACAAAGGGACAAAGTACAATGTACCATGTATTGATAAAGAATTTTTTCATATCTATTTTCCTTTCAACTTTCATTTTTCACCTTCTCATTAATTCCATCCCGGGTTCTGCTCCATCTGCGGGTTGAGTTGCAGTTGGTCGGCAGGCAGCGGATAGAGATTGCATTTGTCATCCCACTGACGGCCGGTATAGAGTAATACACATCCGTTTGCGCTCTTAGCGTACGGGCAGTTGGGCCAGTTGGCTTCAAACCAAGCGTTGTAGAGCACACCCTCTTGATCCATTGGCATCTCGGTCTTGGCGGTAGCCCAGCGTTTGAGATCGTCAATACGCATTCCTTCGAGGATAAACTCGACGGTGCGCTCACGGCGGATCTCCTCGCGCATACTCAGTCCGTTGGCGGCTACTAACGCATTGGTGAGCGGTGTCATCTTGGGATTCGAACGTTTGCGTACGAGGTTAAGCGAACGGTTAAGGTCGCCGTCGTTGATGGCTCCGTCGTACTCATACTTGGCTTCCGCCCAGTTGAGCAGCACCTCTGCATAGCGCAGCACCGGCCAGTCCATGGACTCGTAGTTGTCAGTTACTTGACGCTCCACGCCCCATTTCTTGTTGTGATAGCCCGTGTTGCCTGTCGCACTATTGGTGAGCGAGTTAGCCAGATCGGCATCTGTCCACGTGGTACGCCATTTGCCGTCGTTGGTCCAGTAGTTCTCGCCATGCTGCAACATATTGAGTGCCATGCGGTTATCGCGGTTCTTGAACTCATCGTTGGGCAGGGTATAACCGGCAAAGAGCGGGCTCTTGTCGATAGGCAGACCGTCCTGACAGAGGTGCATATTGGCGAACTTACGCGTGTAATAGACGATATTGTTGGTCATGGCGTGCGTCACGTTGAGCGCCATTCTGTCGCCTGCGCGGTGACGGCGTTTGATGATATATTCCTTGTTGGCCGCCTTGCCTACATTGGCAGGGTTGCACTGGGCAGCGTCCTCGAGGATGAAAAGGTAGCGATAGGAACTCTCGCCAAGCGTAGCGTTGCTGAACAACTGGTAGTTGGCGCGTTTCATCACTTGTTCCGACGACGTGATAGCTTTGTGGAGCAGTGTGCTCACGCGCTCCGAATTGGAAACAGTGTTCACGTCGCCTGTCTGCCATAAATCCGACTTGTGGAATTTCTCCCACGTACCTTCGTACAACGCTACACGTCCGGCATAGGCATAGGCTGCGTCTTTGTCCAGACGGCCGTCCTCCATGGGTTTGTCCGGCAGATAAACCGCAGCGCTGTCCAGGTCGGCCAATATCTGGTCCACTACCACCGTACGGCTGTCGCGCGGGCTGACCAACTTGGCACTATTCAGATCCAAAGGTTCGGTAAGCAAGATAGCATCGCCGTAGATTTGTACCAACTCGAAATACAGGTATGCACGGAAGAAATACGCTTCGCCTAAGGGAGCGCCTACGTTCTTCTTGCCAAACTCGTCTGCGTTTTTGATAAGCAGGTTGGTGTAATAGATACGTTTGTACAACGTGCCGTAGTTGGCATCGGTAGCAGGTTTGGTGAAGGTACCCATACTGTACACGTTCTCATTGGCGGTGCAGATAAGGTCCGAACGAAAATCCGAATGCACACCGTCAGTAATGCCGTTTTGGTAATCGGATGCCTGCATATCACGCAGCCAACCGTAGAACTGATTAGCGAACAACTGGAAATTGTCGCGTGAGTTCCACACCTGTCCGTCACCCATCTTGTCTTCGGGTTCAAAATCCATGCAACCCGAGAAACAAAGTACAAAGGTCAGAAGTACGATGTACGATTTATTGATGATTGTTTTCATAACTTTAAACTTTCAACTTTAAAACTTCTTTCAACTTTCAACTCTCAACTTTCTACTAAAATGTCAAGTTGACACCCACCGTCAGGTTGCGTGTGAAGGGATAGAACGCAGTTCCGCCTTTCGCCAGTTTGGCCTCGGGGTCAAATCCGTCGGATATCTTTGAGAACTCCCACAGATCTGCACCGGTGATATAAATACCAAATCCGGTAACTGCCTTTTGCGTACCCAGCCATGCCTTGGGCATATTGAGTCGGAGGGACACTTCTTTGAGCCGGATATAACTACCGTCCTGCGCGGTGAGCGAAGAGGCCTGGTAGTTGTACTTGTTGATGTTGTTATCCATCGTGTACGGCGTATAGTATGCATTCGGACGCTCAGTACTCCATGTTTTTCCGATAGACGAGGTTGTGCTGTTCATATAGATACCGCGGAAAGGCACCACCCAGTTGTTCATATCGTAGGCCGAACGGCAGACGAAACGGTTGCCTGCACCTTGGAACACGATATTCACAGACACCAGGTCCTTCCACCCTACGTGCGCATTGAACGAGTAACTGATCTCGGGATCGTTGGAACCAAGGTAGATATAATCCTTCTCATCCAGCACGCCGTCGTGGTTCTCGTCATAGAACATGTTGTCTCCCACGCGCAGGTTGCTCGGCATACCGATACCGTTATTGGGATAATAGAGACCGAGGTATGCCTCGAGTTGTTCTTCGTTCTGGATCTTACCGCCGTAGCGCATACCGAAGAGGCTGTTCAGACCGTAACCAACCTGCGTGCTCGTGTATCCGCTTGTGCGCACGCTCGTTCCTTCGTATTCTACCAGTTCGTTGCGTGCCCAAGTGAAACTACCGCCTACGCCGTAACTCCAGTCGCCCGTCTTGCCTTCGTAACTCAACTGACCATCCACACCATAGTCGCGGAACTTGCCGGCGTTAGCACTCGGAGCCGCGTCACCCAACGTAGCCGGTTTGGTCACGCTGATGAGCATGTTGTTGTTCTGCTTATGGAAAGCCTCCACCGTACCGGTGATACTGTGTTTGCCAAAGGTGAAACCGAAGTCCACTGCGGCGTTGTAGTTGCTGATACGCTCCCATGTACGGTTGCGGCTGGCAAACACACCGTTCGTGGCGATGTAGGACAGCAGACCGTCGCCGATATACGCACCGCTGTTCGACACCATGTTATAGAGCTGGACACCGTCGTAGTAACCGATACCCGACTGGTTTCCTACCTGTGCATAACTGTAACGTATTTTCAGGTTGCTCAACCAATCCGTCTTCATCCATTCCTCTTCGCTCATACGCCATCCTAAGCTCACACCGCCGAAACTGCTCCAGCGGTTCTCCGGGAGGAACTTACTCGATCCGTCCAGTCGGTAGTTACCCTCAATCAGGTAGCGGCCTTTGTAGTCATAGTTGGCACGCGCGAATACAGACGCGATGGCGTACTTGTGCACGCTCGATTGCGAGATCGTCACATCACCTGCACCGTTAATGGTCTGAATACCCGGCTGCACATCCTTGGCTTGCACACCGAAATAATTGTACTGCTCATACTCGTATTGGGCACCTACCGTCAGGCTCGTGGTATGCGCCATGGCAAAGGTCTTATGAGCATTGAAATAACCGCTCGCCGAGATAAAATCTTTGCGGCTCTGCGTCTGGTTGTAATAACTATTCTCCTGCGTCGGACTCAGCAAGGTCGGTATCTCGCCCGTGACGTTGTAATACTGTATCGCGTAGCTGGCGGTGTTACGCTGCGCATCGTTGTGGGTATAACCGAAGCTCACGTTCATATCGAGCCAGTCGGTGATCTTGTAGTTGAATGTCTCGTTGATGGATACATTGTTCACGCTCAAGCGGTTGTCACCGCCTTCTTCCACCTTTGCCACCGGGCTGCCCCATGTTCCCCACGCGTACGGATGACCGTTCAATGCACGCATAGGCAGACCCGGCATCGGCATCGAGGTCGTCAGCGCCGAACCTATCTCCGTAGGAGCCACCTGGTCCTGACGGCTGTAGGCGAACTGCGACGTCAACGAGATGTCCTTGGTGAACTTATAGGTGTCGTTCACGCGGAAATTGAGGCGGTTGTTGTTGTTATGACCATAACGCAGGTTCGAGCCGTCGTAGTTATACGCGAGGGAGACGCGGTAATTATGCTTTTCGCTGCCGCCGCTCAGACTCAGGTTGTGCTGCGTGGAGAAACCCGTACCGAACAAACCGCCCAGCCAGTCGGTGTTGGCAAACACGAAATCCGCCACATCCGTGAAGGCAGCAGTACCGAACGGATTAGCCGATTGGGTCAGGTCGATATACTTACCGTTATATAGTTTCGCAAGTTGCGCGTAGGTGTACCATACATGACCCGTGTTCTTGTCGTTCTCCAGCGTCTGCATCACACCCTCTGCCCACTGCAGGTTGTTCATCAACGTCGGCTGCAGACCCACGAACTTGCTCGTCACCGAACCGCTATATTCGATTTTCACTTTGCCTTCCGCACCTTTCTTGGTGGTGATCAGTACCACACCGCCGGCAGCACGGCTACCGTAGATTGCGGCAGCACCGTCCTTGAGGAAGTTGATAGACTCAATATCGCTCGGGTTGATGTTGTTCATATTGTCTGCCGCTACTCCGTCAATGATGATCAGCGGTCCCGTGGAGTTCATCGACACCGAACCGCGGAGGTTCATGCTCCATCCCTCGTCACCTGGGGCACTACTGCTACGCGTGATGATCACACCCGGCACTTGGCCCTGCATCGCCTCCAGCGGGCTCGACAATGAACCTTTGTCCTCAAAGGCTTTGGCTCCCACTACGGCTACCGAACCGGTAAGCGACTCTTTTTTCTGCGTACCGAAACCTACTACCACCACTTCTTCCAACACCTCGGTGTCTTCTGCCAGAGTGATAGTTGCGCCGTTGGCCGCACCGGCTGTCATCTCTTTGGGTTGCATACCGATGTAACTGAACTGCAGCTCAACATTCAGGTCGGCCACATCCAACATCCAGTTACCGTCAAAATCCGTGATGGTGCCCACGGTAGTGCCTTTAACAACGATGTTGGCACCGATGATCGGCTCACCCGTTGCGTCCACTACCACACCTTTCACTGTCACTGATGCCTCCACTGTCAGTGCCATCAACAGAAATAGCACTGCAGCCCGGATCCGATTAAATGATTTGTTTCTCATGTTTGTTATGTGTTGTTTTGGAATTGCGATGCAAAATTACAAATAATTTTTTATTTATACAAACAATCTATACGCACGCATAGTGACACTTGTTTGCATTGAGATACCGCCATACCTAACATACACATAATAAGAAACTTACCGTGCAAAATTTTCGAGTACCAAATAATTATACAGCATGTTTGTTACTTATCGGCGTACATCAAAAAAGACGCCCGAAAGCGCCTTTTGGGGCATAGTGGTAACTATGTGGTAACGATACATACAGCAAAAAGCGCCCCGAAGGACACTTTCTAAAATGCTACGATCTGGCAAAGCCGTCTCGCGGTTTACCGTGTGAGTTGCATTACTTGTCGAAGAAGATGAGTTCGGCGGAATTGAGGCCGCTGGGCATCACATCCCAGTTGCCGTAATAAGAGACCTTGCCGCCTTTGAGGTTGGCGATATTGGCGTCCTTGAATCGCCGCCAGACTATACCGCGGCGGTCCATCTCGGCGAGGTAGTTGGCAGCCAACGAGGTGACCTCTATACGCAGCGTGTTCGTGCCTTTGTGCAGGTAGGGCGTTATATCCACCTCAAACGGCGCAGCAAACACCGTACCGGCATCCTGTCCGTTCACATAGACATGCGCCGACTCGCGTACATCACCGAGACGCAGCACAGCCTCACGGGGTTGGCGCGGCAGCTCAACCGTCGTTTCATACGCCATCGTACCTACTGCATCGGGATAGAGGTCAGACCAATATGTCAGACAGGATGTACGAAGGACAGATGTACGATGTACGAGGGAGGTGTCAAAGGAATGAATGTCGATGGGTGTCAAAGTCCATTCATTATCGGTGAGAGGGATGGAAACAGTAGCCACGGTTGCTTTCTGTTTCGGGCTTTTGGCTTTCTTCCCGCTCAGCTGCAGCAGGACGCTCTCGCCGCTGCGCAGCGCCAGATAGAGGCTGTCACCGCACACCACGGCAGGACGACGGGTACCGGTCATGGGGTCGTACAGCGAAGCGGAGCAGAAAGGTACCGCCGGACGAATCCATGCCGCTACATCGCGTTTCTGCAGGTTGGCCAGGAAATAATACGCCCCTTCGTCATTGCAGCGGCGGATAGTCTTGAGTCCGAGTTGTTTCTTCATCGTCTCAGGCCGCAGGTCCGGACACAGTTTGGCGAACTGGCTGTAGTCCTTGGCTACCACCACGCGCCCCTTGCCGTGCTTGAAAGCGCGATACTCTTTGTTGAGGCGCGTAGGCAGGTCGGCTTCCGCATCCGCAAACTCATCGCGCATGGATTGGGTGTGCTGTCTGCTCCATCCGGGCAGTTGCTGCGGATAACCGCCTACGTAGATGACAGTCGCTCCCTGTGCTGCCAACGCCGACACACGCTGCATCGTACGCAGCGGCAGGCGGTTGACCTCAGGCAGAACGAGTGCTTTATAGGTAATACCGGAGGGTGCGATGAGCCTGCCCTCCGCATCTACGCCGCGAATCGAATCCAGCATGCGGTCAGATACATAGTCCAGGTCATAGCCGGCATTGTAAATCGCATTGACGGCATGGATAAACCGCGGTGCTACCTTGTCCATCTTATGGATGTCAAACAGCAGCAGCCGTCCTTCGTATTCGGACCAGATGTCATATACCGGCAGATAAACGAGCAGGTCATTATCGGGCTTCCCCTCTTGCAATGCAGCCTGCACACGCTGCATATACGCCGTAAAGGCGGGTACGTCGCGCCAGATAGTGTTCTGCGGGTTCATCTCCATCGCAGCATAGAAGAGGTAGCCGGGCCATGGAGCCGTCTCGGGCGAATAGGCCGTGCCGTGGAAATAGCATCGGTTGACACCCGCTACCATCATTAGATCGAAATCAGGTTTGCATTGGCTGAGTGAGGTGCGCCAGTGCTCGGTAAGCCATGTAAACGTCTCTGCCGTCACGAGCGGCTTGCCGTAGAAATGCGCCACCGACGCCGGGTACTTGAGCATCGACAGGTCGGAGTAATTGGGTCGTGTGAGCGAGTCGGTACGCAGCCCTTGGATACCGAAATCGGAGAGTCCGAACCCTTCTATCTCAGGTATATCCACCGCGCCGTACATATCCAGCAGGTTAGCCGGCGAACCATGCGACTGATTGCGCACCTTCGCCCCGTGGCTGTGACACCAGTTGACCCATACCTCGGCAAAGTTCTCCATGAGCAGTTCGCCGAGTGTCTCGCGGTAGTCGCAGAGGATATCGGCGTGACCGGGTGCCTGCTCGTTCAAGAATGCCGGAAAATGCTCCTCCAACCTATAGCCTCTGCGGCGGGCGAACTCCTCCAATAACGCCGGCGTCCAGTCGGCGCCATAAACCTCGTAGGAGTCGTTGAAGAACGTATGGGGATACGCCACGCCGCTGCGGGCAAAAGCGGTATCGAACTTACTGAGGTACCGCTCCACGGCACTGCGGTTGAAATGGTCAATCACATAACCTTCGCCGCCCGGCGCAGCGCGTTTCACTTTCTGGCGCGTGCGGGCGAGATAGAGCGCTACGCTGTCGCCGGAAGCGTAACCCCATTTTCCCGTTAACACCGGAAAATCTTTCTTCTCGCGGTCGGTAAGCGCCGGCATCGTCTCGCCTGCTTTCCATTGCTTAAAGACGGCTTTGCAGGCGGCGTCCTCTACCGTCACTTCCGGTCCGCCAAAAGGCCAGCCGGTGCCGTTGTTCATGTCTATCTGCACGCCCAGACGCTCGCCTTCCGTCTCGCACCATCCGAGCATATCCATCCACCGCGGCGAGAGGAAGGGGATATCGTTCGCCTCGTTACCCTGCACGCCATAGATAGGCGTGATTTCCACCGCGCCAATACCGGCTTTGGAGAGCGATTCCAACTGATACGTGATACCCACCGAGTCCACCGCGGAGCCAAGCCACCACCAGCGGGTGCCGGGAGCAGTAACGGACGAATGAACCACTGGATTAATGGCAAATGTACAGAATACAAGAACAATAATGGACTTACGCATATCTTTCAACTTTCAACTTTCAATTTTCACCTTTCAATTTTCACCTTTCAGTTTCCTTCCGGTTTTTCGGGATTGACGCGGGGCGAGGGATTCCAATGCCACTCGGCATAATCATAGGCAGGCAGCGTCCGGAACAGTGCGCCACAACTATTGCCCCGCGCTATCAGTTGGTTCACCACCATGCGGGCAATCATATACGCCCCGTAGGTGGAGAAATGGGTATCATCGGCGATGCGCTTGGTCTGTCCGGGCCATGTGCCGGCAGGGCAATGGAGCAGCGCATGCTTGCTCTCGTCGGGTCCCATCGCCTC
>JAFVDD010000040.1 GCA_017478725.1 Paludibacteraceae bacterium
CCTCCGAGCTCTGCGCCTCTTCAGCCGTCTGTTCTACAGCCTCAGCCGCCTGCCCATCCTCCGCCTCTTGACCTACAGCCTCCGAGCTCTGCGCCTCTTCAGCCGTCTGTTCTACAGCCTCAGCCGCCTGCCCATCCTCCGTCTCTTGCCCTGTAACACCGGGCACCTGCGCACCTGCCGCCTCGGCTTCAGGACTCTCAGGCGGAACAGGGGTGACAGCAGCTATGCTGTCGCTCTCACTCGTCGGTAGAAAATCTTTGCACACTCCCGGACCGCAACGGTGCAGCAACAACAACAGCAACACCAAAAGGCTCCCGGCAAGGGTGCTCCAAAAGATTTTCTGACGGTTAGTGTGTTTTTGTCCGGTGTTCGATGACATATAACAAATTGATAATCACTCGCTTACCTACCCGATTTCGCACAAGACTCCATCGGGCGATAGCATACCTGTTATCAAAACAGCCGCAAAATTAACATTATTATTCCATATATGCAAATTTTTTCGCATTTTTTGTCCTTTCTTTTCAATTAGTCCGTACCAAACAGCTATTTTCATAAAAAATAACAATTTGTTTTGGCTATATCAGAAATTTTTAGTAAATTTGCAGCCGAATTATGTCTATGGAAGAAAACATCCACCATACAGGTATCGTTTTGAGCGTGAAAGACACGATGGCGAAGGTGCAGATTGTACAGTCGTCCGCCTGTGCTGCGTGCAAGGCGAAAGCCATGTGTGTCTCTACCGAGAGCAAGGAGCAGCAGATCGACGCGCTCATGCTGGAGCCACTGCAGCCCGGCGACCGCGCCGAGGTCACTATCCGTGAGAGGCTGGCGTGGAAAGCCGTCCTGCTGGGATATATCATGCCCTTTGTGGTGATGGTGGCGGTCATCGCCGTGCTCACGCTCACCACTACCCTCGACGAAGCCGTCACCGGCACGATCGCACTCTGCTCCATCGCCCTGTATTACCTCATCCTGCGCCTCTTCCGCACACGGCTGGAGAAATCGTTCTCCATCACCGCCCGCAAAGCCTAAACGGCAAACTGGGAGCAAGTCGGAGGCAAGTCGGGTGCAAGTCGGGTGCACATCGGGTGAATATCGGGTGAATATCGTATCATACCACACCCTATAATATACTTAAGTATATTATTCCGTGATTTTAGCAAACTACCGAAAAAATATTTGATTTTTCTAACATAACAAACAATTAAAACAAACAACCAACATGAATCTGATTCTGATTTCTATGGGAGTGCTGGGTGTGACAGCTTTGGTAGCAGCTATTCTGCTCTATTTCGTCAGCCAGTTCTTCAAAGTAGAGGAAGATCCGCGCATCGACTTGGTACAGGCAGTGTTGCCGGGCGCCAACTGCGGTGGATGCGGATTTGCCGGTTGCCGCAACTTTGCGGAAGCGTGCGTGAAAGCCGGCAGCACAGACGGTTTGGCCTGCCCCGTAGGAGGTGACCCGACCATGGACGAGGTGAAGAAAATCCTGACGCCCGCCGCAGCCGAAGATACGGCTCCTGCCGCGCAGGAAGGCGACGGCAAGAAAGGCTTCGACCCGGCTATCGCCGCCAAGATCAAAGCACTCGCTACTCCGAGAGCCGCTTTCCCAAGTTTAATCGCCATGGCACAGAAAAGCTGACGGCTGAATTCTGAATTCTGAAAGCTTAGAGATTATGAGAACATTCAAAATAGGCGGAGTTCATCCGCATGACAACAAACAATACTCCGCACACCGGGCTATCAAGGAGTGCCCGCTGCCCAAACAGGCAATCATTCCCCTGGTACAGCATATCGGTGCGCCCGCACAGGCTGTTGTGGAGGTTGGTAAGAAAGTAAAAGTTGGCGAACTGCTGGCCAAAGCCGGCGGATTCGTGAGTGCAAACATCTGCTCTCCCGTGAGCGGTACGGTCACCAAAATAGGCGACTGGACCGACGCTTGGGGCGCTCCGGGACAAGCCATCTACATCGACGTAGAGGGCGACGAGTGGCTGCCGGAGATCGACCGTACGCCGGATCTCGTGCGCCAGTGTACGCTGGAACCGAAGGCTATCATCGACAAGATTGCCGCTGCCGGTATAGTAGGTCTCGGAGGCGCCTGCTTCCCCACACATGTCAAACTGCTGCCGCCGCCGGGCAAGAAAGCCGAAGTGCTCATTGTCAACGGCGTAGAGTGCGAACCATACCTGACATGCGACCATCAGTTGATGCTCGAGCATGGCGAGGAAATCATCATCGGTATCAAACTGCTGATGAAAGCCCTCAACGTCAACCGCGCTATCATCGGTATCGAGAACAACAAACCCGACGCTATCGCTCATATGCGCGAACTGGCGGAGAAACAACTGGGTATTGAGGTATTGCCGCTCAAACTGCGCTACCCGCAGGGCGGTGAGAAACAGCTCATCGACGCTTGTATCAACCGTCAGGTGCCCTCCGGCGCGCTGCCTATCGAGGTAGGCGCAGTGGTGGACAACGTGGCTACCATCTTCGCCGTTTACGAGGCTGTGCAGAAAAACAAACCGCTCATCTCGCGTGTCATGACCGTTACCGGCAAAAACGTGAAGAACCCGGGCAACTACTCCGTACGTTTCGGTACGCCGGTGGACGAAGTGATTGCGCTGGCTGGAGGCGTTCCCGCCGACACCGGCAAGATCATCGGCGGAGGTCCGATGATGGGACGAGCCATGGATCATACGGAGAACATGCCCGCCAACAAACGTCTCTCCGGACTGCTGTTCCTCAGCGAAGCTGAGTCCGTACGCCCCGAGGAAGAGAACTGTATCCGTTGCGGCAAGTGCGTACAGGCATGCCCGATGGGCTTGGAGCCCTATCTGCTCCAGCGCCTCGGCGAATTAGGCATGTACGACGAACTGGAAAAGCATGACGTCATGGACTGCATCGACTGCGGTTGCTGCGTCTTCACATGCCCTGCCCACCGCCGTCTGCTGGACTACATCCGTCCCGGCAAAGCCAAAGTAGGCGCTATCCTCCGCGAACGCGCCGCAGCTGCGAAAAAGTAATCCGGTCGTCATATCGGCATGACGACACAACGTCATAACGACATGACATCACAACGTAATAACGAAAAAACAACGATAAAATGAAACAATTAATTGTAGCTCCGGCTCCTCACGCCCACAGTGGTGATTCCGTTCGCCGGAACATGCTTTTGGTCATTCTCGCGCTGCTGCCCGCTTATGTGGTATCGGTCATTGAGTTTGGCTGGGGCGCATTGATCACGGCTTGTATCTCGATCCTCGCCTGCGTCTGCACCGAGTACGTCATCAGCCGTTACGTGCTCAAAGAGCAGCGCCAAACCATCGGCGACCTGAGTGCCGTTCTCACGGGTCTCTTGCTCGCCTTCAACCTGCCTTCCACGATCGACTGGTGGATCGTAGTCATCGGTGCAGTAGTAGCCATCGGTATCGGCAAAATGACCTTCGGCGGTCTGGGACAAAACCCCTTCAACCCCGCCCTCGTAGGACGTGTCTTCCTCCTCATCGCTTATCCGGCGCAGATGACTACCTGGCCTACCCCGCAGGGATTCGGCGGTTCGTACGTGGACGCCGAGACAGGCGCTACCCCGCTCTATTATCTCAAGCACATCGTCAAAGCCGGTGACGCTTCCGTCATTGACCAGCTCCCCTCGCTCTGGGATTCACTCCTTGGCGCAATGGGCGGTTCGCTCGGTGAGGTTAGTGCCCTCGCACTGATCATCGGCGGACTCATCCTCATCTGCTGCCGCGTCATCACATGGCATATACCGGTGGCTATCATCGCTACCGTGGCTTGCTTTGCCGCTTGTACCGGTTGGGCCGGTGCCCTGCCCGAGGGTCTCACCACGGGTCAGTACGTGGCCTACGAACTGCTCTCCGGAGGTCTCATGCTCGGCGCCTTCTTCATGGCTACCGACTACGTAACCTCTCCGATGAGCGCGTGGGGCAAGATCATCTTCGGTATAGGCATCGGATTCATCGTCATGGTAATCCGTACGTGGGGCAACTATCCCGAAGGTATGTCCTTCGCTATCCTGATCATGAACGCTTGCGTTCCATTGTTGAACAAGATTCGTCCGACACGCTTCGGCGAACCTAAAAAAGCATAAGGAGGTACGATCATGGCTAAATTAGAAAGTACATTCAAAAACATGGTGCTATCCCTCGTCATCATCTCTATGGTGGCAGCCGGAGCACTGGCAGGCGTTTATGCGCTGACCGCAGAGACGATTGCTATCCAGGAGGCACAGAAACAGAAAGCAGCTATCGCTGCCGTTCTGCCGCAAGGCTGCACGATAGCAGAGCCCGAAGAGGCACAGGGACTGACCCTCTACAAAGCCTATAAGGACAGCGTATGGGTGGCTACCGCAGTGGAGACCAGCGAAGTAGGTTTCGACGGCCCGCAGGTGATCATGGTAGGTCTGGACAAAGAAGGCACAGTGCTGGATTATGTAGTCCTCAAGCAAACCGAGACCCCGGGTCTGGGTGCGCATATCGACCATTGGTTCAAACACGCCGACAAACCGTCGCAGAACATCATCGGCCGTAAAGCCGGCAACCTGACCGTCAGCAAGGACGGCGGCGAGATAGACGCCATCACAGCGGCTACCATCTCCTCGCGCGCGTTCCTTAAAGCTGTCAACAAAGCTTACGCGGCTGTCGCCGAACAACCCGTTGAGGCCGCTACAGGCGCTTCGCAACAAGTAACTGAAGAACAACCCGCAGAAGAAAAGGAGGCAACACTATGAATAACGCAATGAAAACACTGACCAACGGTATTCTCAAAGAGAACCCTACATTTGCGTTGGTACTGGGTATGTGCCCTACGCTGGCTACTACCACTTCTGCCGTTAACGGTATGTCCATGGGCTTGGCTACCCTGTTCGTGCTCGTTTGCTCGAACGTGGTGATCTCGCTCCTCAAAAACCTCATCCCTGACAAAGTGCGTATCCCGGCGTTCATCGTGGTAATCGCTACCTTCGTCACGATGGTGCAACTCGTCATGCAGGCTTATCTGCCGGGTATCTACGACGTCCTCGGACTCTTCATCCCGCTGATCGTGGTGAACTGTATCGTGCTCGGCCGCGCAGAGGCTTTTGCCGCCAAGAACACCGTCGGCCTCTCAGCTCTCGACGGACTGGGTATGGGTCTCGGATTTACCCTCTCGCTCACCGTACTGGGTATCATCCGTGAGTTCCTGGGCGCAGGTACTGTCTTCGGACTCCAGATTTATAGCAGCCAGTTTGCAGCGCTGATCTTCGTACTCGCTCCGGGTGCCTTCATCTGCCTCGCTTACCTCATGGCTGCGGTAAACAAACTGCAGAAAAAATGAACAAATGGTAAATGACTAAATTGTAAATAGCTTTATGGTATATTTTCTGATATTCATCTCTGCAATATTCGTTAACAATATTGTATTGAGCCAGTTCCTGGGCATCTGCCCGTTCCTGGGTGTAAGTAAGAAGATTGACACCGCGCTGGGTATGAGTGCAGCCGTTACGTTTGTGCTCACGCTGGCTACGGTAGTTACTTACCTTCTGCAGAAACTGTTAGTTCTCTGGGGCGTGGAGTTCCTCCAGACTATCCTCTTCATCCTCGTTATCGCTGCTCTGGTGCAGATGATCGAGATCATGCTGAAGAAAGTCTCCCCGTCGCTCTATCAGGCTCTGGGTGTATTCCTGCCGCTGATCACCACCAACTGCTGTATTCTGGGTGTAGCGCTTATTGTGGCTGACCAGCAGAAACTGTTGGCAAAACTGCCGCTCGGCGCTGACTACGGTCTGCTCTCCGGCACCGTTTATGCGTTCGCTACCGCTCTCGGCTTCGGCCTCGCACTCATCCTCTTTGCAGGTATCCGCGAGCAACTGGCATTGAACAAAGTGCCCGAGGCAATGAAAGGCACTCCTATCGCGCTACTCACCGCCGGCCTTCTCGCCATGGCGTTCATGGGCTTCAGCGGTGTAGTTTAACTGATAGCTGATAGCTGATAGCTGATAGCTGACAGCTGATAACTGACAGCAGACAGCCTTCTCACACATTTACGCGCGTGCTTTTATCAGTACGCGCGTAAATATTTATATACGATTATTCATATTCGATATACAAATATTAAGAAAATGCACTATTTTTAGGACAATATTTGCTCTATTCAGAAAAAAGCAGTACCTTTGTATCGCAAACGACACAAACACCATTCCTATGAATAAACTACTCACTTTATTTATCGTCTGCGTCATGAGCGCGCACATCTTCGCACAAACAGCAAATGAACAAATTGTAAATGATAAAATTGTAAATGTTATGACAATCTACGATTTCACGGTGCTTGACACCAAAAAGAACGAAGTAAAATTAGAGGACTACAAAGGCAAAGTTCTCTTAGTGGTTAACACGGCTACCGGGTGCGGTTTCACGCCGCAGTACGAGGCGCTGGAGAACCTGTACAAGAAGTACAAAGACCAGGGATTCGTTGTTCTGGACTTCCCTTGCAACCAGTTCGCCGGCCAGGCTCCGGGCAGCGACGAGGAGATCGTCAGCTTCTGCCAACTCAAGTACAATGTGTCCTTCCCGCAGTTCTCGAAAATCGAGGTGAACGGCGAGAACGAGTCGCCCGTATTCACGTACCTCAAAGAGCAGGCTCCGACCGAGGAATACGAAGGCCTGAAAGCCAAAGCGACCGCCAAAATGCTGAAAGGAATCAGCAAGACGTACAAGAAAGAGTCCGACATCCGCTGGAACTTCACCAAGTTCCTCGTGGACAAAGAAGGCAAGGTAGTAGGCCGTTTCGCACCGACCACCAAGCCCGAGGACATCGAAGCAGAGATTCTAAAACTTTTATAATTAACCTTATAAATCACAACTATTATGACTAAAGAAGAAGCATTGAAAGGCCTGGCATATCTGGGCGCAGTATGGTTCGGAAACAGTAAGCAACATTTCGCATTCTCGGCGTACGACCGTCTGAACGGCTGGAACAAACTCGCCGACAAATGGAAAGAGGAAGCAGAGGAAGAGTGGGACGAAGCAGAGGAAGTGCTCAACCGTCTGGTAGAGCTGGGCTGCAAACCCGCCGACCTCCAAGAGGCAATGAAGACCATCGAGTTCCCCTTCTATGACGACCCGAAAAAACAGATCGAAGAGGACTACAACGCAGATGCTATCCGCGAGCTGAGTGAATTGGCGAACGCTTTTGCTGACGATTACCCCACTCAGAAACTCATCCAGAAATGGATCGACGGCGAGGTTGAGCACATGGCTTGGGAGAAACAGTATCTCAACTACATCGACAAGCTGGGTTACGAGAACTTCTTAATCGAAATGATGTAATATGGAAGCAAGAGATCAAGTATTGAGCGCGATGCGCGAAGTAGGCGCACCCGTGAATGCAGGTAAGATTGCCGAACTGACCGGCCTCGACCGCAAGGAAGTGGACAAAGCCTTCGCTGAACTCAAGAAAGAGGGCGCTATCGTTTCGCCCGTTCGTTGCAAATGGCAACCGGCATAATTGGTCTTCTTATCCCGCTTTTGGGCACAATGCTCGGCTCGGCGTTCGTCTTCTTCATGAAGCGCGAAATGCCCGACCGCCTGCAGAAAGCCCTGCTGGGATTTGCATCGGGGGTGATGGTGGCGGCGAGCGTTTGGTCGCTGCTCATTCCTGCTATCGACGCGGAAGCCGGCAGAGGCGCGTGGGCTGTACTGCCTGCATCGGTCGGTTTTCTGCTCGGTATAGTTTTTCTGCTGGCTATCGACGAACTGACGCCGCACTTACATATCGGCTCTGAAAGCCCCGAAGGACCGCGCTCCAAACTCTCCCGCACAGCCATGCTTGCCCTCGCGGTGACCATCCATAATCTGCCCGAAGGAATGGCAGTCGGCGTAGTCCTTGCCGGTGCCGGAGAAGGCGTAGCCGGCATCTCCATGAGTGCCGCTATCGCCGTTTCGCTCGGTATAGCCATCCAGAACATCCCCGAAGGGGCGATTATCTCCATGCCCATGCGTGCGGCAGGCAACAGCCGCTGGCGCTCGTTCCTCATCGGCTCGCTCTCCGGCGTCGTCGAACCCATCGGCGGACTGCTGGTCATCCTCCTTGCCGCATGGCTCACGCTTGTCTTGCCCTACCTGCTCGCCTTCGCCGCAGGTGCAATGATGTACGTCGTGGTCGAGGAACTGATCCCCGAAGCCTCGCAAGGTACCCACTCCAACCTCTCCACCATCGGCTTCGCCCTCGGCTTTGTACTGATGATGGTCATGGATGTCGTCCTGGGGTAAAAAGCGATTATTTTAAGCAAAATATTTGTTGTAACTTCTTATCTCGCTACGCTCGAACGATTTCTTCAAGGACACCGACCGACTTCGTCGCCCACCTCGAAATTACTATCGCACAGTTGTGCGAATAACAAGTTCTTTGTCATTAAAACATAAATAAATTTACGTTTTACAGCCCAAAAACTTGTGTGTTCCAAATATTTGTTGTAACTTTGCAGCGGCTTTGTACATCACACCATGACATTTGAATCATTAGCCCGAAATATCGAATCCATCCAGTCTGCCTTGCAGCAGCAGGCGGCGCACGCAGTCAATCTGTCTTTGACAGCGCGCAACTGGCTGGTGGGTTGGTATATAGTGGAGTACGAGCAGAACGGTGAGGACAGAGCAAAGTATGGCACACAGTTGCTCAAGCGTCTGGAGGAGCGCCTGCATACCAAAGGCTTGACCGAACGCCGGTTCCGCGAGTTCCGTCGGCTGTACTTGGTGTATCCTCAATTGGGTCATGAGGTGTTGAATTATGTAGGCGCGCAAATCAGCACATCCCGGTTAGCGTTGCCGGAAACAATTCGGCGGACGTCATCCGCCGATTCCGAAGATACCGCAATTCGGCGGTCGGCAACCGCCGAATCTGAAAACGCAGTAATTCGGCGGTCAGCAACCGCCGAATTGGGACAACAGACATGGCAAGTGCCTGCCGATAGACTGTTTCTTTGCGTACCAACAACACATTTGATTGCTATTTCGCAGATTGACGATCCGCTAAAACGAGCTTTCTATGAGATTGAGACCATCAAAGGTTGTTGGACGATGAAAGAGTTAGACCGCCAGATTTCTACGTTGTATTATGAACGTAGCGGACTGTCGAAAGACAAAATCGGGTTGTCCAAACTGGTCAATCAAACCGCGCAAAGTCTCTCGCCCAGAGATGTGTTGCATAATCCCGTGGCGCTTGAGTTCCTTGACTTGGAGCAAAACGAGAAGATTGACGAAACGGATATTGAGACAGCCATCTTGGATAAGATGCAGGCCATGCTCATGGAACTGGGTAATGGTTTCTGCTTTGAAGCAAGACAAAAACGGATACTGATTGACGGTGATTATTACAAGATTGATTTGGTGTTCTACCACCGTGTGCTGAAGTGCCATTTCTTGGTGGAGTTGAAGATTGACAAGTTCCGCCATGAATATGCTTCGCAACTGAACATGTACTTGAATTATTTCAAACACGAAGTGATGTTAGCGGATGATAATCCGCCTATTGGGTTGCTCTTGTGTGCGGACTACGGCGAGACGGTTGTCAAGTATGCCACCGGCGGTCTGGATCCGAACCTGTTCGTGCAGAAATACCATATTACATTGCCGACAGAAGAAGAGATAAAAGCCTTTATCGCTCAAAGTATAAAGGTTACCAAATAATTAATCGTCCCTGCTCCGGGACGCGGCTTAGAGCCGAGCAGGTAAGCCATTCGGATGAGAGCACTCCGTAAAATAAAGGAGCAAAACGAAATAACCAACCACTAAACCCCTACAAACAGAAGAAAAAGATTAATAAGGAATTACTGCTACAGGCCGTAGCAGTTATCGAAAGTGCTCGCTGTCGGTCAACAGCCGCAGAACAAGCGCAATAAAAAACACTCAACGCTCTTGCATATCTCAGAAAAAGCAGTACCTTCGGACTCCGCCACGGTTCTTTCGGAATTAAGGAACCATCCTAGGCGGAGGCCGCTCCTTCCGAAAGCGGAAGGATGCTCCGCCCCCGAAGTTACGGTCGCAAAATCCTGCAAATGGCAAAATAAAATGAATTTTATTTGCACATTCGGATTTTTTGTAGTACCTTTGCAGCCGAAAGTTGCAAAGACATTCTAAATGGCAAACATAGCCCACATATCATCAACTATCCTTCCGCAGGAGTATCCTCATTGGCGTGACGAGATTATCTCCCTCATTGAGACATCCAAGCTGCAGGCGGTTCTCAATGTCAACAAGGAACTGCTTGCGCTCTATTGGAAAATCGGCAAAGACATACTCCGCAAGCAAGAAGAATTGGGATGGGGTGCGCAGGTAATCAAACAGTTGTCCGACGACTTGCATCGCCGCTTTCCGCAAGATGACGGCTATTCGGAGCGCAATCTGAAATACATGCGCCAGTTTGCTGCCGAATATCCGGATTTCCCG
>JAFVDD010000041.1 GCA_017478725.1 Paludibacteraceae bacterium
GCCGCACGCCTGTTGTGGTACTGCTCGGCAGGCTTAATCGCCTCCCAGTAGGTTTCAAAGTCGGTTGGATAGTCCATAGAAATACTCAAAATTTGTTTCAGTCCGTCCCTTTCAGTCCGTTTCAGTCTCTAAACTCCTTAATGTCCTTACTGACCTTAAAGACCCTACTACCCTTAAACACCTTAAGGGGGCTTGGGGAACTTAAAAGGGACGGACTTGAACCTTTCTTTTATAATTTTCTTTTTGCTTCTTTTTCTTTTATACCCTTTTCTTTCAGTCAATGACCTTGACTGTGAGTTTGACCTCATCCGGCTCCCAGTATGGGTGAGTGGCGAGGAAGCCATCGACGATGGCTTTCATCTCTTTGGTGAGGGCGGCAGAATATTTTTTTGCTTGGTCTTGTGCGTCTTTCCTGGCTCGCCATCGCTGCGCCTGTTCGTCCTTGTAGCGGTGAAAGTTAGCCATGTCAATGACTTGTGTGCGTTGTAGTTGGAAGCGATGCCCCTCGATGGTGAACTCGCCGCCGTCGGGCGCGATGGTTAGCGCCTCTTGTGTGGCTGCATCGCTGATAGCGTCTATACGTGCCTTGATGACTTTTTCCTGGTTGCGCAACTCGCGCAGTTCTTTCAAATTATTTGTTTCCATAATAGTAGTTGTTTTGGGGCTGTCAGCCAATTAATCATTTCTTACTTTAAAATTGTGAAGAAAATTCTCAAACTCTTCGTCGCTCATCCTAAAGAAATCACGGCAGGCTTGCGGGATAAGCTTGTTAGTGTCAAGTCCCATCTTGCGGAGCTTGCGCAGCCGTACAGCCCGGCGCATATTCTCTGCCGGAGTAACCTCTTCAAGGTTAGAAACCCGGTTGTCGATCGGGTTGCCGTTGATGTGGTCAATCTCCATGCCCGGCGTACGTGCGCCTGTCCATGTCTCATAAATAAGGCTGTGGGCGGTGCGGGTGCAGTCGCCTGATGTAAGCCCGCGGATGCGTTGGTAGCGGGCGTGACCTCCTGTGTGCTTGCTTGGGATGTTGGGAGTGAAAGCAGGCTTGACCTCCGGCATCTGCCAGCCCTCATCTGTCAGCACCGCCCGTGCCGGCGAATAGAAACGCCCCTCTCGGGAGCAGTAAAGCGGCTTGGCCGTCGGGCACAGCCTTACTATAGTGCCGTCCGTCAGCCGCAGTTGGTGAACAATCTGTTCGGGTAACATAATTTTCTCTGTCCCTCGGGGTTACAGGGCAGCGACATTGCCGTCCTTGGGTCGAAAGACGGTGCAAAGGTAAGCATAAAAAAAACGAGCCTCGAATTTCGGGACTCGTTCGGTAATGACGGTACTGATTCGGTACTTTCGGTACTGATTCGGTACGGCTAAATAGTGTGGTTGTAGTGTTTTTTGAATACCTCGTATCCGAAGGGCAGTGGGATGAGTTTGTATAGCTCGTCATACATGACGCGTGCGTTGTAGTGTGCGTCTATATACCCCTCTTTCTGCCATTGGCTGAGTTCGGTTACCAGCGCACGGGTCTTGTCTCTGCGACCTTGCACCGATTGCTCCAATGCCTCTATGATCGCCGATTCTTTGTGCTCCTGTTTGGCTTTCCTGGTGAAGAGGATAGAGAGCCCGTGGCCGTGATGCAGGTCTGACCCGTCCGACGGCTGACTTCCAGCCCGTGGCCGTGACGGCTGACTTCCGACTTCCGACGGCTGATGGCTCATGTAGGTGATATAGACCGGCGCGTTGTAGATAGTGCCTTGGTTGTTGTCTTGCTTGTACTGTATGTTTTGTTGGTTTTTCATAAGGCGGTATTGGATCTCCAGTTGGTCTTTCTCTTCCCTCAGTTGTGCGTTTTCCGCTACCAGTTTTTGTATCTGCGAGTGGGCGTCAATCAGAAAATCTTCCTCGGCAAACCGTTTCTCCGCCGATTGCAGGAAGCGGTTGTAGAGGCTGACACCTTCCTCGAAATCAGTGTCCCGTTTGTCGAGGACAAGGCTTCTGCACTGCCGGGCTCTCAAGCCCTCGGTGCGGGCGAGTATGGCAGCCAGCACAATCATCGCAAGGCGGAACATCTGTTTGTCGCTGCCAAGGCTCATAGCCGCCAAGGCGTCGTACTCTGTTTGATCGCCCGAACAAGTGGTGGCGAACATGTATGCAGCCAGGAAATGGGCGGTGTTCATCACGCGCACGATAGGTATATCTACATACACGCCGTTGGTATAGAAATGGTGCTGCATAGCGTGTAGCCCGTCGATGAGAATCTTGTCGCCGGGAAAATCGTTGCAGAGGTCGCTTTCCGACCATCGGTCACGGTAATAGTCGCTATGTAGTTCACGTGTTCGCATGGTAACGCTCATGCCTCTCTATCATGACCGCAAAGGTACTGCTTTTTTTTGACATCTATCATGACCGCAAAGGTACTGCTTTTTTTTGACATACACAAGCCTATGGGCAAAAAAAAATCGCCCCGAGAGCGATTTATTTAAAATGAAAACAGCCGTCATCGCGACGACTGTGTTTCTTGGTATTAGTCTGTTTATTTTTAAGGTACAAAAAAGATTGGTCTTTGTTAATTGGTGTATTTTTCATGTACGAGTTTGCTCGGTTTTGCAAACTGTAGTTGTCATTTCTTAAATCCGGTGCAAAGGTACAACATTTTTTTGAATATACAAAATATTTTTATATGTTTTAAAACATATTTTTGAGAAAATACACTACTTTTTGCATTTTGTAAGCCCAAAGGCTATATATTAGTGGCTGACTTCTGACGGCTGATGGCTGACCTGGCTGACTTCTGACGGCTGTCAGCTCTTCTATTGTCTTTCCATCTCAATCACTTCCAGATTGTCTATTTTTTGTCCGTCAATCGTGAAGCGGAGGACTGTCTGGCAGGGTTGCCAGCCCTGTTTGCCGGCTGCGCCCGGATTCATGGTCAGAAAGCGGTAGTATTTGTCATACTGCACTTTCAGAATATGGCTGTGCCCGCAAACGAACAAGTCGATGATGTCATTGGCTGATGGTTGTTGCGTCTTCCGTTCCGTTTGCAACTTTGCCTCCAGGCTTTTCTTGAACCAAGGAAGGAGCCACGGGTTGTATTTGCCGGGATAGCCGCCTATATGAGTCAGCAGCACATTCACATCCTCCACGCGGAAACGGTAGAACTCGCTAAGCGACCAACGTACATCGCCGCTATCCATATTGCCGAACACGGCACGCGTGGGCTTGAACTCACGCAGGGCTTGCAGCACTTCTATCGAACCGATATCGCCTGCATGCCATATCTCATCCACATCGCGGAAGTGCTCAAACACGCGTTTGTCCAGCAATCCGTGGGTATCTGACAATAAGCCGATGCGAGTCATGAGATGGACGATTTACGATTTACGATGTACGATTTTATTTCCTTGTGAGGCGGTCGATAGTGAAGATGGCGGCAATGACCGCGACTACTGCAATCGTGACAAAAAACGTTACGTCGCGCATATCAATCACGCCGCGTGAGAGGGCGGAGTAGTGTGCCTGCAGTAACACCCAGTATAGCACAAAGCAACTCAGTGCACCGCTAATGAAACATACAATCTGGCTTTTGCTGAACGTGGCGCAGAGCAGGCCGATAGCCAGAAAAGTGCCGCTCAACAGAATGAGGCCGATGAACGAACCCATAAACGCACCGCTGTCTAAGTTTCCCATCGGCTCCGCCATGTATGCCACTACGAAATAATGCACCCAGCAAGGCATCAATCCGATTAGGACAAGCGTCCATGCAGCGAAATACTTGCCGAGTACGATACGGGTTAACGAGACGGGCTTCGTGCGCAGGAGATCCCACATACCCGATTGCCGTTCCTCGGAGAAGAGACGCATCGTCAGTGCAGGACACAGCAGCATGAACAGCCACGGACTGAGTTGGAACAACCCGTCCACTTGGGCATATCCCGAGTCAATGATGTTCCACTGACCCGGGATAACCCAGAGGAAAAGGCTGATAGCCAGCAGGTAAAGTCCGATGACAATATAGGCTATCGGCGTCGAGAAATAATATGAGAGTTCCTTACGGTACATATGCTATCAGCTATGTCAGACCTGTTTCAGCATTCAGCATTCAGATTAGTGCTTCACCTCAATGTCTTTGTTGACTGGCGTCTTTGGAAAGAACAGCCAGAACAGTACTGCTACCACCAAGGCATAGCCTGCGAATGTGTACCAAGAGGTTTTCCAACCCTCCCATATCTGCATGAAATCAGCGGTCTCAGGCAGATGATAGACAAACTTGTTGACAACAGCTTGTGCTCCCAGCGTACCGATGGTGGCACCGATACCGTTGGTCATTACCATGAACAACCCCTGTGCGCTGGAACGCATCGAGGGGTCGGTTTCCTGATCTACGTACAGTGCGCCGGAGATATTGAAGAAATCAAACGCAAAGCCATATACGATGCAGCTCAATACAAACAACAACACACCCGGCATGCCCGGATCACCCATACCGAAGAAGGCAAAACGCAGCACCCAGGCAAACATAGCCAGCAGCATTACATTCTTAATACCGAAACGCTTTAGGAAGAACGGAATCAGCAATATACATACCGCCTCGCAAATCTGACTGATGGAAATAAGCATCGTGCTATGCTGCACAGCGAATGTCTCCGCAAACGCGGGGTCGGCTCCGAAACTGCCAAGGAACGGCGTAGCAAAGCCGTTGGTGATCTGCAGGCTGACGCCTAACATCATACAGAAGATAAAGAACAATGCCATTTTCTTTTGTTTGAACAGTGCAAAAGCGCGCAATCCCAGTGCATCCACTAAATCCACTTTGCCTTCCACTTTGTTAACCTCGCAGTTGGGCAGTGTCAGGGCATAAGCCGCCAGCAGCAGACTCAATCCTCCGCTGACGACAAACTGATGGGCTGTCGATTGAAAACCGAGCAGATCCACGCACCACTCCATAGCGATGAAACCCACCGTACCGAAAACGCGGATAGGCGGGAAATCCTTGACGGTGTCATAGCCGCCCTTGATCAACGCATTGAAAGCTACGGAGTTGGTCAGTGCAATCGTAGGCATAAAGAAAGCCACCGAGAAAGCATACAAGGTGAACAACGGACCAAATTGCACATCCGCTCCGGCATTCAGGCCGTAGATGCCGGCTGCGCACATGAATGCTCCTGCCAAGAAATGGCAAAGGCTGAGCGTCTTTTGTGCCGGAATCCATCTGTCGGCTACAATACCCATCAAGGCAGGCATGAAAATAGATACGATACCCTGGATAGAGTAGAAGATGCCGATGTGCGTACCCATGCCATGTTCGGCAAGGTAGCGACCCATGCAGATTAGATACGAACCCCATACAGCGAACTCCAGAAAGTTCATCACGATGAGGCGGAATTTTAAGTTTTTCATAATAGTATAGAGTTTTGTCGTTATGTCGTAGCGTCGTCATGCCGTCATGTCATCATGCCGTCATGCCGTCATGTCGTCATGTCGATTAGAATTCGCTTGTGAAATGGAACGTAATATGCTTGTAATCCTGTTGCGCCATTTGTAGTACGTAGGCACTGTCTGCCATAAACACATCGCGTCCGTCTTTGTCGGTTGCCATATACTGGGCTTTGCGTTTCTTGAAGGTCTCTAACTCTTCTATTCCGTCGCGGTCACTGACCTCGATCCAGCAGGCTTTGTACATCTGCAGCGGTTGCCAGCGGCATTTGGCTTGGTACTCATGCTCCAGACGGTATTGTATCACTTCGAATTGCAGTTGCCCCACTGTGCCAATGATCTTGCGGCCGTTGAGCTGACTGGTGAAGAGCTGCGCCACGCCTTCGTCCATGAGTTGTGCAACACCTTTGTCCAGCTGCTTCTGCTTCATCGGATCGGCGTTCTCAATGTATTTGAACATCTCCGGTGAGAAGGACGGCAACCCTTTGAAATGCAGGTTCTCTCCGCTGGTGAGCGTGTCGCCTATCTTGAAGTTGCCGGTATCGGGCAAGCCTACGATGTCGCCTGCAAACGCCTCATCTACAGTCTCTTTCTTTTGCGCCATGAAGCATGTAGGCGCCGCAAAACGCATCTGCTGATCCTTGCGCACGTGTTTATAATAGGTGTTGCGCACAAACTTGCCGGAGCAAATCTTGAAGAAGGCGATGCACGAGCGGTGGTTGGGATCCATGTTGGCGTGTATCTTGAAGCAGAAACCGGTGAACTTGTCTTCCATCGGGCTCACTTCCCGTTCTTCGGCTTGTATCGGCCGCGGAGAAGGAGCAATATGTACGAAGCACTCCAGCAACTCCTTGACACCGAAAGTGTTGAGTGCCGAGCCGAAGAAGACAGGCGCCAATTCGCCTGCAAGGTAGTTAGCCTCGCTGAAAGGATTATAGACTCCCTCTATCATCTCCAGATCTTCCTGCAACTTCTCTGCATCCTTGTCGCCGACGAGTTGCGCTATTTGCGGATCTGCCACATCGTCAAAACGAAGCGACTCCGTGACGTGTGTCTTGTCCGGCTGATAGAGATCGAGCGTGGATTGATAGATGTTATACACTCCTTTGAACCGCTGCCCTTGGTTGATCGGCCAGGATAGCGGGCGGACATGAATGCCTAATTCGCGCTCTACTTCGTCCAGCAAGTCAAACGGATCTTTGCCTTCGCGGTCCATCTTGTTGATAAAAACCATGACGGGCGTCTTTCTCATACGGCAAACCTCCATCAGCCGGCGTGTCTGGGTCTCAACGCCTTTGGCGGCATCAATCACCACGATCGCACTATCCACGGCGGTCAGCGTGCGGAAAGTGTCTTCCGCGAAGTCCTGATGTCCCGGCGTGTCAAGGATGTTGATATGATAAGTCTGCTTGGCATCGTTTTGGAACGTGGGACAATAATCAAAGCCCATGACGGATGTAGCCACGGAGATTCCGCGCTGCTTCTCTATTTCCATCCAGTCGGAGGTAGCCGTTTTGCGTATCTTGTTGGATTTGACGGCTCCGGCTACGTGTATCGCGCCGCCGTAGAGAAGCAGTTTCTCTGTCAGCGTCGTTTTGCCGGCGTCCGGGTGTGATATGATGGCGAACGTGCGGCGGCGGAGTATCTCTTGTTGTTCTTGGTTGGTTAGCATCAGCGTAGCGTGGCGTTGAATTTCTCTTCGAAGGTAGCCTTCAGGCGGTTCATGATATTCTCGATCTGCGTATCTTTGAGCGTGTTCTCTGCATCCTGCATAATGAACGAGAGAGCGTAACTCTTCTTGCCTTGCTCCAGGTTCTTGCCCTCATAGACATCAAACAGATAGACATTCTTCAGCAGTTTCTTCTCCGTAGCAAAAGCAGCGCGTGCAAGATCGGCGAACTCGATGTTCTTATCCACTAGCAGGGCGAAATCGCGTTTCACTTCGGGATACTTAGGCAGGTCAGTAATGACCGCTTTGTACTGTTTGTTCTGCTTGAGAAGTGCGTTCCAGTCGAGATCGGCGTAATAAACCTCTTGGTCAATATCCATCTGTTTGAGCACGCGGCGTGCCACGATGCCGATGAATCCGAGCGCTTTGCCGTTGGCGGCTTTGATAACCAGCCCGTCGGCGTAGAGTTCGTCCTCAAGACGCTCGATAGTGGTTTTAGAGAGATCCACGCCAAGACGCGTAAGGATATTGTTAACGTATGCATGAAGCTGATAGAACGACGATTTCTCCTCGCGGCGTACCCAGCTCTGCGGCGTCTTGTTGCCCGTGAGCCATAGGCCGATATGCGGTTCCTCGCTGTACGCTATCAGCGGATCAGCAATCGCCCTTTCGTCCTTTCGCCTTTCGGCGTTAAAATGATAGCAGTTGCCGAACTCATAGAGACGGAGGTCGCTGTTCTTGCGGTTTGCGTTTCGTGCGATAGATTCCAGTCCTCCGAAAAGCAGAGTCTGGCGCATAACTCCCAGATCCTGGCTCAACGGGTTCATAATCTTGACGCAACTGTCAAGCGTCAGCCGGGTGAGCGGTTCGTAGTAACCTACTTTGGTAAGCGAGTTGTTGAGAATCTCGTAGAACCCTTGTGCGGTCAGTTGTTCGGCTATGCGGCGGCGCAGCTGCTCCGGGTTGGGCTTCACGCCATAGGCAAGGCTGGTGTTGAGTTTGTCGGGGAACTCAATGTTGTCGTAGCCGTAGATACGCAGGATATCCTCTACTACGTCACATTCGCGCTGTACATCCACGCGGTAGCGCGGTACGCGCAACTCCCATACGGAGCCGTTCTTGCTGTGTATTTCTATTTCCAGCGCTTTGAGAATCGTTTCGATAGTCTCTTCGCCGATGCGTTTGCCGATGAGGCTGTAAACGCGCTCGATGTCAATCGTCACCTCCCACGGCGCAAACGGCTGATTGCTGATAGTTGAAGGCTGTTGGCTGATTACGTCCGTCACCTCCATCGCTACTTTGCCTCCGGCTACTTCCTGAATCAGCAGGGCGGCGCGTTTGAGTACATAGAGTGTGTTGTTGGGATCGCAGCCGCGCTCGTAGCGGAACGAGGCATCCGTCTGCAGCTGGTGGCGGCGGCTCGTCTTGCGGATAGTGACGGGATCGAAATAAGCGGACTCGAGGAACACGTTCTGGGTGTTCTCCGTCACGCCGCTCTCCAAGCCTCCGAACACACCGGCAATGCACATTGCTTCTTCACGGTTGGCAATCATGAGGTCACGTTCGTTCATCTCGCGCTCCACGCCGTCCAGGGTGACGAATTCCTCGCCTTGACGGGCATAACGCACATGGATCTCGTTGCCCTTGATCTTGTCGGCGTCAAAAGCGTGCAGTGCTTGTCCGCACTCGTGCAGCACAAAGTTCGTTATATCCACTACGTTGTTGATGGGGCGTAAGCCTATAGCCAGCAGGCTGTTCTTGAGCCATTCGGGCGATTCCTTTATCTCCACGCCGCGGATGCTTACGCCAGTGTAACGCGGACAAGCTTCCGGCGCATCCACATGCACCTGAATCTCCAAATCACGGCTCTCTACCTTGAATGCCTCCACGCTCGGCTTCTGAAGGCTGACGGCAGATTGCTGATGGCTCTTATAGTACGCATACAGATCGCGTGCTACGCCGTAGTGGCTGCAAGCGTCGGAACGGTTGGGAGTGATGTCCACTTCGATAATCGTGTCGTCTTCTACATGGTAGTACTCGCGTGCCTGCATGCCGACAGGCGTGTCAGCCGGCAGCACAATGATACCTGCGTGATCCGTTCCTACACCTATCTCGTCCTCTGCGCAGAGCATACCCATCGAGTCCTCGCCGCGCAGTTTGCCTTTTTTGATGGTGAAACTCTGGTCGCTGTCGTAGAGCACCGTGCCGATAGTAGCTACGATGACTTTCTGTCCCGCAGCCACGTTGGGTGCGCCACATACCACTTGCAGGATATGCCGCCCTTGTTCGTCAATAGTGGAACCCTGTGCGTCGATACTGCCTACGTTAACGGTGGTAATGTGCATGTGATCCGAATTAGGGTGGGGGACACATGTCAGCACTTCTCCTACCACCAAGCCTTTCAATCCTCCGCGGATAGTCTCTACCGTTTCAACGGTTCCTACCTCAAGGCCGATAGAGGTAAGGATTTTTGCTACTGTTTCGGCATCATCCGTCAGGTTGATGTACCGTTTCAGCCAATTGTACGATATATTCATATAGTGTTGTTGATTTATGTGCTATAAAATAAGGCTTAAACGCCTGTGCGCACACTCGCGCACAAAAAATCGGCTACAAAGTTACTACAAAAATTCGACATATGCAAATAAAAAGAACAAAATACAAAATTTGTAAAAAAATGCGGCAAAATTTGCATATATAAAATATTTGTAGTATTTTTGCATTCGATTTACGAAAAGAGGTAATTTTTCGTTTTTAATCCGATTAAAAATCAAAAACAGCATCAAAAATACGCAAAATTATGAGCAACATCCGATTTGAAGCATTAAAGAATGCGTTTTCGCATGAGATTCCAAATCCAAATGAAGTGAACGAACGCGCAAAGGACTATTTTGCGCAAGACGTGTTCACGCGTGAGAAAATGAAGGAGTATATCTCCGAGGAAGTCCTGGAGCAGTTGTTTGACGATGTCGATAACGGCCGCACCATCCATCGCGACATTGCAAGCGTCGTAGCCATCGGTATCCGCAAATGGGCTATCGAGCATGGTGCCACGCATTTCACCCACTGGTTCCAGCCTCTCACAGGCGGCACGGCGGAGAAGCACGACGCGTTTTTCACGCTCAAGGACGGCGCTTTGCTGGAGGAGTTCAGCGGCGACAGTCTCTATCAACAGGAGCCGGACGCATCGTCCTTCCCCAACGGCGGTATCCGCAACACGTTCGAGGCGCGCGGTTATTCGGCATGGGATCCTTCGAGTCCTGTTTTCCTGAAAGGCGACACGCTCTGTATCCCGACGGTGTTCGTAGCCTATACGGGTGAGGCGCTGGACTACAAAACGCCGCTTATCCGCTCGACTGCTTCGCTGTGCCACGCGGCGCGGGAGGTGTGCGCGTATTTTGACAAACAGGTGAAGCATGTGCATGTGAACTTAGGATGGGAGCAGGAGTATTTCCTGGTGGACGAGGCACTCTATAACGCCCGTCCTGATCTGATGCTCACGGGCCGTACGCTCATGGGGCATGACAGCGCGAAGAACCAGCAGCTGGAGGATCATTATTTCGGTGCTATCCCGGCGCGCGTGCTGGCATTCATGCAGGAACTTGAATACGAAGCACTCAAGGCGGGAATCCCCGTCCGTACGCGTCATAACGAGGTGGCGCCGAACCAGTTTGAGATGGCACCTATCTTTGAGGAGGTGAACCTCGCCAACGACCATAACCTGCTGGTAATGAGTATTATGGACCGTGTGGCGGCGAAGCATCATTTCCGCGTGTTGCTGCACGAGAAACCCTATGCGGGCGTCAACGGCAGCGGCAAGCACTGCAACTGGTCGATGCAGACCAATACCGGCATCAACCTGCTGGCGCCGGGCAAGAACCCGTATCAGAACCTGCAGTTTGTGACGTTCCTTGTGAACGTACTGATGGCTGTTCAGCGGCATAACGGGCTGCTGAAAGCCTCTATCGTCAGTGCCACCAACGAGCACCGTCTTGGTGCGAACGAAGCACCGCCTGCTATCATCTCCGTCTTCCTGGGCAAGCAGATCAGCGAGGTGCTCGACAAACTGGAGCACGCTTCCGCTGAAGAAGCCATCATCATCAACGCCAAGAAAGAGATGAAACTGGGCGTGGCGAACATCCCTGAGATCTTGCTGGACAATACCGACAGAAACCGCACCTCGCCGTTTGCGTTCACGGGTAACCGTTTCGAGTTCCGTGCAGTAGGTTCAAGCGCCAACTGCGGCGCGGCGATGCTGGCGCTGAATGCCGCCGTGGCGGAGCAGCTGATGCTCTTCAAGGCGGAAGTGGATGCGCGTATCGAGAAAGGAGAAGCCAAAGAGCGCGTGCTCTTCGAGATTATCAAACGTTACATCGTGGAGTGCAAGACTATCCGTTTTGACGGCAACGGTTATAGCGACGAGTGGAAGAAAGAAGCGGAGAAACGCGGTCTCGACTGCGAGACATCCGTGCCCCTTATCATCGACCGCTATCTCTCGCCGGAGACGATCAAGATGTTCGGTACGACAGCCGTCCTCTCGGAGGCGGAGCTGCACAGCCGCACCGAGGTCAAATGGGAAACCTACTCCAAGAAACTGCAGATAGAGAGCCGCGTCATGGGCGACCTTGTTGTCAACCATGTGCTGCCAGCAGCCAAGCGCTACCAGACGATGCTACTGCAGAACGTATTGGCAGTCAAGCAAGTCTTCTCCGCCGACGAGACAGAGTCGCTCAATGAGATGGATTACTCGATTATCAAACAGATTGAGAACCACTCCGGCGCTATCCACAAGGCGGTAGAGCGTATGACCGAGGCGCGCCACAAAGCCAACCGGATGCCCGATGAGCGCAGCAAAGCGGTCGCCTACCATGACACCGTCCTGCCGCTGATGGCAGAGATACGTTCCCACGCCGATGCGCTGGAGATGATTGTTGATGACGAACTCTGGACGCTTCCGAAATACCGCGAACTGCTGTTTATCCACTAAGGTTTAGTCAAACTTCCATCTCGGTATCTCGTCGGTATCCCGTCGGTCTATCGTTCCGTATCTGTCCCGTATGTCTCTCGTAAATGGCAAGTAAGTGCAAAAGCATAAAATGAAACACCGCAAATTTAAGCAGTAGATGACAACGAAAATGCGCAATAAAAACGCGCAAAAACACTCAACGCTATTGCGTATGTCGAAAAAAAGTAGTACCTTTGCTGACGAAATTAGAGAGCAAGACACATCAAGATGTGCATAAATGCACGATAGAAAATTATGATAGAAACAAACCGCATAGAATTTAAGCGCGAGTTGACTCGCGAACTCGATATCGAGAAAGAGGTCGTGGCTTTCCTCAACTACCGCGAGGGTGGTATTATTTACATCGGCGTGGATGATGCAGGAAAGCCTGTCGGTGTGCAGGATATTGATGGTGATATGCTCGCTATCAAGAATCGGCTAAGGGACAATATTCTCCCTTCCCCAATGGGACTATTTGATGTTACGATAGAGCGTATAGAAGGAGTGCCTGTCATTAGGGTGTTTGTATCATCCGGTTCAGAGAAACCATATTACAAAAAGCAATATGGTCTTTCTCCTAAAGGGTGTTTTACGCGTGTCGGAACGGCTGCAGAACCCATGACACAAGCGCAGATTGAAGATATGTTTTCCCGTAGAGTGCGTCGTTCTCTCAAACACATACCTTCGCCGCAAAAAGATTTGACTTTCCGCCAGTTGAACATTTACTATGATAGCAAACATCTAACACTCAATAGTAATTTTGCTAAAAGTTTGGAACTCCTAACAGATGATGGCAGATACAATTATGTGGCATATTTGTTAGCGGATGAGAATAGCACCTCTATCAAAGTTGCTAAATATGCAGGAAAAGATAGAGATGAACTGATAGAAAACCATGAATATGGTTATTGCTCTTTGCTAAAAGCAACGGATCGGGTCTTAGACCGTCTGCGGGTTGAAAATACGGTTAAAAGTTCTATCGGCTATCCTTATCGCACAGACACACCGTTGTGGAATGAGCGTGCTGTACGCGAATTGGTTATCAATGCTATTGTTCACAATGATTATTTCAACGAGGTGCCACCTAAGTTTGAACTCTTCTCCGACCGCATGGAGATCACATCTACGGGAACACTTCCTGACGATATGAATCAGGAAGATTTTTTTAATGGTGTCAGTAATCCGCGCAACAAAGAGCTGATGCGCGTGTTCCGCGATGTTGAGTTGGTCGAGTCATTGGGAACCGGTCTTCAGCGAGTGATGAAGGTATATGGAAAGGAGTGTTTTATCTTTATGGATCATTTTACCCGTGTTGTGATTCCATATGCATGGCTTCCGGGAGAAGAAAACCACCCAGAAAAAACGATTTCCACCCAGAAAGCCACCCAGAAAACAGAAAACCACCCAGAAAACCATCCAACAAATAGAGCCTATAAGAAAGCACTCATCATCGAGCAATTGACAAAAAATCCAAAACTCTCTAGGAGACAATTGGGAGAGATACTCGGTCTTTCTGCAGATAGTGTAAAGTGGTATATACAGCAGTTGCAAGAGTCTGGGTATATTCGTCACATAGGTCCGGACAAGGGGGGTAGTTGGGAGATAATTGAAAAGGATGGAAAATAGATTTGGCGTACGCGTACCAAATTGCTACGATTCAGTTGCTGTTTATATAAATGCACTATTGCGTATCTCGCAAAAAAATGTACCTTTGCGTGATATTTTGCGCAGTGCACGGAAATACCGTAAACAAAATAACTATAGCAAATGCCAGATATAAAATGATTCTTCATTTTATCAAAATGCAGGGGCTGGGGAACGATTATGTCTATATAGACTGTTTCCAAGCGCATGAGGCGGAGGTGGTAGACTGTGCGGATGTGCCTGCGCTGGCGCGGCGTGTCTCGGACAGGCATCGCGGCGTCGGTTCGGACGGGCTGGTGCTTATGCTGCCCTCTGAAACAGCCGATGCGAAGATGCGGATTTTCAATGCGGACGGCTCGGAAGCACAGATGTGCGGCAATGCCATCCGCTGCGTAGGCAAATACCTGTACGAGAGCGGTTTATGCCGAAAGCTGCAGTTGATTATAGAGACGCTTGCCGGACTCCGTTCGCTGTCTTTGCAAGTAAACGGCGGCGTAGTAGAGCAGGTGACGGTGAACATGGGCAGGGAACTCGGCAACCCGCATAAAGTCTTCATCACCGCCGAACCGATAGATCAGATGACTCTTTCCGGCATGGAGGGCACGAACGCGGAATGGGTGAATGTCCTCAACCGGCGCGAGATAGCCATGCGTGTGTGGGAACGCGGTTCGGGCGAGACGATGGCGTGCGGCACCGGTGCGTGCGCCTCTGCCGTGGAAACGATGAACAGAGGGCTGACGGACAGCGAAGTGACCGTACATATGCGCGGAGGCGACTTGCTCATCCGCCGCGACGAGCAGGGATTCATCTACATGACCGGACCCGCCGAAGAAGTGTTCCGAGGTAGCTTCCCCTTCTAAAATATAGTGGATAAATCGTACATCGTAAATCGTACATCGTACATCACTTTATGACCCTCAACACCTATCTGCAACATATGAACGGTTCGTATCTCTTCACGGAGATAGTCAACCGCACGCAGGCGTATCAGGCGGCGTACCCGGACGCACAAGTGCTGCGTCTCGGCGTGGGCGATGTGACGCGTCCGCTTGCGAAGCCTGTTATTGACGCCATGCACCGCGCGGTGGACGAACTGGCGCACCCGGACACGTTCCGCGGCTACGGCCCCGAAGAAGGCTACGAATGGCTCCGCCAAACCATCATCGACCATGACTACCGGCCGCGGGGCATTGACTTGACGCCCGGCGAGGTCTTTATCAGCGACGGTGCCGGCAGCGACTTGGGCAACCTGAGCGAACTCTTTGACAGAACGAACCGCGTGGCGGTGCTGGACCCTTCTTATCCCGCCTACGTGGACGCCACGACGATGGCAGGCCGCGCGGTGACGTTCCTGCCGTCTCATGCGGAGAACGGTTTTGTGCCCGACTTGCCCAAAGAACAGGCGGACCTTATCTACCTCTGTTTTCCCAATAACCCCACGGGCACGACGCTCACGCGCGAACAGCTGCAAGTGTGGGTGGACTACGCGCGCAAGCACCGGAGCATCATCATCTTCGACGCCGCCTACGAAGCCTACATCACTTCGCCCGACATCCCTCATTCCATTTACGAGATAGAGGGCGCCAAAGAGGTGGCTGTCGAAGTGCGCAGTTTCAGCAAAAGCGCAGGTTTCACGGGTGTGCGGTGCGGCTATACCGTGGTGCCGAGAGAGACAGGGATGACCGCCATGTGGCTGCGGCGGCAATGCACCAAATACAACGGCACCGCCTATGTGGCGCAGCGTGCCGCCGAGGCAATCTATACGCCGGAAGGCAAGGAGGCTGTCAGAGCCGATATAGACTATTATCTGGGCACGGCGCGGCTGATACGCGAAGGACTGCAGGACGCAGGTCTGCAGGTGTTCGGAGGCGTCAATGCGCCGTATATCTGGTGCCGCACGCCGGACGGTATGGGTTCGTGGGAGTTCTTCGATTGGCTGCTTCACCGCTGCCGGATTGTCTGCACGCCCGGTGCCGGCTTCGGTCCCGGCGGCGAAGGCTATGTCCGCTTCTCCGCCTTCTCTCCCCGCGCACACTGCCAAACAGCCATAAAGCGAATAAAAGAGAATATTTAATTTGCATATATGCAAAAAAAGTTGTATCTTTGCACAGTTTTTTGCTTCAAAAAGTGCAATAGAACAGATATTATTCGTTCAAAAAAGTGTAGAAATATACCAGTTATTCGTTTGAAAAAATGCTAAAAAGGAAGATTGAAGATACTTTGGTCCAGTGGAAAAACACAGCAGGGCACAAGCCTTTGGTGATAATGGGTATCCGCCAATGCGGTAAGACTTTTATTGCGCAGCATTTTGCAGAAACTCATTATAAGACGGTCGTTTATATCAATTTCATCAAGCAACCTGAGCGTATTAATGTGTTCATGGGATCCAAGGCCGTAGATGATATCTTGCTCGGTCTCTCTGCGCAAATTACCGGTGTAACATTTACCCCCGGCAACACCTGTTTTATTTTCGATGAAATTCAAGAGTGCCCGGAAGCTCGTACTGCCCTCAAGTTCTTCAAGGAAGACGGACGTTTTGACGTGATTGCTACAGGCTCGTTGCTTGGAGTACAGGGATATGGTGACGAGAAGAAAAAACAACACCGCAAACTGGCAGGAGCAAAAGAACCGGGTATCAACTCCATTCCTGTCGGATCAGAAGACATCGTAGAGATGTACCCGCTGGATTTCGAAGAGTTCCTTTGGGCGAACAATATCTCAAATGAAGTAATTGAGGCGCTGAAGAAGTTCTACCGCGAAGAGACTCCTGTTCCTGCGGGTATCCATTCGGCGATGAGGCAGATTCTCAACCTCTATGTCGCCATAGGAGGACTGCCGGAAGCCGTAAACACTTTCCTTGAGACCAACAACTTGAACGCCGTGAGCAAAGTACATCAGTCTATTCTGAAGGAGTACCGCGATGATATGGTGAAATATGCTCCGGACAAGGACAAACCGCACATCCGCGAGTGCTTCAATTCTATACCCAAACAACTGGCAAAAGAAAATAAGAAGTTCCAGTACAACCAAGTCAAACCCGGAGGAAGAAGTGATACGTATCTCGGTTCGCTACAGTGGCTGGAGGATGCCGGGATTATATGCCGTTGCTACAATACGGATATCACAGGTTTGCCGATGGAAGGAAATGCGAAAGAGAATGTGTTCAAGGTTTATGTGGCGGACATCGGGCTGCTTATAGAGATGTTAGGAACGGGAACACGTGCCGATATCCTGCAAGGTAATTTGGGAGGGTTCAAAGGTGCAATCTATGAGAATCTGATGGCGGACACGCTGTATAAAAAGGCACAGAACTTATATTATTTCCAAAAGGATTCAGGATTGGAGTTGGATTTCCTTGTGCGGATGAACGGAGAATGTGTTCCGTTGGAGGTAAAAGCCAAATCGTCAAAGGCCAAGAGTGCAAAAACAGTGTTGGCGCATCCGGAGAAGTACCATGTCCATCGAATCATCAAGTTCGGAGATTTCAATATCGGTCGTGATGGCAACCTGCTCACAATGCCGACGTATATGCAGTTCTTGCTAGACCTCGCCCCGGAGGAATTGGTTATGGAACCGATAGATACAGCCCAACTCACACAATTAGCCAAACAAGCCCTATCCGACTGATGACCAACTCACCACCGAGAGACGAACAAGAAAAGCGGGTATTTGCCCGCTTTTCTCTTTTCCGTCGGAGTCACCGCAAAAATTAT
The DNA here is from genome assembly GCA_017478725.1 of Paludibacteraceae bacterium. GTDB lineage: Bacteria > Bacteroidota > Bacteroidia > Bacteroidales > Paludibacteraceae > Colicola. The sequence goes on from JAFVDD010000041.1 coordinate 17,459, forward strand.
AGTTTCTTGCTCGCGTCGTACGTCTCAATGGTCTTCGTCTGAATGACGATACTTGTGTCATTCTGCTGGATGTATCTGCTTTCGGTCGTCACCGTCCTTGTCACATTGCAGGCGGTGGCGACTATCGCCACCATACCTGCCAAAATCAGTTTCTTCATTGTTCTAACAGTTTAACGCTTTAACATTTTAACAGTTTAACGTCGCGTAGCGACTACAAACTTGCCGGCCAGTTTACTTGCCCCGTACTCTCGTCGTAGTACTTCCACGCCTTGCCGAACAACCAGCCCCTGTACGTCAGATACTTGGTGTTGACGCCAGCCTTGCGCTCGTTCACGAACACCATCTGGTCTTGCGTCAGTTTGCTCAAATCCATCGAGCGATCCAGCGCCGCCAGACGCACCACGCGGAATTTCTCCCGACGGTTCAACTCATCCGCACTCGGCGGAGTAGTACGGTCGCCATGAATACTGGTGTACTTACGTTCACCGGCCTTGCGGTAGTTGTACACGGTTCGGTACTTTTTACTGATTCGCCCCGATATATGATGTATCGGGTCTTCATAAGCAACTTTTCCCATAGTTAAGATTTAGGTTTTTGTATCCGCCTATGCTTGGCGGATGGGTTAAAAATTCTTCTTTCTTTACGCGGGATGCCATCCCGCATCTTTCTTTGTCTATTGCGTCGGGATTTAATCCCGACATCGGCTCGTTAGTGCCGCATTTTTCTTCGTTCATTGTGCCGGATAGTATCCGGCTTCCCTCCCCTAAGGGGAGGGTTATGGGTAGGCTCTTTACGCCAATTTCGCATATTCCATCGCGAACATATACCCACGCAAGGTCGTGTACTTCTTTTGGTTCGCAAAAGCAGTCGCGTACTCTGCTTTCTGCTCTGCGGTCAGAGCCTTGACAGCTGCAATCGTCTGCTGGAACTTCGTGCGGGTCGCCAATTCCTCAGCACTCGCAGGGTTCTTCTCGAAATCGCGTGGATTGCAGATACGACCGGTGCACAACGTGCGTCCGCGTTTCTGGAAATAGGTGTCGCTGTGTTCGCAGATTTTGCCATGGTACTCTTTCACCATGTCGATAGGTTTGTACTTTGCCATAGTTTGGTTTGGTTTTAATTGTTAATAAATTGGGTTAATTAAACGTTCTGTAAACGTTCATCATAATTTGGGGTCCCCAGCGTAAACCAGCGAAGCGTTTGCGATGGGGAGAGCGGAGGCAATGGTCGCACTTACCATTTAGCGGAGCGGTATGGTTCCTTGCGAGCCATTTGCCGAACGCGAGTGCAGCGGTGGTCAAGCGGTTCTCAAGCGGTTTCCGCCATTTAAAACACCGGACTTCTCTCAAAATCCGGTGCAAAATTAATACGAAAGTAACTTTAGTGTTCCTCCAAGGGTGCGAATTTTATCAAAAAATCGTACTTTTTTCGTTTTCTTGCCTGATTAAAGAACCATTTGACAATGCAGTAAACCCTTTCAGAACTCATTTGGTGCTTATCCGCCACCAACCTCCGTGCCTCATGCGCCGTAAGTCCCTTGTCCCTCGCAATAAAATAATCATCTACCACGGCTTGGTTCTTCACCTCAATCTCATGCCTTTTCTCCGACATCCGAAACTCATTCGGGTCGCGCACCAACCACGGCACATCATATAAAGGATATGCGCTCATAATCTATTTAATTTTCTGAATGTACAAATGTGTTTCCACTTTGCCGTTGCGCCGATAAGTCTTCGCCACCACACGTGTTTTGTCGTCTTTGTATAGCGTCCCGCTCATCGAACGGATAAACGCCTGTAATTCAATCTTTGCCATAATTTTTAATTCTTCTTTTTTTGCGTCCGATGCCATCGGACATTAGTTGTTTTGTTCTGTTTTAGGCGGTATTCCGCCGTTTGTTTCGTTTATTGTGCCGTCTGGGAGACGGCATTTTCTCCGTCCGTTTCGCGGCAATTGGATTGCCGCATTGTTGTTTTGTTTCGTTTATTGCGCCGTCTGGGAGACGGCAGTGTTATATTATCCGGGCTTCTTTGTTTCCATCCCGAACTCCCGCACATCTTCTGTCGTGTACGTGCCCCATTTGCCGTTCCATTTGGCGGTCACATACTGCCGCCCTGCCTCCAGTGCATGCCCGTTCCAGTTGAGCGGCTCACGCTTCTTCAGCCGGAAGTCCTGAATGAAAAAGTAC